>NZ_DASVNZ010000078.1:0-32658 GCF_036486225.1 Roseateles sp. | reverse complement strand
CGCCGCCGGCACCGCCGTCGGACAAGCCCCGGTCGGCGATCGGCAACTGCACCAAGATGGCCAAGCCCGAAATGCCGGCCCTGAACTGGAGCGGCACCGCGAGCTACAAGGCGACCTTCACCGTCAAGGGCGGCAAGGTGGCTGACGTGAGCTTCACCGCCTTGCGCGGCGCCAACGACCGCAAGGCCGAACGCGCCCTCAAGAACGCCATCCAGGCCGCGCTGACGGAATACCAGTGCACGGACGCGATCCTCGAACAGGAATTCGTGTTCAACATGGAATGATCCGCGGGACTGTCCGACCCGCGATCGATCGAACACGGGGCGCCTGACGCGCCCCGACCTCTCAACCTGAGTTCAAGACTTTTCTCGTAGGAGCACCCTCCATGATCTCTCGTCTGTCTGCCTTGTTTGCGGCCGTCGCGTGCGCCGCGACCCTGGCCGTCTCCCCGCTGGCTGCCCAAGCGCAGGACCAGGCTGCCTCGGCCGCCGCTTCCGCCGCTGACACCGCCCCCGCTCCTGCCGACATCGCTCCTGCCGCCGTTTCCGAACCGGCCGCCGCCAAGCCGGTCGACAACCCGTACAGCCTGGGCAACATCGTCGCCCACGGCAACGTGGTCGACCAGGCCGTGCTGGCCATCCTGGCGATCATGTCCATGGGTTCGTGGTACATCCTGTTCACGAAGCTGTGGGACACCTCGAAGATCTCCCGCGAAGCCAAGGACGTCCGCGCGTCGTTCTTCAAGAAGGCTTCGCTGCAGGAAGGCCTGAAGAGCCTGAGCGAATCCGGTGCCTTCCGCTTCATCGCCCAGACCGGCGTGGAAGCTTCGGAGCACCATGAAGGCGCCCTGACCGAGAACATCGACCACAACACGTGGGTCACGATGAACATCGACCGCGCCGTGAGCGAAGTCAACACGCGTCTGCAAGGCGGCCTGGGCTTCCTGGCGACCGTCGGCTCGACCAGCCCCTTCATCGGCCTGTTCGGCACGGTGTGGGGCATCCTGCAGGCGCTGACGCAGATCGGCGTGGCCGGTCAAGCCTCGATCGACAAGGTCGCCGGCCCCGTGGGCGCCGCGCTGATCATGACCGCCATCGGTCTGGCTGTCGCCGTTCCGGCCGTGCTGGGCTACAACTGGCTGGTCAACCGCAACAAGACGGTGATGGGCCAGGTCCGTGCCTTCGCTGCTGACCTGCACGGCGTCCTGATGGGCAGCCGCAAGGTCGCAGGCCGCTAATCCGCACCGAAGTTTCCGGAGACGCAATATGGGGATGAACGTAGGTTCGTCCGGTGGCGAAGACGAAGTGGTCTCGACCATCAACACCACGCCCCTCGTGGACGTGATGCTGGTGCTCCTGATCATCTTCCTCATCACCGTGCCGGTGGTGACGCAGTCGGTGGGGGTGACCCTGCCGAAGGAGACGAACGTCGTCCGCGTCACCAAGCCGGAGAACATCGAAATCGCGGTGACCAAGGATGGCGACATCTATTGGGGCGTGCAGCCGGTTCCCGACGTGGAAACGCTGGTGTCGCGCCTGAAAAAGGTGGCGGTCCTGAATCCTCAGCCGGAAGTTCACATCCGCGGCGACGACAAGTCCCGCTATGAGAACGTGGGCAAGGTCATGGTGGCGTGCCAGCGCGCTGGCATCATGTCCATCAAGTTCGTCACCGAGCCGCCGGCTCGTGGTGGCTGAAGGAGCTGAAACATGGGTATGAACGTTGGAAGCTCCAGCGGCAGTGACGAGCCGGAAACGATGCTCGACGTCAACACGACGCCGCTGATCGACGTGATGCTGGTGCTGCTGGTGATGCTGATCATCACCATCCCGATCCAGCTGCACTCGGTCAACCTGGACATGCCGCCGCCGAACAACAACCCGCCGCCCAATGAGCCGATCGTCCACGAAGTGGCGATCGACTTCGACGGCACGGTGTTCTGGGACGGTGCCGCGGTGCCGAACCACGCGGCGCTGGAGTCCAAGATGTCCGAGATCGCCGCGATGCCGGACCAGCCGGAAGTGCACATCAAGCCGAACAAGCTGGCCGAGTACGGTTACGTGGCCAATGTGATGGCATCGGCGCAGCGCCTGGGCGTCAAGAAAATGGCGATGGTCGGGAACGAACAGTTCCTGAACTGAGCCGGATGACCGCCTGATCGGTGTCTGACCAGAACGCGCCTGCCCGAAAGGGCGGCGCGTTTTTCTTCTTTGGAGAGCAAGCAAATGAAATTCAAACTGCTGGCAACCGCCGCTGTCGGCGCCGCCGCGCTGGTGCTGGGCTCCACGCCGGAAGGCAGCCTGAGCGTCCTGTCCCAGGCCGCCGCGCAGGTGCGCCCCGCCGCGGGCAAGCCGCTGCAAGAGGCCTCGAACCTGCTGAAGGCGGGCAAGGCTCAGGAAGCCATGGCCAAGATCCGGGAGGCCGAAGCGGTGCCCGGTCGCAACGCCGACGAGAACAACACGCTGGAAGGCCTGCGCCTGTCCGCGGCCTCGCGTCTGGGCGATGCCGACGCCATGGTCAAGGCCTATGACGCGCTGAGCGCTGCCGGCAAGATGCCGGCCGCCAACAAGCTGCCGACGATGGAAGCCATCGCCGGCACCTACCTGCGCGCGGGCAACGGCGCCAAGGCGCTGGAGTGGGTCAACAAGTACAACGCCGCCGGCGGCAACAGCCCGGCGATGAAGCAGGTCCAGGCCGCGGCGCAACTGCGCTCGGGCGACGTGACCACGATCCTCAAGGACACGCTGGCCGACATCTCCGCCGACGAGAAGGCCGGTCGCACGCCGTCGCAGGACAAGCTGAACACGGCGCTGTGGGCGGCCAACAAGAAGGGTGACGGCGGCACGGAGTCGGTGCTCATCCAGAAGCTGCTGAACTACTACCCGACCAAGCAGCTGTGGGCCCAGTCGCTGGGCACGCTGCAGGCCAAGAAGGGCTTCGCCGCTGGCCGTTACCAGGTCGACGTGCTGCGTCTGCGCCTGGTGACCGAGAACATGACGGGCGCCAACGACTACATGGAGCTGGCCCAGCTCGCCGGTGCTGCCGGTTATCCTGAAGAAGGCAAGAAGGTCCTGGACAAGGGCTTCTCCGCCGGCGTCCTGAAGCCGACCGACGACAACGCCCGTCCGAAGCGTCTGGCCGATCTGCTGGACAAGCGCATTGCTGAGGCCAAGGCCGGCGCGGCCGAGGCCGAGAAGGCCGCCCGTGCTGCCCGTGAGGGCGACGAACTGGTGAAGGTCGGCTTCGCGCAGGTGCAGCGCGGCCAGGCCGCCGCCGGCATCAAGCTGATGGAAGAAGGCATCGCCAAGGGCAACCTGAAGCGTCCGGACGACGCCAAGCTCTACCTGGGTCTGGCGCAGTTCCTGGGCGGCGACAAGGCCAAGGCGCAAGCCACGTGGCGCACCGTCAAGGGCACCGACGGCTCGGCTGATCTGGCCGGCCTGTGGACCGTGTACTCGCGCAGCGCGAAGCACTGATCTCGGATCCGTCGCGATCAACGACAAGGCCTCCCGGCTCGCGCCGGGAGGCCTTTTCATTTGTTGAATCGGCCGTGAGGTCTCGGCCGTGCGCCGACTTACTTCGGCGCCATGCGGATCGCGCCGTCCAGGCGGATCACCTCGCCGTTGAGCATGTCGTTGGTGACGATCTGGTGGACCAGCTTGGCGTAGTCCTCCGGGCGGCCCAGGCGTGAAGGGAAGGGCACGCTGGCGGCCAGCGCGTCCTGCACCTCCTGCGGCATGCCGAAGAGCATCGGCGTGCCGAAGATGCCGGGGGCGATCGTCATGTTGCGGATGCCGTTGCGCGCCAGGTCGCGTGCGATCGGCAGCGTCATGCCGACCACCCCGCCCTTGGAGGCCGCGTAGGCCGCCTGTCCCATCTGGCCGTCATAGGCGGCCACCGAGGCCGTCGAGATCAGCACGCCGCGCTCGCCAGTGGCTTCCGGCTCGTTCTTGCTCATCGCCTCGGCGGCGAGGCGGATCATGTTGAAGCTGCCGACCAGATTGACGGTGATCACCTTCGAGAAGGTCGCCAGCGCATGCGCGCCATCCTTGCCGACCGTCTTGGCGGCCGGCGCAATGCCGGCGCAGTTCACCAAGCCCATCAGCTTGCCCAACGAGACCGCCTTGGCGACGGCCGCCTGGGCATCGGCCTCCTGGCTGACGTCGCACTTCACGAAGGCGCCGTTCAGCTCCTTGGCGAGCGCCTCGCCGCGCTCGACCTGCAGGTCGGCGATGACGACCGTCGCACCTTCGCGCGCCAGCATGCGGGCCGTGCCTTCGCCGAGGCCCGAGGCGCCGCCGGTGACGATGAAGACCTTGTTCGCGATGTCCATGGATGTCTCCTTCCGAATTGTTGGTTGCCGTTGACGTAAACGTCAATTGTCGATGAAAAAATGGCGGCCACGCGGGCCGCCATTGTCCTGGGTCGGAGTGGGCTCAGCTCAGCGCGGCGAGGGCTCGGCCGGTGATCTCGTCCACCGTGCCGATGCCTTCGATGCGGCGGTACTGAGGCGCCTGTGCGTCGCCGCTGGCAGCCCAGCTGGAGTAGTAGTCCACCAGCGGACGCGTCTGCGCCTGATAGACCTCCAGACGCTTCTTGACGGTCTCTTCCTTGTCGTCGTCGCGCAGGATCAGGTCCTCGCCGGTGACGTCGTCCTTGCCCTCGACCTTGGGCGGATTGAACTTGGTGTGGTACGTGCGGCCCGAGCCCGTGTGCACGCGACGACCGCTCATGCGTTCGACGATGGCGCTGTCAGGCACGTCGATCTCGAGCACGAAGTCCAGCTTCACGCCGGCGGCCTTCATCGCGTCGGCCTGGGGGATGGTGCGCGGGAAACCGTCGAACAGGAAACCCTTGGCGCAATCGGGCTGCGCGATGCGTTCCTTGACCAGGTTGATGATGAGTTCATCGCTGACCAGGCCGCCCGCGTCCATCACCTTCTTGGCGGCGATGCCGAGTTCGGTGCCGGCCTTGACCGCGGCCCGCAGCATGTCTCCGGTGGAGATCTGCGGGATGCCGAACTTGTTGCAGATGAAAGAGGCCTGAGTGCCTTTGCCGGCGCCGGGGGCGCCCAGAAGAATCAGTCGCATGGGTCTCCTCGATATAGGGAGAGGGCGCGTCGCACGGGTCGACGCGCCCTCGAAAACTGCGGGCGAGAATAGCACGCGCTGGCCTACGGTCCGCTGACGCGGCAGGCGAATGAACTGCGGTGTAACCCTGTCGGGCCGGGCCGCGATTCAGCTTGTCATCAGCTTTCTGACGCGTTCGAGGTCCTCGGGCGTGTCCACGCCGGGGCCCGGTCGCTCGGCGCTGACGTGCACCGCGATGCGCTCGCCGTGCCACAGCACGCGCAGTTGCTCGAGCGCCTCGATCTGCTCCAGCGGCGAGACCGCCAGCGTCGGGAAGCGGCGCAGGAAACCGGCGCGGTAGGCATACAGCCCGACATGTCGTAGCACGGCCTCGGGCTTCACGCGGGCGCCGCCGCCCGGCGCGTCGCGCCACCAGGGAATGGGGGCGCGCGAGAAGTACAGCGCCAGGCCCTGGGCGTCGGTGACCAGCTTGACGACGTTCGGGTTCGCGAACTCGGCGTCATCGTCGATCGCGTGAGCGACCGTGGCCATCGCGCATTGCGGCCTGGCGGCCAGCAGGTCCGCGCAGGCGCGGATCATCTCCGGCGCGATCAGCGGTTCGTCGCCCTGGACGTTCACGACCAGCGCGTCATCCGGCAGCCCGAGTTGCTCGACGGCCTCCGCCAGACGATCGCTGCCGCTGGCGTGATCGGCACGCGTCATCAGCGCGCGGATGCCATGGGCCTCGCAGGCGGTCCTCACCTCGACGGCATCGGTCGCGACGACCACCTGCGCCGCGCCCGCCAGCGCAGCGCGTCGCGCCACCTGCACGATCATCGGCGCGCCGGCGATGTCGGCCAGCGGCTTGTTGGGCAGGCGCGTGGATGCCAGCCGGGCCGGGATGACGATGTGGAAACCGGTGCTCACGCGGTGTCGCCTTCGCCGTCGGTGGAGCGGGCCTCGTTGGCCAGCATGATCGGAATGCCGTCGCGGATCGGGAAGGCCAGACGGTCCGCCGGGCAGAACAGTTCGCGGTCCGGCAGGCCGGTGTCCGGAGCGTTGCGGCGGTCGTCCAGCGGGCCCTTGCAGACGGGGCACACCAGCATCTCAATCAGTCGATGGTCCATTGGGGGAGCAGCCGCCGCAGCTCGCGCTGCAACGCCTCTTCAAAAGCGGGTTCGGGGCGGAAGTCTAGCGCCACCACCCAGATGCGGCAGCCTTGCAGCGCCTCCGGACGCAACTTGACGGCGTCCTTCTCGGTGATGACGACCTCGTCGGTGCGGGCCCAGGGGAGGGGATCCAGCGTGGCGTGATCGGGCAACGCCAGCGCGCGGAAGTTCAGGCCCTGCTCGCCGAGCATGTCGAAGAAGCGTTGCGGCCGCGCCAGGCCTGCGGCGGCCAGCAGCGGCTTGCCGCGCAGGGCGTGCAGGCGTTCCATGCGGCCGGGTTCGCCGCGCCACCAGTCGGCCAGCGCGACGGCGCCGGCCAGTTGGCGGTTGCCGACGAAGCCGGGCAGGGCGGTGCTGGGCCGGCCGGTGCTGTAAAGCACCAGCGTGTCCGCCGAAGAGCCCGGCGGTGGCGGCAGGGCCCGCGCCTGACGCAGCGGCCCGGCGGGCAGGAGCCGGCCATTGCCGAGACCTCGTTCGTCGAACACGAGCACGCTGAGCTGCCTTGGCAGCCGCCAGTGCTGGAGGCCGTCGTCGGACACCAGCACCTGAATGCCGGGGTTGGCGTCGAGCAGCGCGCGCGCCGCCGCGATGCGGTCGCGACCGACCGCCACCGGCACGCCGGCGCGCAGCTTGATCAGGAGGGGTTCGTCGCCGACGTCCTCGGCGCGGTCGCCGTCGGCGATGACGCGGACCTGCGCGTCATCCGCGCGGCCGTAGCCGCGGGAGATCACGCCGGCGCGGATGTCCATGCGCCGGAGGGTGTCCAGCAGGGCGAGCGTCGTGGGGGTCTTGCCGGCGCCGCCGACGACCCAGTTGCCGACGACGATGACCGGCACGGGCAACGGCTCCGCCTTCTTCAGGCCGAAGCGGTACAGCGCCACGCGCAACCGCAGCACCGCGCCGTGCAGCGCGGCCAGCGGCCGCAGCAGATGGGCGAGGCGGTCGTCGTCGCGCCAGGCGCGCTGCAGCCGCTCTTCCAGGGCGGTGGACCGGCTCATGGCCGGACCCCTGGCCAGGTCCGAGCCACCGCGGTGGGCTCGGCCCCGCTCATTGCGGCTTGTTGGCGGCGAAGGTCAGTCGCGTGAGGTTGGCGCGCCGCGCCGCGTCCATCGCGTTGACCACCGCCTGGTGCGGCGTGGCCGCGTCGGCGGAGATGATCACGACCGGCTCCTGCTTGCCCTGCGCGGACTGCAGCAGCGCCGCGGTCAGCAGGTCCACGCTGCGGCCCTCGACGGCGTTGCGGTCGATCGAATACCGGCCGTCCGCCGAGATCGCCACGATGATCTCGGCCGGCCGCTCCTTGAGCTGCTGGGCGTCGGCGGTCGGCAGCGTCAGCTGGAGTTCGGTGAACTTCGAATAGGTCGTCGACAGCATCAGGAAGATCAGGACGACGAGCAGCACGTCGATGAACGGGATCAGGTTGATCTCCGGTTCCTCGCCCTGGCGACGGCGGAACTTCATGCCTTGGCCTTCCCCGAGGCGGGCGACGCGACCGGCGGCGGCACGGTGGCCGGGCCGGCGTGGGCGGCATGGCCGCCCGCGGGCATCGCGCGGTTCACCAGGTGCGTCAGCAGCCGCTCGCTGGCCTGTTCCATGTCGACGACATAGGACTCGATGCGGCCGCGGAAGTAGCGGTAGAACATCAGCGACGGGATCGCCACGACCAGGCCGAACGCGGTGTTGTAGAGCGCGATCGAGATCCCGTGCGCCAGCAGCGCCGGGTTGTTGCCGCCGGGGCCGGGGCTCTGGCTGCCGAAGATCTCGATCATGCCGACCACGGTGCCCAGCAGGCCCAGCAACGGGGCCGCCGCGGCGATCGTGCCCAGCGTGTTGAGGTAGCGCTCCATCTGGTGGATCGCATGGCGGCCGGCCAGCTCGAAGGACTGGCGCAGGCGGGCCTCCCCGGCGCGCGGATCGGCCTGCGAGGTGCGCAGCCCGGCGGCCAGGACCTGGCCCAGCAGCGAGTTCTCGGCCAGCTTGCCGACGACTTCGCCGCTCGGGATCTGGAGCTGGGTCACGCCCAGCACTTCCTCGATCAGGCTGGGCGGCGCGACACGCGCGGCCCGCAGGCTGACGACGCGCTCGATGATCAGCGCCAGGGCCACGACGGAACACAGCAGCAAGGGCCAGATCGGCCAGCCGGCGGCTTGTATGATCGAAAACAAGGCTATCCCTCCGTACGGGCATCTCCGGCCCGGCGGCGCATTATGGCGCCCCCCAAGGTCGGCGCCGACCACTCCGGACCCTCATCACAAGCCCTTACAAACATCCACCGTTCCTGTGGATAACTTTGTGGGCAACTGGTCCCGGAACCGCGCCAGGGCCCGTCGCCAGACGGCAAGGATTAGCTTGCTCCAAAAAAAGGCAGGAAAAAGCTTTTGAAAAACAAGCGCTTATCGATCTGTGACGCGGGCATGACGGCCGATATGGCCCGCGGAGCCAGCATTGACGCGGCTGTGGAGTTCCGGACCCGCGCCAGCATTGGGTTTGCGCATGATTGACGCCTCCAAACCCGCATCGCCACGGATGGTCTGGGGGGTGGCGGCCCTGTTGACGGCCCTTTCCGACGCATTGCAGGCCAGATTCCCCGTCATCACGGTGCAGGGCGAGCTCTCCGGCTTCACGCGCGCGGCCAGCGGCCATTGCTACTTCAGCCTGAAGGACGCGGAAGGTCAGCCGGCGATGCTGCGCTGCGCGATGTTCCGGCGGGCGGCGTCCCTGGTGGACTTCGCGCCGCGCGACGGCATGACGGTGGAACTGCGCGGCCGGCTCGACCTGTACGGACCGCGCGGGGAACTGCAGTTCATCGTCGAGGCGATGCGGCGCTCCGGCGAGGGGGCGCTTTACGAACAGTTCTTGCGCCTGAAGGCGAAGCTGGAGTCGCTCGGCTACTTCGATGCGGAGCGCAAGCGCCCGCCGCCCCCTTACGCGCGGCGGATCGGCGTGGTCACCTCCACCGGCGCCGCGGCGCTTCAGGATGTGCTGACCGCGCTGAGACGAAGAGCGCCGCACGCGCGGGTCTTCCTCTATCCGACCCTGGTCCAGGGGAACGAGGCGCCGGCGGCGATCGTGCGTGCCCTGGCGACCGCCAACGAACGCGCCGACGCCGAGGTCCTGCTGCTCGTGCGCGGCGGCGGCTCGCTGGAGGACCTGTGGGCTTTCAACGACGAGCGCGTCGTCCAGGCGGTGGCCGAATCGCCGCTGCCGGTGATCTGCGGCGTCGGGCATGAGACCGACATCACCCTGGCCGACCTCGCCGCCGACCTGCGCGCGCCGACGCCGACGGCGGCGGCGGAGCTGGCGACGGTGTCGCGTCAGCAGTGCCTGGAGACGCTGGAGGCGCTGGAGCGCCAGCTGGTGCGCCGTGTCGAACAGCGGCTGGATGGCGCCGCGCAGCGGCTCGACCGCCTGGCCTTGCGCCTGGCGAGACCGGGCGACGCGCTGGCAAGACAGAGACGCCGGCTGGACCTGCTCTCGCAGCGGCTGGGCCAGGTGACGCCCAGAACGGTGTCCCTGGAGTCGCAACGCCTGCGGCATCTTGAACAGCGCCTGAACCAGACCGCCCCGCGCGTGGCGACGTTGGAGACGCAGCGCCTCAAACATCTGGCCCAGCGGCTCGACCGTGCGCTGCCCCAGCAGGCGCAGCGCGGCGCGCACCGGCTGGACGCGCTCGAAGCCCGCCTGCAAGCCCTCGATCCCCGCCAGGTGCTGGCCCGAGGCTACGCCTGGCTGGACGACGGCCAGGGGCGGGCGCTGAGTTCGGTGGACCAGCTTCACGAGGGTCAGGACTTGCGCGCTGTCCTGGCCGACGGCGAAGCGGAAATGAAGGTCGGGCGCGTCGTTCGCCGGGACGTCTGAAGGGCGGCCTGCGCCTCCCGTGGCGCGGTATGCGTGCTCGCTACAAGGGCATGGATCCGCTGCCTACAATCTCCCGCGACATCCCGTCCCATCAACCACCGATTAGGAGTCCCTCATGGAACACGTCCTGCCCGAGCTGCCGTACGACAAGAAGGCGCTGGAGCCGCACATCAGCGCCGAGACGCTGGAGTACCACCACGGCAAGCACCACAAGGCCTACGTGGACAACCTGAACAACCTGCAGAAGGGCACCGAGTTCGAGAACAAGACGCTGGAAGAGATCGTCAAGACCTCCAGCGGCGGCATCTACAACAACGCCGCGCAGATCTGGAACCACACCTTCTTCTGGTCCTGTCTGAAGCCCAACGGCGGCGGCGCGCCGACCGGCAAGCTGGCCGACGCCATCAACGCCAAGTGGGGCAGCGTCGACGCCTTCAAGGAAGCCTTCCAGAAGAGCGCCGTCGGCAACTTCGGTTCCGGCTGGACCTGGCTGGTGAAGAAGGCCGACGGTTCGGTCGACATCGTCAACATGGGCGCCGCCGGCACCCCGCTGACGACCGGCGACACCGCGCTGCTGACCATCGACGTGTGGGAACACGCCTACTACATCGACTACCGCAACGCGCGTCCGAAGTTCGTCGAGACCTTCCTGAAGAGTCTGCTGAACTGGGACTTCGCCCAGGCCAACTTCGGCAACTGACCCACCGGCGCCCGCCTCGCGGGCGCCGATGAAGGAACGGCCCGGGAATCGCTTCCCGGGCCGTTGTCATTTCAGCGGTCGACTTTCTGTGGTCGACTCTCCGCGGTCGACTCTCTGCGGTCGCGGACGCCAGCCCGAAGGCCGGCCGGGCGATCACTTGGGCCAGGGGCCGCCGCGCAGCTTGGCGCCGGCCTTGAGGCCGCGCTTGTCGAACCAGCCCTTGTTCATTTCGAGCACGTAGCGCACCGGCTTGGTCGAGCAATGCGAGACGTCGGACAGCGGCTGCATCTCGACGATGTTGACGATGGTGCCGTCGTCGCCGACGAAAGCCGCCGACAGCGGGATCAGCGTGTTGCGCATCCAGAAGCATTGCTGCGACGGCTGCTCGAAGATGAAGATCATCCCGGCGTTCTGGGCCATCTCCTTGCGGGCCATCAGGCCGATGGCGCGCTGCTCGTCGGTGCGGGCGACTTCGGCGTGGATCAGGTGCATGCCGGCGCCGAGTTCGACGACGGGCAGGCCGGTCTGGGGAATCTGCTGGGCCGCGGCCGGACCGGCCGCCGTCAGGGCGGCGATCGAGAGGACAGTCGAGAGAACGACGGAGGATGCCGCGTGTTTGATATTGAGCATGTTGTCACCTCAAGGTTTGGCGGATTATCACGGCCATGTTGCCCGCCCCAGCCGCCACGGTGTCCGCCGGTGCCCTGGGCGCCGATGCCCGACGCGCCAATCGCCCCGTTCCCGACGGCGCGCTGACACGCGCGCGGTTCCGGTTGTCCGGGCTGCACTGCGCCACCTGCGCCGGCCTGGTCGAGTCCCTGCTGCACGCGCAACGCGGCGTGAAGTCAGCCGAAGTCCATCCGTCGACCCAGACGCTGGTGCTCGACTGGTGGCCTGAGCGCGTGACGCTCGACGAGCTGCGGCAGGTGCTTGCGCCGGCGGGCTACGACTTCGTCCCTGATCTCGCCGGGCCTGCCCGCGACCTGCGCCGTCGCGAGCATCGCCAGGCGCTCTGGCGGCTGTTCGTCGCCGGCTTCCTGATGATGCAGGTGATGATGCTGGCGTGGCCGTCCTACGTGGCCGCACCGGGCGAACTGCCGCCGGATCAGGCCGCGCTGCTGCGCTGGGGCCAGTGGGTGCTGACGCTGCCGGTGATGCTGCTGGCCGCGGGGCCGTTCTTCCGCGCGGCGCTGAGTCAGCTTCGCGGACGGCGCCTGGGCATGGACGTGCCGGTGGCGCTGGGCCTGGCCGTCGCCTTCGTGGCCGGCAGTGGCGCGACGCTGGATCCCGACGGTCCGTTCGGGCACGAGGTCTACTTCGACTCGATCACGATGTTCGTGACCTTCCTGCTCGGCGCGCGGTATCTGGAGCTGCGCTCGCGGCATCGCGCCGCGGCTGCGATCGAACAGGCCGCGGAGGCGCTGCCCGGCGAGGTCGAGCGCTTGAGAACGGACGGCGCGGTGGAACGCGTC
The DNA here is from genome assembly GCF_036486225.1 of Roseateles sp. Classification (GTDB taxonomy): domain Bacteria; phylum Pseudomonadota; class Gammaproteobacteria; order Burkholderiales; family Burkholderiaceae_C; genus Roseateles. The sequence goes on along the minus strand of NZ_DASVNZ010000078.1, from coordinate 20,393 downwards.
GCGATCGAGGCACTGGCGATCGGCGACCGGGTGCGTGTTGCCGCAGGGCAGCGCATGCCGGCCGATGCGATCGTCGAGTCCGGCACCGGCGCCGCCGACGAGTCGCTGCTGACCGGCGAATCGCGCCCGGTCGCCAAGCTGCCAGGCGATGCCGTGCTCGCGGGCAGCCTCAATCTCTCCGGCGTGCTCACGGTGTGCGTGCGGCAGGTGGGGGAACAGACCCGCCTCGCAGGCATCCGCCAGTTGATGGCCCAGGCGTTCCAGGACCGGCCGACGACGCTGCGCACGGCGGATCGCGTGGCGGGCTGGTTCCTCGCGGCGGTCCTCGTGCTGGCCGTCGCGGCGGCGCTGGTCTGGCAGTTCGTCGATCCGTCGCGGGCGGTCGCCGTGGCTGTGTCGGTGTTGATCGTCACCTGCCCCTGCGCACTGTCGCTGGCGGCGCCGGCAGCCTGGGTAGCCGCGGCGGGTGCGCTCGCGCGGCGCGGGCTGCTGCTGTCCCGGCTCGATGCCATCGAATCGCTCGCCGATGTCGACCGGATCGTCATGGACAAGACCGGCACGCTGACCGATCCCGCGCCGCGCTTGCGCAGCGCGCGCGCCGATGTGCCGGATGCGGAGTCCAGGGTGGCGGCGTCGATGCTGGCAGCGGGCTCGCTTCATCCGTTGTCGAAAGCGCTGGCGGCGGCGTTGCCCGCGCCGCCCGATGCCAAGGAGGCTTGGGCGATCGAGGAATTCAGCGGTCGGGGCCTGGAGGGCCTCGATGCTCGTGGTCGACATTGGCGTCTCGGGTCGTGGCCGTGGGCCGCCGACCCGGGCAGCTCGACAGCCGCAACGCCGGACTTTTCCGACGCCCAGATCGTCCTGACTTGCGAGGGCATCGTCCGCGCTGCCTGGCACGTCGACGAGCGCCTGCGCGAGGGGGCGCCGACGGCGATCGCCGAATGGCAGACGATGGGCATGGCGGTCGAACTCCTGTCGGGCGACGCGCCTGAGCGTGTCGCCGTCGTCGCGGGACAGGCCGGCATCGCGCACTGGCGCGGCGGTGCCCGGCCGGAGGACAAGCTCCAGCACGTCACCGCGCTGCAATCGCGCGGCCATCGCGTGCTGATGATCGGCGACGGCATCAACGACGCGCCGGTGCTCGCGCGGGCACAGGTGTCGATCGCGATGGGGCAGGGCGCCGACCTCGCGAAGGCGCGCGCCGACGCGGTGCTGACCTCCGACCGGCTCGACGCGATCACCGGCGCGTTGCGGCTCGCAAGACGCACACGCCGCGTCGTGCGCCAGAACCTCGCGTGGTCGGCGCTCTACAACGCCGTGTGCGTGCCGATGGCGCTGGTCGGCTGGCTGCCGCCGTGGGCCGCCGGCCTGGGCATGGCCACGAGTTCGCTGCTCGTGGTCGCCAACGCCGCGCGGCTCGGACGCGACGCGGCGGTACGTCCACGCCGCGCCTGAACGACTTCAACACCTTGAGAGCCGCCGCCCCATGGACATCCTCTATCTGCTGATCCCGCTGTCGGTGGTGCTCGTGCTGCTGGTGCTGGCCGTGTTCGGCTGGGCCGTGCAGGACGGGCAACTCGAGTCGCTGGACCGGGAAGGTCAACGAATCCTCGAGGACGATGCGATAGCTTGACGCGCGTCAACACGTACTTCGAGACGGCGCCGAACAATGGCTGGCATCCGCGCAACAAGCGCCTCGAGGAGCCAGCATGGCAAGCCAATCAGAGTCGGAGGGAGGACGCGCCATCACGCCCCGTGATGCGCGCGCTGAAGCACCCAGTGATGCACCCGATGGTGTGCCCAGTTATGAGGACGGCGTGGTGCGCGCGTTCTCGCTGGCCGCGGTGCTGTGGGGTGTGGTCGGGATGCTGGTCGGCGTGATCATCGCCGCACAGCTCGCCTGGCCCGAGCTGAACTTCGGCATCCCCTGGCTGAGCTACGGCCGCCTGCGGCCGCTGCACACCAACGCGGTGATCTTCGCCTTCGGCGGCTGCGTGCTGATGGCGACGGCCTTCCACGTCGTGCAGCGCACCAGCCACGTGCGGCTCTTCGCGCCGGGCCTTGCCTGGTTCACCTTCTGGGGCTGGCAACTGGTGATCGTGCTGGCCGCGATCACGCTGCCGCTGGGCCTGACCACCGGCAAGGAATACGCCGAACTCGAATGGCCGATCGACATCCTGATCGCCGTCGTCTGGGTCTCTTACGCGATCGTCTTCTTCGGCACGATCGGCGTGCGACGCGTGCGCCACATCTACGTGGCCAACTGGTTCTTCGGCGCCTTCATCATCGCGGTGGCGCTGCTGCACATCGTCAACAGCGCCGAGATCCCGGTGTCGCTGACCAAGAGCTACTCCGCCTATGCCGGCGTGCAGGATGCGATGGTCCAGTGGTGGTACGGCCACAACGCGGTCGGCTTCTTCCTGACGGCCGGTTTCCTCGGGCTGATGTACTACTACATCCCCAAGCAGGCCAACCGGCCCGTCTACAGCTACCGGCTCTCCATCGTCCACTTCTGGGCGCTGATCTTCACCTACATGTGGGCGGGGCCGCACCACCTGCACTACACGGCGCTGCCCGACTGGGCGCAGAGCGTGGGCATGCTGTTCTCGCTGGTGCTGCTGGCGCCGAGCTGGGGCGGGATGATCAACGGCGTCATGACGCTGAGCGGCGCCTGGCACAAGCTGCGCGACGACCCGATCCTGAAGTTCCTGATCGTCGCGCTGTCCTTCTACGGCATGTCGACCTTCGAGGGGCCGATGATGTCGATCAAGACCGTCAACGCGCTCTCGCACTACACCGACTGGACCGTCGGCCACGTGCACAGCGGCGCGCTGGGCTGGGTGGGCTTCATCTCGATGGGCGCGCTGTACCACCTGATCCCGCGCATGTACGGTCGCGTCGAGATGTACTCGAAGCGCGCCATCGAGCTGCACTTCTGGATAGCCACGCTGGGCATCGTGCTCTACATCGCCGCGATGTGGATCGCCGGCGTGATGCAGGGCCTGATGTGGCGCGCGGTGAACCCGGACGGCACGCTGACCTGGACCTTCGCCGAAGGCGTCAAGGCGACCTACCCGTTCTACGTGGTGCGCCTGCTGGGCGGTCTGCTGTACCTGGGCGGCATGTGCCTGATGGCCTGGAACGTCGTGATGACGGTCCGCATCGGCCGGCCTGCCCGCCATCCCATCCCCGGCGCCGCGCTCGCGGCCGCCGCCTGATCGCACAGACAGGAGCACGCCATGGCCAACACCCATGCCAAAGCCAGCGGTCACGAGCGCATCGAGACCAGCAACTTCCTGATGATCGTGCTGGTGCTGCTGACGGTGATCGTCGGCGGCATCGTCGAGATCGTCCCGCTGTTCTTCCAGCGCTCGACCACGCAGCCGGTCGAACACCTGAAGCCTTACACGCCGCTGCAGCTCGCCGGCCGCGATGTCTACATCCGCGAGGGTTGCTACAACTGCCACTCGCAGATGATCCGGCCGCTGCGCGCGGAGACGCTGCGCTACGGCCACTACTCGGTGGCCGGCGAGTTCGTCTACGACCACCCCTTCCAGTGGGGCAGCAAGCGCACCGGGCCGGACCTGGCGCGCGTCGGCGGCAAGTACAGCGACGAGTGGCACCGCCTGCACCTGAACAACCCGCGCGACCTGGTGCCCGAGTCCAACATGCCCGCCTACGCGTGGCTGGCGGGCGCCGCGCTCGATCCGAAGGAGCTGGCGCCCAAGATGCGCGGTCTGCGGACCGTCGGCGTCCCCTACACCGACGAGCAGATCGCCCGGGCGGCCGACGAGGTCCAGGGCCGCACCGAGATGGACGCGGTCGTCGCCTACCTGCAGGTGCTGGGCACCGCGCTCAAGCCCTGATCGGAGGACCCCATGCCCGACATGGATCTGAATGCGCTGCGCTCGGCGGTGACGGTGGTGTCGCTGCTGGTGTTCGTCGGCATCGTCGTCTGGGCCTACGCCCGGCACAACCGCGAACGTTTCGAAGACCTGGGATCGCTTGTCCTCACGGATGAAGACGGCGCGCCCCGAGGAGGTCGTCATGAGTGATTTCGTTTCGAGCGGCTGGTCGCTGTTCGTGGCCGCGGCGACGGTGCTCGGCCTGGCGCTGTGCCTGGCGCTGCTGATCATCGCCAGCCGCCGCAAGGTGATGGCCGAGGACAACTCCACCGGCCACGTCTGGGACGAGGACATCCGCGAGCTCAACAACCCGCTGCCGCGCTGGTGGATGGTGCTGTTCGTGCTGACGGTGGTGTTCTCCGGGCTGTACCTGGCGCTCTATCCCGGACTGGGCGCGTATGCGGGTTCGCTGAGCTGGTCCAGCACCGGCCAGTACGAGGCCGAGCAGGCGCAGGCGCGGGCGGAGATGCACACGATCTACGCCCGCTTCGACGGGAAGCCGGTGGAAGCGCTGGCGTCGGATCCGCAGGCCAAGGCGATCGGTGAACGGCTCTTCGCCAACAACTGCGCGACCTGCCACGGCTCGGACGCGAAGGGCTCGAAGGGCTTCCCCAACCTCACCGACAACGACTGGCTCTACGGCGGCAGCGGGGACACCATCGTCCAGACCATCACGCAGGGGCGCGAGGGCACGATGCCGCCGATGGCCGCGGCCGTGGGCGGCGGCGAGGACGTGCGCAACCTCGCGCACTACGTGCTGAGCCTGTCGGGCAGCCCGCACAACTCGGTGGCGGCAGCGCTCGGCAAGTCGAAGTTCGGCGCCTGCGCGGCCTGCCACGGCATGGACGGCAAGGGCAACCAGGCGCTGGGCGCGCCCAACCTGACCGACAAGGTCTGGCTGCACGGCTGGGGCGAGTCCGCCATCGTCGCGATGGTCAACAACGGCAAGCACAGCCACATGCCCGAGCACGGCTCGCGCCTGAGCCCGGAGCAGATCCGCGTGCTGGCGGGCTACGTCTGGGGACTGTCCCACGAGCAGCCCTGAGCCATGAGCATCCCTGAAGTCCGGGCAGTCTCGCTCTACGAAGCCGAGGCCAAGATCTACCCCCGCGCCGTGCACGGCTGGTTCGCCGTGTGGCGCTGGGCGCTGGTCTGGGCCACGCAGCTGCTGTTCTACGGCCTGCCGTGGCTGCAGTGGAACGGGCGTCAGGCCGTGCTGTTCGATCTCGAGGCGCGCCGCTTCCTGATCTTCGACCTGATCCTGTATCCGCAGGACTTCATCTACCTGACGGCGCTGCTGGTGGTCTCGGCCTTCGGGCTGTTCTTCTTCACGGCGGTCGCGGGGCGCCTGTGGTGCGGCTACGCGTGCCCGCAGACGGTCTACACGGAGATCTTTCTCTGGATCGAGCGCCACACCGAGGGCGACCGCGCCGCGCGCATCCGGCTCGACCGGTCCGGCTGGACCGCGGAGAAGCTGCTGCGCAAGGGCGCCAAGCACGCGGCCTGGCTGGCGGTGTCCCTGTGGACGGGCTTCACCTTCGTCGGCTACTTCGAGCCGATCCGCGCGCTGGGCGCGAACGCGGCTGCGCTCGCGCTCGGTGGGTGGTCGCTGTTCTGGATCCTGTTCTACGGCCTGGCGACCTACGGCAACGCCGGTTACCTGCGCGAGCAGGTCTGCAAGTACATGTGCCCTTACGCGCGATTCCAGAGCGCGATGCTCGATCGCGACACGCTCATCATCAGCTACGACACGGCGCGTGGTGATCCGCGCGGGCCGCGCTCGAAGAAGGCGGACCTGTCGACGATCGGCCTGGGGTCCTGCGTCGACTGCCATCAGTGCGTGCACGTCTGCCCCACCGGCATCGACATCCGGCAAGGGCTTCAGTACGAGTGCATCGGCTGCGCCGCCTGCATCGACGTCTGCAACGACGTGATGGACAAGTTCGGCTACGAGCGCGGGCTGATCCGGTACGCGACGCAGAACGGCATGAAGCACCGATGGACGGCGGCGCAACAGTGGCGGCGCGTGCTCCGACCGCGCGTGCTGGTGTACGGCGCGATCCTGATGCTGGTGTCGGGTGGACTGGTCTGGAGCCTGGCCGTCCGGATGCCATTCAAGGTCGACGTCGTGCGCGACCGGGCGACGCTGGCGCGCGAGGTCGAGGACGGCGTCGTCGAGAACCTCTATCGGCTCCAGCTGATGAACGCCGCGGAATCGACGCAGCGCTTCGTCCTGGATGTCGAAGGCATCGCCGGGCTTCGCGTGCAATCGCCTGGCGGCGGGTTGACGCTCGGACCCGCCGAAGCGCGCTGGGTCACCGTCGCGCTGAGACTGCCGCCGGAGGCCGCCCGCGACCTGGGTCCCGGCGCGCATCCGATGCGCTTCGCCATCCGGCGCGTCACGCCGTCCGGGGATCCGTCTGAGCACCAACTGCTTGAGAAATCCACCTTCGTGGTGCCGCGATGAGTGCGGCCGACTAGCCTGTTCAACTTCCCCCTCTCGACAAGGAGTGCACATGACGACGACCCGCTTGAATGACATCGACCTGCCGACCAGCGGGCCGTGGTGGCGGCATCCCATCATGTGGCTGGTGATCGGCGGACCGACCGCGGTGGTCGTGGCCTCGATGGTCACGCTGACGCTGGCGATCGTGTATCCCGATCCGGTGGTGCACTCGACGAGCGCGGTGGATCGCAGCGGCGTCGCGGCGGACGAGATCGCCGACACCGCGAAGACGCCCGCGATGAACGCCCGCAACCATGCGGCGACGGCCGGACAGTCGCGCTGACGTCATCGTCCTCGAGGAGGGGGATGGGACGCTACGCGCTGCGCCGGACCAGCTGCAGCAGCTGCCGCGGCTTGAGCACGCGCACTTCCCGCGCGCGCACTTCGAGCAGCCCGTCCTCCTGCATCCGCGAGAAGGTGCGGCTCACCGTCTCCAGGCTGAGGCCGAGGTAGCTGCCGATCTCGTCGCGGGTCATCCGCAGCACGACGCTCGACGACGAGAAGCCGCGCGCCCGCAATCGCCGCATCAGGTGGATCAGGAAGGTCGCGACGCGCTGCTCCGCGCGCACCGCGCCGAGCAGCATCATCACGCCCTGGTCGCGGACGATCTCGCGGCTCATCAGGCGATGGAACTGGCGTCGCAGGCGGTCGACCTCGCGGGTCATGTCGTCGATCCGGCCGTAGGGCACGACGCAGATCTGAGAGTCCTCCAGCGCCACCGCCTGGCTGGCGTAGGCGCCGCTGAAGATGCCGTCGAGGCCGAGCATCTCGCCCGCCATCGGGAAGCCGGTGACCTGGTCGCGGCCGTCCTCCGCCGAGGCCGAGGTCTTGAAGAAGCCGGTGCGCACGATGTAGACGGCTTCAAACGGATCGCCGGCCTTGAAGAGCACGGTGTTGCGAGCCACCTGACGGCGGTCCGAGATCATGCGTTCGAGCTGGTGGACGTCGGCCGCCGGCAATCCCGTCGGCAGACAGACCTGCCGCACCGAGCAGGTCGCGCAGGTGATCCGGGTCGTGTCGGGTGGCACGGTCAGTGCGAGCGGGGTCGGCGAGGAGGCCAAGGCCACCGCGGAGGCCGAAGCGGGTGGTGGGGGTGGGGCGGTCAGGGGGGCGCTCGGCATGGGTTCATCGGACATGCGAGGAAGCGGCGAATTCTTTGTCGGGGCATCGACGCCGGCAATGACATCAATCAATGACGCTTTGCCAACAAAGGGTGAGGATCCCGTCCATGTGCCAAGACCCGACCCCGTGGGATTGCAGCCTCCCCGATGCCGACCTGCTGCGCCGCTTCGACATCGCGGGACCGCGCTACACCTCGTACCCGACCGCGGACCGTTTCCACGCGGGCGTCGATGCCGGACGCCACGGCGAGATGCTCGCGCTGCGCGCCTTCGGGCCCGCGGCGCGGCAGCCGATGTCGCTCTACGTGCACATCCCGTTCTGCGAATCGGTCTGCTACTACTGCGCCTGCAACAAGGTGGTCACCCGGCATCACGAGCGCGCGGCCGCCTATGTCGACGCGCTCGAGGTGGAGATCGGCCTGGTCCACCGGCGGCTCGGCGACCGGGCGCTGGCGTCGCAGCTGCATTTCGGCGGCGGCACGCCGACCTTCCTTGCCGATCGCGAACTGTCGATGCTGATGGCGCTGCTGCATCGCCACTTCCGCCTGACCGCGGATGCCGAGATCTCGATCGAGGTCGACCCGCGCACCATCGACGTCGCGCGCCTGCGGCACCTGCGCACGCTGGGTTTCAACCGCCTGAGCTTCGGCGTGCAGGACTTCGATCCCGATGTGCAGCGCGCCGTGCATCGCGAGCAGAGCCTCGAGAGCGTCGCCGCATTGATGGGGGCCTCGCGCGATCTGGGGTTCCGGTCGATCAATGTCGACCTGATCTACGGCCTGCCGCTGCAGACGCCGACCTCGTTCGCGCGGACGGTCGAACAGGTCGCCACACTGCGGCCGGACCGCATCGCGCTCTACGGCTATGCGCACCTGCCGCACCGCTTCAAGCCGCAGCGCCGCATCGAGCCCGCCGCGCTGCCGCCCACCGGTGACAAGCTGCGCATGCTGTCCGGCGCGATCGCCGGCTTCATCGCGCGCGGCTACCACTACATCGGGATGGACCACTTCGCGCTCGCGGAGGACCCGCTGGCCGTCGCGAAGCGGGAAGGGCGGCTGCATCGCAACTTCCAGGGCTACAGCACGCAGCCCGACTGCGATCTCGTCGCGCTGGGCGTGTCGGCGATCTCCAAGCTCGGGGCCTCGTTCGCGCAGAACGTGAAGACGCTGCCCGAGTACTACGCCGCCTTGCGCGAAGGCCGCCTGCCGGTGGAACGCGGTCTGGTGCTCGACCAGGATGACCTCGTGCGGCGCGACGCGATCATGGCGCTGATGTGCCAGGGCCGGCTCGACTTCGAGCCGATCGAACGCTCGCACGGCATCGTCGCCAACGAGTATTTCGCGTCAGAACTGGAACGCCTGCGTCAGATGGCGGCGGACGGGCTCGTCACGATCGAGCCGCGCGCGGTGCAGGTCACGTCGATGGGCTGGTTCTTCGTGCGGGCGGTGGCGATGGTGTTCGACCGTTATCTGAAGCCGGCCAGCACCACGGATGCACCCGCCGAAGCGCCGCTGCGCTTCTCGCGCATCCTCTGACGCCAGCGGCGGGGTCGGGATGCTCTCGCTCGCGCTGGCAGGCACCGCGTTCGTGATGGGCGCCGCCGGCAGCCTGCACTGCGCGGCGATGTGCGTCGCGCCCTGCGCGGCGGTGACCGGCGGTCGGCGGGGCGGCATCGCCGCGTTCCAGGCGGGAAGGCTGCTGGGATACGCGGCCGGCGGGGCCGCGGTCGCGGCCAGCGTCGGCGGCCTGTTGCGCTGGGAGTCGACCTCGGGGGCGTTGCGTCCGCTGTGGCTGATGGTGCACCTCGCGGCATTGGCGATGGGGGTCTTCCTCCTCTGGCGCGCGGCGCCGCCGCGCTGGGCCCTCCGCCTGTGGACGACACGTGCGCCGGCGGTGGTCGGGATTCCGGTCGCGTCGCTCGGTGCAGGCCCAGGCGCGGTCGCGCTGTCTTCTGCGCGCCTAGCCGGCTCGGGCCTGGCCGGCCTGGCGTGGTTGGCCTGGCCCTGCGGGCTGCTGCAATCCGCGCTGACGGTCGCGGCGCTTGCGGAAGGACCGTGGCAGGGCGCCGGCGTGATGGCGGCGTTTGCGCTCGGCTCCTCGCCGGGTCTGCTCGCGGGCCCCTGGCTGCTGGCCCGACTGGGCAGATCGGGCGGTCAGCCTGGGTCCGGCGGGCCGGGCGGCCCGGCGGACGGCTCGGCTGTGCGAATCGCAACCCGTCTGTCCGGCGCGATGCTGGCGGCGGGGTCGCTCTGGGCGCTCGGTCACGGCCTGTGGGCGCAGGTCCGCGCGTACTGCGGCTGAAGCTCCAAGGGACATGGCCCCGGCATCAGCCGATTGAAAGTTTCGCTGTCATAGAATCAGCGCTTCCGGTTTACCCCAAACCACCCACGCGACTCGCGGAGACGACTCCATGTACCAGCACATCAAGGTGCCCGAGGGCGGCCAGAAGATCACGGTCAACACCGACTTCTCGCTCAACGTTCCGAACAACCCGATCATTCCTTACATCGAGGGTGACGGCACCGGCTTCGACATCACCCCGGTGATGATCAAGGTGGTGGACGCGGCCGTGGCGAAGGCTTACGGCGGCGCCAAGAAGATCCACTGGATGGAGATCTACGCCGGCGAGAAGTCGACGAAGGTCTACGGCCCCGACGTGTGGCTGCCCGAAGAGACGCTGACGGTCCTGAAGGACTACGTCGTCTCGATCAAGGGCCCGCTGACGACGCCGGTCGGCGGCGGCATCCGCTCGCTGAACGTCGCGCTGCGCCAGGAACTGGACCTGTACGTCTGCCTGCGCCCGGTGCGCTGGTTCGAAGGCGTGCCGTCGCCGGTCAAGGAACCGCACAAGACGGACATGGTCATCTTCCGTGAGAACTCGGAAGACATCTACGCCGGCATCGAATTCGAAGCCGAGAGCGAGAAGGCCAAGAAGCTGATCAAGATCCTGCAAGAGGAATTCGGCGTCAAGAAGATCCGCTTCCCGGAGACCTCGGGCATCGGCGTCAAGCCGGTCTCGCGCGAAGGCACGGAGCGTCTGGTCCGCAAGGCGATCCAGTACGCGATCGACAACGACAAGCCGAGCGTCACGATCGTCCACAAGGGCAACATCATGAAGTTCACCGAAGGTGGCTTCCGTGACTGGGCGTATGCCCTGGCCCAGAAGGAATTCGGCGCCGAGCTGATCGACGGCGGCCCGTGGTGCAAGTTCAAGAACCCGAAGACCGGCAAGGACATCGTGGTCAAGGACAGCATCGCCGATGCGTTCCTGCAGCAGATCCTGCTGCGTCCGGCCGAGTACTCGGTCGTGGCGACGCTGAACCTGAACGGCGATTACATCTCCGACGCGCTGGCGGCGCAGGTCGGCGGCATCGGCATCGCCCCGGGCGCGAACCTGAGCGACTCCGTCGCCATGTTCGAAGCCACCCACGGCACGGCGCCGAAGTACGCGGGCAAGGACTACGTGAACCCCGGTTCCGAGATCCTGTCGGCTGAAATGATGCTGCGCCACATGGGCTGGACGGAAGCGGCCGACCTGATCATCTCGTCGATCGAGAAGTCGATCCTGTCGAAGAAGGTCACGTACGACTTCGCCCGTCTGCTGGACGGCGCGACCCAGGTGTCGTGCTCGGGCTTCGGTCAGGTGATGATCGAGAACATGTGATCGAAGCAGGCCCGGCGGCTTCGCCGGGCTCCGGTCAGAAACCTCAGTGTGCGAGAGCGCCCTGGGGTTTTTTCCATCTTGCCGCCAGTTCCAGGACGTCAGGCCGTCTGCTTGCGCTTGCGCGGGGCAACAGGTTTCGAGGCGGAATGACTCGCCGCTCCTGTCTTCAACTTTGTCCGTGATTTGCGCTCGACGGGTTGAAGGGCGTCAGTCTTGAGATCTTCGTTGGCTAGTTCCTCGGCATCGAAGACAAGCGGCCCACGCTTGGTCACTTGACGAAGCCGAATTCCCGCGACGGACACCACGCCCGAGGGAAGCGACTCTTCCAGAGTCGGTCCCAACACGGCACTGGCGAAACGAACCTTGACGCCGGGAGACCACAAGCCGTTGGTGATGCCGTTGGCAAGCAGGATCATCTTCGTGATCTCGCGCCAGTCGGTCTCGATCTGTCGAAGTTCTTCAGACATCGTTCTTCCCTTCAGTGATAGCCGCTGTCGGCAAACTCTTCCCAGCGGGAGAACGCGAGGACGGTGGGCGTCGTTGAGTCTTCCTCGAAGACCTCAAAACCGCCATCGGGCCGTTGGGAGACAGCGTTTGCCGAAGCAATGAAAATCGCGGCGGACACGCCAAACCGCTTGGCAAGGCGCGCCGCCTGCCCTGCATTGATCGAGCGCTTGCGGCCAAGGATTGCGCTCACGACAGACTGCCCTCCAAGTTCTACCTTCAGGTCCGACTGACGCAGTCCGTTGGCGTCCATCAGGTGCTTCAGCACCTCGGCCGGATGAGCGTTGTCGATGGGTGCGTGGGAGGCTTCATAAGCCTGTACCCAGTCAGCCAGGCAGTCGAGCAGGTTGAAGAGCGCGGGATGAGCGTCCGACGCAGCAGTCACTTCCACCAACTCATCCATCAGGCGCTGGTTGCGCGCGAAGTTGGCCGAAGTCTGTGCAAGACAGATAGGGCCGAGTTGGGCTTCAACGGCCTTCCAAGCTTCTCCTGCGGCGGACCAGTCGATGGACGTCGTCTTCATTTCTTCCTTTGAGCCTTTGACCATTTCTCGCACTCCGCATGAGTGAAGACATGGCTGATGAACACACGTCGGGCCAGATAACGGACCGAGGCAACGATGCGATAGCTGTTCACGTTGAACACGATCGCATCACCCACCTGATCGGCGCTGTTGTAAGTGTTCGGTACATCCGCGAAGCAAGTGAAGGCCGCCCTTTCCACGACGGCGTGCCATGCTTCCATCGGACCTTTCGCCGGTGGATGCACCTCCCAGAACTCCCTCAGTCGCGACTTGGAAAGGATGTGCATCCGTTCAAAATATAGCAGGTTGCTATGAAGTCTCGCTCTGTGGGGGCAGCTCTCGATGTGGTTCGACGGATCTACCAGCTGTCCATGCGGGACCCGCGCTTGCCACCGCATGACCATCCATCCATTGAGAAGGAGTGTTCATGCGACACCAACTCTTCCCCCGGAGTGCCCTCGTTGCGGCAGGCGTTCTTGCTGTCGCCGCGATGACTGGCTGCTCGACCAACAAGGTCGAGACCGCCTCCCAGCTCGGCGAAAGCCGGGGCGCCCTTGAAGCCGCGCAGACCAGCATCGGTACCGGCGATTCGCCCGACCTGGTCGTGGCCCGCGCGCGTCTGGCTGAAGCCCAGGAAGCGCAGAAGAAGGGCGACCACGCGCTCGCACGTCGCAAGGCGGACGAGGCCGAGGCCGCCGCCGCATTGGCCCGGTCCAAGGCCGCTCGCGACCGCTCGGAGAAGGCCTCCACCGAGCTCGACCGCAGCCTCTCGACCCTGCGCGAGGAGCTCAACCGAGGCCCGGCCCCCGCCGCGCCCGCCCGTTGATCCGTCAGCGACTGCCACTCTGAGGAGACACCATGAATCGATACTGGAATATCGCGGGCGGACTCACGGCCCTGGCGCTCGCCGCCTGCTCGTCGGTCCCCCTGCCGAATGCCGGCCTGGATGCCGCCAAGCGCGACTACGCGCAGGCCACCAGCGATCCGAACACCAGCCGTTACGCCTCCGCTGAACTCTCGAAGGCCAAGGAGTCGCTGGACCGCGCCGACTTCGCCTGGCGGGAGCGCAAGGACCCGTCCGAGGTGGACAGCGCCGCCACCGTCGCTTCGCAGCGCGCCCAGACGGCGATCAACCTGGGCGCGGCGCGCGCCGCCGACGCGAAGGTCGAGCAGGCCGGGCTTGAACGCGAGCGCCTGCGGGCCGAGGTCCGCACCCGTCAGGCGCAGGTGGCTCAAGGGCAGGCTCAAGTGGCGCAAGGTCAGGCGGCAACGGCCGAAGCTGCCGCCGTCGCCGCCTCCGAGCGCGCCAACCGCCTGCAGCGCGAGCTCGCCGAGATCCAGGCCAAGCCGACGCCGCAGGGCCTGGTCGTGATGCTGCAGGACGTCCTGTTCGACACCGGCAAGGCGACCTTGAAGGAAGGCGCCTTCAGCCGCCTGGACACGCTGTCCTCGGCGTTGCGCAACCACCCGGAGCGCCGCATCCTGATCGAGGGCTTCACCGACAGCACGGGAAGCGCGGCCTCCAACCTGACCCTGTCCCAGGCCCGCGCAGCATCGGTGCGGGACGCGCTGGTGAAGCGCGGCGTGGACGCCGGCCGGATCGACGTCCGCGGCAACGGGGAAGCGCGCCCGGTGGCCTCCAACGACAACGCCGCGGGGCGTCAGCAGAACCGTCGCGTGGAGATCGTGTTCTCCGACGAACGCGGAGCGTTCGCCGGGGGACGCTGAAACAGGTAGGTCGGGGTGGGAAACCGGGCGTCCCGGCGCCCGGTTCCCCAAGCGATTCCTTGACCGATCCGTGCCCGCTGTTTCCTCTTGACCACAGCCTCGCGCCGGTCGTCGCACCCACGACACGCACCGTCAAGAAGCAGGAATCGGAAAGCAGAAGGCCCGCTTGCGCGGGCCTTCGTGCAGGCGAGGAAGATCAGCGCAGAGGGTTCAAGCCGCCGCCTGCTGCCCCGCGTGGGCGTCCGCCATCAGCGGCATGCCGATGGGCGCGTCCAGCGGGACGTCCGGGGCGTCGCCGCCGTCGGCGCCCTCCATCGGACGGATGTTCTGCGCCAGCTGCCCCTTGGGCCCCTGCACCAGCTCGTAGCTGACCTTGCCGCCTTGTTTCAGCGTCCGGAAGCCGTCCATCTGAATGGCTGAGAAGTGCGCGAAAACGTCGCCCCCGCCTTGTTCGGGTTCAATGAAGCCAAACCCTTTGGCATCGTTGAACCACTTGACCGTGCCTGTTGCCATGTTCTTCTCCATCCCGGTGTCTTTCTCGCACCGGGGCGGATTCTCAAATCCGTGTCAAGTCAGTGTCAATTGAGGAACTCCCCGGGGTAGGAAGGCGCGAAGGTGACAAACTCGGGGCATTGACAGGCGTAAGCCTGTCCCCATGTAGGGTGCTCCCGCTGTTTATAGAATCGGTTCATGCCATTGTTTGCCCAACAGCCCCCACCCGCGGGACCACCGCCCGGCCCTCAGCCGCCGGGTACGGAGGACGGTGGGAATTCGACCACCCTGGAGCGAGTCGCTCAGAAGACGGAGCCGCCGCGCCTGTATCAGGTGCTGATGCTCAACGACGACTTCACACCGATGGAGTTTGTGGTGATGGTCTTGCAGGAATACTTCCGCCATGACCTGGATACGGCCACCCAGATCATGTTGAAGATCCATCACGACGGTCGTGGCGTCTGCGGTGTTTTCACCAAGGACGTCGCGGCCACCAAGGTCGAAACGGTGCTGGCGGCCGCACGGCGCGCCGGTCACCCCCTGCAGTGCATTATGGAGGCCGCATGATTGCGCAAGAGCTTGAAGTCAGCCTGCACATGGCGTTTGTCGAAGCGCGCCAGCAGCGCCACGAGTTCATCACCGTGGAACACCTGCTGATGGCGCTGCTGGACAACCCGTCCGCGGCGGAGGTGCTGCGCGCATGCGCAGCGAATATTGAAGACCTGCGCAAGTCGCTTGCGCAGTTCATCAAGGAGAACACGCCGACCGTGGGGGGCACCGACGAGGTGGACACCCAGCCCACGCTCGGGTTCCAGCGCGTGATCCAGCGCGCGATCATGCATGTCCAGTCGACCGGCAACGGCAAGAAGGAAGTGACCGGCGCCAACGTGCTGGTCGCGATCTTCGGCGAGAAGGACTCCCACGCCGTCTACTACCTGCACCAGCAGGGCGTGACGCGCCTGGACGTCGTCAACTTCATCGCCCACGGCATCAAGAAGAGCGAGCCGCCCGAGCCCCCGAAGGGCCCGGAAGGCAACGGTGCCGAGTCCGAGCGCGAAGAGGGCGAAGGCGGTCAGGGCCAGGGCGGCGGCAAGGGCAGCCCGCTCGAGCAGTTCACCCAGAACCTCAACCAGCTCGCCCGCGACGGCAAGATCGATCCGCTGATCGGCCGCGAGCTCGAGGTCGAGCGCGTGGTGCAGATCCTGTGCCGCCGCCGCAAGAACAACCCGCTGCTGGTCGGCGAGGCCGGCGTGGGCAAGACCGCCATCGCCGAAGGCCTGGCTTGGCGCATCACCGAGGGCCAGGTGCCCGACGTGCTGGCCGAGGCGGTGGTCTATTCGCTGGACATGGGCGCGCTGCTGGCGGGCACCAAGTACCGCGGCGACTTTGAACAGCGCCTCAAGGCGGTGATCAAGCAGCTCAAGGACCAGCCCGGCGCGATCCTGTTCATCGACGAGATCCACACCCTGATCGGCGCCGGCGCGGCGTCGGGCGGCACGCTGGACGCGAGCAACCTGCTGAAGCCGGCCTTGTCGTCGGGTCAGTTGAAGTGCATCGGCGCGACCACCTTCAGCGAGTACCGCGGCATCTTCGAGAAGGACGCGGCCTTGTCGCGGCGCTTCCAGAAGGTCGACGTGGTCGAGCCGACCATCGACCAGACCGTCGAGATCCTCAAGGGCCTGAAGTCCCGCTTCGAGGAGCACCACAGCGTCAAGTACGCGCTGACCGCCCTGCAGGCGGCGGCGGAGCTCTCGGCCAAGTACATCAATGACCGTCACCTGCCCGACAAGGCGATCGACGTCATCGACGAGGCCGGTGCCGCGCAACGCGTGCTCCCCAAGAGCAAGCAGAAGAAGACCATCACCCGCGCGGAGGTCGAGGACATCGTCGCCAAGATCGCGCGCATCCCGCCGGCCTCGGTGTCGTCGGACGATCGCGGCAAGCTCAAGAGCCTGGACCGTGACCTGAAGAGCGTGGTCTTCGGCCAGGATCCCTCCATCGATGCGCTCGCCGCGGCGATCAAGATGGCGCGCTCGGGCCTGGGCAAGCCGGACAAGCCGATCGGCTCCTTCCTGTTCAGCGGCCCGACGGGCGTGGGCAAGACGGAAGTCGCCAAGCAGCTGGCCTACATCCTGGGCATCGAGCTGATCCGCTTCGACATGTCCGAGTACATGGAGCGTCACGCCGTCAGCCGCCTGATCGGCGCGCCTCCGGGCTACGTGGGCTTCGACCAGGGCGGTCTGCTGACCGAGTCGATCACGAAGAAGCCGCACTCGGTGCTGCTGCTCGACGAGATCGAGAAGGCGCATCCGGACGTCTTCAACGTGCTGCTGCAGGTCATGGACCACGGCACGCTGACCGACAACAACGGACGCAAGGCCGACTTCCGCAACGTGATCATCATCATGACCACGAACGCGGGCGCCGAGGCGATGAACAAGTCCACGATCGGCTTCACGACCAAGCGCGAGCAGGGCGACGAGATGGCCGACATCAAGCGCCTGTTCACGCCGGAGTTCCGCAACCGCCTGGACGCGATCGTCAACTTCGGCGCGCTGAACGAGGACATCATCCTGCGGGTGGTGGACAAGTTCCTGCTGCAGCTCGAAAGCCAGCTGGCCGAGAAGAAGGTCGAGGTCACCTTCAGCGACGCGCTGCGTCAGCACCTCGCCGCCAAGGGCTTCGATCCGCAGATGGGCGCGCGTCCGATGCAGCGGCTCATCCAGGACACGATCCGTCGCGCCCTGGCCGACGAACTGCTGTTCGGACGCCTGGTCGACGGCGGCCGCCTCAGCGTGGACGTCGACGACAAGGGCGAGGTCCAGCTGGACATCACGCCCAACAAGAAGGACAACAAGCCCAAGTCCGAGCCGGCGACGGCCGACTGAGTCCGGCGCTGACATAAGATCCCCGGCGTGCCCGCAAGGCGCGCCCGGCCTCCGAAGGCCGCTGCGGCAACCGCCTCAGCGGCCTTTGTTTCGTCCGGACGCCGCGGACGATGGAGGGAGAGACATGAAGCAGCATTTGATCGGTGCGCTGATCGCCGCGGTGACGGCGGCGACGGCGGCGGGTCCGGCGATGGCGCAGCGCGGCGGCGACCGGGACTGGTATCGAGAGAACCCCGAGCCCGTGGTGCAGCGCACGCCGGTGCGCGAGGCCGCACTGGCGCTCGCGCCCGGCGAGAGCGTGCTCTCGCTGGCCGTGTCGCGCCTGGAGCCGGTGGCTGCGGTGGCGCTGTCGGCCGGCGCACGGAGTCGGCTGGTGCTGTGGGACCTGCGGCAGCCGGACCGGCTCTCGCCCTTGACGCTGCCCGACCCAGGCCCCGACGGCGCCGTCTCGGCGGTCGCCTTCCATCCGACGAAACCGCTGCTCTACGCGTCGGTGAAGGTGAAGGACCAGTGGCAGCTCAAGGAACTGGACATGCGGACCTGGCGATGGGGCGTGTCGGCCGTCGCCCGCTCCGCGCTGCCGTTCGGCGACCTGCGGGTCTCGCCGCTGCCGTTCACCGTCGATCCGGGCGGGCCTGCGCACCGCCTGTATTTCTCGGTCTTCCAGTCCGGCATCGGGTTCGGCACCGGCTCGGTGGCGACCACCGGCCATCGCTACTACCGGTTCTTTGGCGCGAAGCCGTTGCCGGTGGCCGCGCGATCGAGTGCCATGGACGTGCGCGAGGGCGATGACCGTGCCTTGCCGCTCGTCGGGGACATGGCCGCGCGACCGGTGTCCTTCCATCCGCAGGGCACGCGGATGGTGCTGCAGGACGCCAAGGGCTGCTGGATCGAGCTCGCGCACGTGGGCGACGACTGGCGGAGCGTCAGTGGCCAGGACGCGACGGCGGTGCCATCGCGACTCCGGCAGGCGTTTCCGAAAGCGCTTGCCTGCGGCGCCGGAGAGGGCGAGTTCCTGCCCAACGGGCTCGGCTGGATCCATTGGCGGCCGGGCGACCCTGGCGTGGCACTGACGATCGGCGACGCGACGGCGCGGCTGGCCGGCGATCTGCGCTTCTCCAGCGCGCCGCGGCTCACGGCCGACGGGGCGGTGCTCGTGGGGGTGACGGCCGGGGCGACGGTCGCGGCAGGCGGAGCGCAAGTCCTGACCCTGCGCGCGCGGCCGGTGACCATCGCGCTGGCCGACGTGGTCAACGCCGGCCTGCTGAACACCGATGCCGAGCTGCGGCTGGCGGCGCGCCACGATGGGCTGCTCACGCGCGAGCCCTACGAGCAGATGCACCTGTTCTACGACGTCGAGAACTACGAGGTGCGGGCCCACGCCGACGATCCCGCCTATCCCTACCTGGTGACGACCGACCTGTTCTGGGAGCTGTTCGCGGCGGCCTACGAGAACCTGTTCACCGTCTCCGAGGACGAGACCGCGATCCCGGCCTTCACCGAGGCGATGCGGGGCCTGCGAGCGCGCGTCGGCGATGGGACGATGCCGGCGGGGCCGCTGGCCGACAAGATCCGGCTTGCCGCGGCACTGATGGATCCTGACGACAACAGCGACGCGGTGCGCAAGGCGCTGGCAGATCCGGAGTACCAGCCGCGCGGCAACTACCAGCGATCGAAGCTGGCATCGCGCTACTTCACCGCGATGCGGATGCTGACCTTCCCGAAGTCCGAGCCCAAGCCCGGGACCGGAGCGACGTCGGACGCGGCCTCCGGCGCGGAGGCCGACGAGGCGGCCGAGTGGGCGAAGCTGCCGGACACCGTGCGCGCGCCGCTGCGCCGCTGGATCGGCACCTATCTGCCCTTCATCCCGGGCACGCGCAGCGAGACCCACCTGCCGGTGGGCGCCTCGGTCCCGCCGTATGCGAAGCATCCGCTGGCGAAGAAGCGGCTGTTCCCGCTGAGCTGGGGCCTGGACAACGAGATCCTGGACCGGGTCGTGCTGCACACCGATCGCGAGGGCCGCGAGCGGGTCCAGCGCATGCTGCCGAGCGGCCTCGACGTGGCGACCGTGTTCGGCAACGCGCTCGCGCGTTCGGTGCTGGTGGGCGAGTTCTCGAAGGTGGCCAACTACCAGGCGCAGATCGATGAGCTCTCCGCGCTGTACCAGGCGGAGCGGGCCTCGCCGGCGCTCAACGAGGGGCTCTACAACGCCTGGCTGCAGGGGCTGGCGGTGCAGTGGGCTTCGCGGGCGCCGATTCCCGGCACGCGCGGCCCGGCGCTGTGGGACGCCAAGCGCTTGCAGACAGGTCTCGCCTCGTGGGCGACGCTGCGGCACGCGACGCTGCTGGTCAATGACAAGTCGGCGGCCGAAGGCGGCGAGGGCGGTCCGACCTTCGAGTTCCTCGTGCGTCGTCCGCCACGGGGATCGGTCGAGCCCGATCCGGACACCTTCCTGGCGATCGCGGGCCTGTTCGAGCGCGCGCAGGGCGTGCTGGAGACCGTCTCCGTGGACTGGCGCTCGCGTCCCGCGCAGGCGTTGCGGGACGGCGTGCGCCAGACGCTCGTCGAGTCGCGCGACCTGGTCCGCGAGTTCGCCCGCATGGCGCGCTCGGTGCGCGACGGCACGCCGCTGAGCGACGAGGACGCCATCGACATCCAGGCGGTCGGCGGCTCGATGGAGCATCCCTACCTGGTCTTCAAGAGCGCCCAGACGCGGCGCACGTCGGAGAAGGAGCCCTACGGCCTGTCCGATCCGGATCCGCTGCCCAAGGTGGCGGACGTCGCCGGCAACGCGGCGACGGGGCAGACGCTGCTGGTGGGCGTGGGCGCCGTCGGCGGCTGGCAGCAGGCGATGCCGTTCAACGGCTTGCGCCAGTTGTCCAAGGGGGCCATCTACACCTATCGCGAGACGGTGCAGCCCGCGCCGATCGACGATCAGCAGTGGCGCCTGCTCGAACCCAAACTGCCGGTGCCGGACTGGCTGCGGGCCTACACGGCGCCGCCGGGCACGATCGCGTCGGTGCCGAAGGCCGGGCGATGAGGCGAGGCGCTGCGCCGGCTCG
>NZ_DASVNZ010000067.1:0-4849 GCF_036486225.1 Roseateles sp. | reverse complement strand
AAGCGACGCAGTCTTCGCTCGCGGACGTGGCGGCGGAGATCGCCGCCTCCCTCGACCGGCTCGCGTTGCTGACCGGCCAGGCGCCCGGGGCGCTCGACGAGCAGTTGGCCGCCGTGACGCCCACGACGTCCGCGCTGCCCGTGCTGCCGCACGCGCCGGACCGCGTCGCCATCGGCGATCCCGCCTCGCTGCTGCAGCGACGTCCGGACATCCGCGCGGCGGAGCGGCGCCTCGCCGGCCGCAACGCGAAGATCGGCCAGGAGACGGCGAAGTACTTCCCCAAGCTCAGCCTGCTCGGCAACATCGGCGTCGCCGGCACCGCGCCGGGCAAGCTGCTGCGCACGGACAACCTGGCACTGGCCGCCGTGCCTTACCTGAGCTGGAACTTCCTCGACTTCGGCCGAACGGCCGCGGCGGTGCGCGAGGCCGATGCCGACCGCGACGAGGCCGTCGCCAACTACCGGTCCGCCGTGCTGGGCGCGCTGCAGGATGCCAACACGTCGCTGGCGCGCTTCGGCCGGCAGCGCCAGTCGCTGCAGCATCTGCGCGCGCAACTCGGGTCCACGGGCCGGACGCTGGACCTGACGCGGCAACGCCGCGAGGCCGGCGCCGCGAGCCAGATCGACCTGCTCGACGCGCAGCGCCGCGACACCGATGCGCGGCTGAAGGCGCTGGACGGCGAGTCCGCGCTGCTGAAAGACTTCGTCGCCTTGCAGAAGAGCCTGGGGCTGGGGTGGGACCTGCCGGCATGAGGCCGCTGAAGCCGCATGAGGCCCGGATGAGGCCCGAATGAGGCCGCCGTTGGTTTCGTAGGACAAGCGCCCGATCCGGGGGCAATCCGTCGTATCGGGCAGGTCGCGGCGAGGTAGGCTGGCGTTCATGACCGACGCGCCCTCCCCCGCTCCGTCTTCCGCTTCGTCTGCCGCTCCGTCAGTCGCAAGCACCCCGAGCACGGTCCGCCTGGTGCTCCTGAACATCGCCCTCGCGCTGGCCTACGCTGCGCTCGGCGTGCTGGCGCTGAAGCTGATCCTGCCGCCGGACTTCGTCTCCCCGATCTATCCCGCCGCCGGCCTCGCGGTCGCCGCCGCCTTGCGCTGGGGGCCCGGCGTGCTGCCGGGCATCGCGATCGGCGGCGCGGCGGTCAGCCTCACGCTCGGGATCGAGCGCTCACACATCCAGCCGCTGCAGCACCTGCTGATCGGCCTCGGCGGCGCCTTGCAGGCATGGCTGGGTGCGTGGCTCGCGAGACGTTGGACGGGCGAACACCCGCCGCTGTGCGAGCCCGCCGAGCTGGTGCGTTTTCTCGCCGCGACGGCCGGTGTCGCCTGCCTCGTCGGTCCGAGCTTCGGCGTCGCGGCGCTGTGGATCGCCGGCGCGATCGGGCCGACGCAGGTCGTGTCGCACTGGGTCGCCTGGTGGGTCGGCGACGCGATCGGCGTGCTCATCGGCGCGCCGGTGTCGCTGGCGCTGTTCGGCCTGCCGCGCAGGCACTGGGCGCCGCGCCGGCTGAGCGTCGCGCTGCCGATGCTGGTCGCCTGCGCGCTGCTGTTCGGCGCCACCCTGCACGTCGCCCGCAACGAGGAGGGCCGGCGGCGCCACGCCTTCGACCTGGAGGCGGTCAATGCGCTGAACACGCTGTCGGACACGCTGGCGATGCCGCTGAACGCGCTCGAGGCCAACCACAGCCTGCTGCTGGTCGCGCCGGACATCAGCCGCCGCGACTTCGAACGCGCCCATGCCGAGCGGGCGCGCGCCGGCGGCGCCGTGTACGCGGTGGGCTGGGCGCCGCTGGTGCGTCCGCGCGACCTGCCCGCCTTCGAGCAGGCGGCCCAGGCCGACGGCTACGTCGGTTATCGCGTCTACGAACGGCGACGGCCCGGCGACCTGGACCAGGATCCGGCGGAGGACCGTCTGCCGATCCGGCTCATCGCGCCCTTCGCCCGCAACCGGCCGGCGATGGGCGCCAACATCCGCAACATCCCGCAGGCGCGCGCCGCGCAGCAACGCGCGATGGCGACCGGCGAGCCGGCGGCCAGCGAAAGTTTCCCGCTCTCGCAGGACGCGGGCGTGACGCTGATGGGCGTCGTGGTCTACCGCGCGCTCTACGAGGGCGGCTCCACGGACCCGCGCGACGCCGCAGGTCGCGCCCGCAAGCCGACCGGCGTGGCCTTCGCGACGCTGCGTCCGGAGGCGCTGCTGCACGACGCGCTGCCGGCGCGCGCCGGGCGGCTCGACTACTGCCTGATCGACACCACCTCCGGCACCCATCGTCCGCTGCTGGCCGGCGACGAGCGTTGCCGCCACCTGCCCGCCGCATTGCCCAGCCAGTCGCGCGACTTCGATTTCGCCGGGCGCGCCTGGCGCCTGGTCGTCTACAACCCGGCGGGGCTGCCGGCGCTGGACGGCGGCGCCGCCCTGCCCTTCGCGATCGCGGGACTGGTCGGCACCGCGCTGCTGGGGCTGCTGCTGCTGTCGGTCACCGGCAGCACCGCGCGGGTCGCCCGGCGCGTCGAGGAGGCCACCCATCGCCTGCGCGTCAGCGAGGAACGCTTCCGGACCATCGTCGAGCACGCGCCCATCGGCGTCGTCTCCTGCGACCTCAACGCGCGGCCGCAGGAGATCAACCCCTACTTCTGCCAGTTGCTGGGCATGAGCGTCGAGCAATTGCAGGCGCGCTCCATCATGGCGATCACCCATCCCGAAGACCGCGCGGAGGACAGCCGCCTGGGCATGGCGCTGATCCGCGGCGAGCTCGGCCGCTACAGCCGCATCAAGCGCTACATCGGCGGCCAGGGCCAGGTGATCACGGTCCGCTCCACCGTCAGCCTGCTGCGCGACGCACAAGGGCAGCCGTCGCGGCTGCTGGGCGTGGTCGAGGACATCGGCGAGCAGCTCCGGCTCGCCGAGCTGGAGCGCATCCACGAGGCCGAACTGGCCGCCAACCGGGCCAAGAATGAATTCCTCTCGCGGATGAGCCATGAGCTGCGCACCCCGCTCAACGCGATGCTGGGGTTCTCGCAGTTGCTCGAGTCGGACCACGATCCGACGCTCAGCCCCCGGCAGCGCGGGTGGCTGACGCAGATCCAGCAGTCGGGCTGGCACCTGCTGGCGATGATCAACGACACCCTGGACCTCTCGCGGCTGGACGCCGGCGGCCTGCGCGTGCAGATCGGCGACCAGGAGCTGGCGCCCATCGTGTCGGACAGCCTGGCGATGATCGAGACCCAGCGGCAGCGTCGCGGGGTGACCATCGCCGTCGAGCTGGCGCCGGACGTCCATCGTCTGCGTGCCGATGCCACGCGCCTCAAGCAGATCCTGACCAACCTGCTCAGCAACGCCGTCAAGTACAACCACGACGGCGGGCAGGTCTGGCTCCGGGCGCGGCGGACAGAAGATTCGCAGATTGAACTCAGCGTCACCGACACCGGTGCCGGCCTGACCGAGGCGCAGATGGCGCAGTTGTTCCAGCCGTTCAACCGCCTGGGCCGGGAGATCGGCGGCATCGAAGGCACCGGGATCGGTCTGGTGATCACGCAGCGGCTGCTGGAATTGATGGGCAGCCGGCTGCGAGTGAGCAGCACCGTCGGCGAGGGGACGACATTCAGTTTTGATCTGCCGATTTCTTCGATAGATCAATGACTTAAGTTGATCCTAAGCCGGCGGGCACACACTCGTTTTCATGGGTAGCCCTCCCGTAACCCACCCGATTTGGCGAGCTTTAGCACTCCTCCCGCATGAGTGCTAATATTCCCAGCGTCGGGTCGGAGGACCGGCCCGATACAGGAGCAACGAACACATGTCCAACACCCTTGCATTGAAGGTCCGCGATCCCTGGTCCCTGGTGCCATCGCTCGGGAATCTGGATGCGTACATCACGGCGATCAACCACATCCCGCTGCTGACGCCGGAAGAAGAGAAGGATTACGCCACGCGTCTGAAGACGCATGGCGACGTGGACGCGGCCGGTCGGCTGGTGCTGTCGCACCTGCGGCTGGTGGTGTCGATCTCGCGCCAGTACCTGGGCTACGGGCTGCCGCAGGGCGACCTGATCCAGGAAGGCAACGTGGGCCTGATGAAGGCGGTCAAGCGCTTCGATCCGGATCAGAACGTCCGTCTGGTCTCGTACGCGATGCACTGGATCAAGGCCGAGATCCACGAGTACATCCTGAAGAACTGGCGCATGGTCAAGGTCGCGACGACCAAGGCGCAGCGCAAGCTGTTCTTCAACCTGCGCTCGAAGAAGCACGCGCTGAAGGAACACGCCGAGAACCAGCAGCGCACTTCGCTGACGGAAGCCGAGATCGCGCTGGTGGCGGAAGAGCTCAACGTCAAGCCCGAGGACGTGGTCGAGATGGAGACGCGGCTCTCCGGCGGCGACGTCGCGCTGGAGCCGCAGACCGACGACGACGGAGAGACCTTCGCGCCGATCGCCTACCTGGCGGACGACACGCAGGAACCGACGCGGGTGATCGAGTCCAAGTCGCGCGACCGCCTGGCCACGGACGGTCTGCACAAGGCGCTCGAACTGCTCGACGACCGCAGCCGCCGCATCGTCACGGAGCGCTACCTGAACGTCAACGACGACGGTTCGGGCGGCATGACGCTGCACGAACTGGCGGCCGAGTACGACGTCTCCGCGGAACGCATCCGGCAGATCGAAGTTGCCGCGATGAAGAAGATGCGCAAGGCGATGGTGGCGGAAGCCGCTTGACCCACGAGTCGCTCGATCCCCGGATCGACGCCCCATGAAGAAGGCCCCGCGATGCGGGGCCTTCGGTCTTTTCGGGTATCCACAACTCGTGCCGGAGGCCTGCGGGGGCCAGGGGGCCGGCCCGATTTGTGGAACATG
>NZ_DASVNZ010000030.1:0-15823 GCF_036486225.1 Roseateles sp. | reverse complement strand
CGTGCGCAACCAGGGCACCGTGGTGTCCGTGTCCGACGGCATCGTGCGCGTGCACGGCCTGTCCGACGTGATGCAAGGCGAAATGCTCGAATTCCCGGGCAACACCTTCGGCCTCGCACTGAACCTCGAGCGCGACTCCGTCGGCGCCGTGATTCTCGGCGAATACGAACACATCTCGGAAGGCGACATCGTCAAGTGCACGGGCCGCATCCTGGAAGTGCCGGTCGGCCCCGAACTGATCGGCCGCGTCGTCAACGCGCTCGGCCAGCCGATCGACGGCAAGGGCCCGATCAACGCCAAGATGACGGACGTGATCGAGAAGGTCGCCCCGGGCGTGATCGCACGTCAATCGGTGTCGCAGCCGGTGCAGACGGGCCTGAAGTCCATCGACTCGATGGTGCCCGTCGGCCGCGGCCAGCGCGAGCTGATCATCGGCGACCGCCAGACCGGCAAGACCGCCGTGGCGATCGACGCGATCATCAACCAGAAGGGTCAGAACATGACCTGCGTGTACGTCGCGATCGGCCAGAAGGCTTCGTCGATCAAGAACGTCGTGCGCGCCCTGGAAGCCGCCGGTGCGATGGAGTACACCATCGTCGTCGCCGCGTCCGCGTCCGAATCCGCTGCGATGCAGTACGTGTCGGCCTACTCGGGCTGCACGATGGGCGAGTACTTCCGCGACCGCGGCCAGGACGCGCTGATCGTGTACGACGACCTGTCCAAGCAGGCCGTTGCCTACCGTCAGGTCTCGCTGCTGCTGCGCCGCCCCCCGGGCCGCGAAGCCTTCCCCGGCGACGTGTTCTATCTCCACAGCCGCCTGCTGGAGCGCGCCGCCCGCGTCAACGCCGAGTACGTCGAAGCCTTCACCAAGGGTGAAGTCAAGGGCAAGACCGGCTCGCTGACCGCGCTGCCGATCATCGAGACGCAAGCCGGCGACGTGTCCGCCTTCGTCCCGACGAACGTCATCTCGATCACCGACGGCCAGATCTTCCTGGAAACCAACCTGTTCAACGCCGGCATCCGTCCCGCGATCAACGCCGGTATCTCGGTGTCGCGCGTCGGTGGCGCTGCCCAGACCAAGCTGATCAAGTCGCTGTCCGGCGGTATCCGTACCGACCTGGCCCAGTACCGGGAACTGGCTGCGTTCGCGCAGTTCGCTTCCGACCTGGACGCCGCGACCCGCAAGCAGCTGGACCGCGGTGCCCGCGTGACGGAACTGCTGAAGCAGGCCCAGTACAGCCCGCTGTCGATCAGCCTGATGGGCGCGTCGCTGTACGCCGCCAACAAGGGCTTCATGGACGACATCGAGGTCAAGAAGGTCCTGTCCTTCGAGCACGGCCTGCACCAGTTCCTGAAGACCTCGCACGCTGCCCTGCTGACGAAGCTGGAAAACGACAAGGCGATGGACAAGGACGCGGAAGCTGAACTGAACGCCGCGATCACGTCGTTCAAGAAGTCCTTCGCCTAAGCAACCATGACCGGGTCTCGCTGAAGTCAGGCAAGACCCGGCCCTCACAGGAGAAATCATGGCAGCAGGCAAGGAAATTCGCGGCAAGATCAAGTCGGTCGAGAACACCAAGAAGATCACCAAGGCCATGGAAATGGTCGCCGCTTCGAAAATGCGCAAGGCGCAGGATCGGATGCGCGCGGCCCGTCCGTACGCGGAGAAGGTCGGCAACATCGCCGCCAATCTCTCGAAGGCCAACCCGGAGTACCGTCACCCGTTCATGGTGGCGAACCCGGACGCCAAGTCGGTGGGCTTCGTGGTGGTCACGACGGACAAGGGTCTGTGCGGTGGTCTGAACACCAACCTGCTTCGTGCGGCGACCGGCAAGCTCAAGGAAGTTGAGTCCGCGGGTCAGAAGTCCGAAGTGGTGGCGATCGGCAACAAGGGTCTCGGTTTCATGAACCGGATCGGCGCCAAGGTCGTCGCGCATGCGACGCAGCTCGGCGACAGCCCCCAGCTCGAGAAGCTGGTCGGCCCGGTCAAGACGCTGCTGGACGCGTATGCGGACGGCAAGCTGTCGGCGGTCTATCTCTGCTACACCCGCTTCGTCAACACGATGAAGCAGGAGCCGGTGGTGCAGCAGCTGCTGCCGCTGACGGCCGAGTCGCTGGAGACGGATGCCGCGGGTCACGCATGGGACTACCTGTACGAACCCGACGCCCCGACGGTGATCAACGAGCTGCTGGTGCGCTACACCGAAGCCCTGGTCTATCAGGCCGTGGCCGAGAACATGGCGTCCGAGCAATCGGCGCGCATGGTGGCCATGAAGGCCGCGACCGACAACGCCGGAACGCTGATCGGTGAGCTGAAGCTGGTCTACAACAAGACCCGCCAGGCCGCGATCACGAAGGAACTGTCGGAAATCGTCAGCGGCGCCGCCGCCATCAGCGGTTGATCTCGCGATCGACCGCAGGCAACAGATTTGAATTGAAGGAACGAAAAAATGGCTAACACTCAATCGGTGGGCAAGATCGTTCAGTGCATCGGCGCCGTGGTGGACGTGGAGTTCCCGCGCGACCAGATGCCGAAGGTGTTCGACGCCCTCAAGATGGAAGGCACGACCCTGACGCTGGAAGTCCAGCAGCAGCTGGGCGACGGCGTGGTGCGCACCATCGCGCTGGGCTCGTCGGACGGCCTGCGCCGCGGCAGCGAGGTCTACAACACGGGCGACATGATCCAGGTCCCGGTCGGCCAGCCGACGCTGGGCCGCATCATGGACGTGCTGGGCAACCCGATCGACGAGCGCGGCGAAGTCTCGCGCGAGAAGACCTCGGCGATCCACCGCAAGGCCCCGGCCTACGACGAGCTGAGCCCGTCGCAGGAGCTGCTGGAAACCGGCATCAAGGTCATCGACCTGATCTGCCCGTTCGCCAAGGGCGGCAAGGTCGGCCTGTTCGGCGGCGCCGGCGTCGGCAAGACCGTCAACATGATGGAGCTGATCAACAACATCGCCAAGGCTCACTCGGGTCTGTCGGTGTTCGCGGGTGTCGGCGAGCGTACCCGTGAGGGCAACGACTTCTATCACGAGATGTCGGACGCGGGCGTCGTGAACCAGGAGGACCTGAGCAAGTCGAAGGTCGCCATGGTCTACGGCCAGATGAACGAGCCCCCGGGCAACCGTCTGCGCGTCGCGCTGACCGGCCTGACGATGGCCGAGTCCTTCCGCGACGAAGGCCGTGACGTGCTGTTCTTCGTGGACAACATCTACCGCTACACGCTGGCCGGCACGGAAGTGTCCGCGCTGCTGGGCCGCATGCCGTCCGCGGTGGGCTACCAGCCGACGCTGGCCGAGGAAATGGGCCGTCTGCAAGAGCGGATCACGTCGACCAAGGTCGGCTCGATCACCTCGATCCAGGCCGTGTACGTCCCTGCGGACGACCTGACCGACCCGTCGCCCGCCACGACCTTCGCCCACTTGGACGCCACCGTCGTGCTGTCGCGTGACATCGCGTCGCTGGGCATCTACCCGGCCGTGGACCCGCTGGACTCGACCTCGCGTCAGATCGACCCGAACGTCATCGGCGAAGAGCACTACAACGTGACGCGTTCGGTGCAGTCGGTGCTGCAGCGCTACAAGGAACTGCGCGACATCATCGCGATCCTGGGCATGGACGAGCTGTCGCCGGAAGACAAGCAGGCCGTGGCCCGCGCGCGCAAGATCCAGCGTTTCCTGTCGCAGCCCTTCCACGTCGCGGAAGTGTTCACCGGCGCGCCCGGCAAGTACGTCCCGCTGAAGGAAACCATCCGCGGCTTCAAGATGATCGTGAACGGCGAGTGTGATCACCTGCCCGAGCAGGCCTTCTACATGGTCGGCACGATTGATGAAGCTTTCGAAAAGGCGAAGAAGATCCAGTAAAGAGCTGTCGATGGCGCGCCGTGAAAGCGGCGCTCCATCGATCTCCGAACGGACTTCTCACTTCTCGATCAAGGAAACGCAATGGCAACCCTCCACGTGAACGTGGTCTCGGCGGAAGAGCAGATCTTCTCGGGCGAGGCGAAATTCGTGGCGCTGCCGGGCGAAGGCGGCGAACTGGGCATCCTGCCCAAGCACACCCCGCTGATCACCCGCATCAAGCCGGGCGCCGTGCGCATCCAGCGTCCCAACGGCGATGAAGAGTTCGTCTTCGTCGCCGGCGGTCTGCTGGAAGTGCAACCCGACGTCGTGACCGTGCTGGCCGACACCGCGATCCGCGGCAAGGACCTCGACGAGGCCCGTGCCGAGGCCGCGAAGAAGGCCGCCGAAGACGCGATGAAGAACGCCAAGAGCGACATCGATTTCGCCAAGGCGCAGAGCGAATTCGCCGCGATGGCCGCGCAGATCGCGGCCCTGCGGAAGTTCCGCGCCAAGCGCTGAGCCCACCCCACAAGTCCCCACGCCTCACCGGTCGCCCGGTGCGGCCAGGACGCCACACTGCATCGGCAGGACTGCGAAAAACTCGCACTCCTGCCGATGTTCTTTTCGGAGTTGCCGATTCGCCTTTGTGCGATGACGCACACTTCGCACATCCGGTTCGAACCGGAGAGGCAGCCGGCATCAAGCCGGCATCTTTTTGAGGGAGTCCCCATGTCATTCAACGTCCTGGCGCGTCGCGCCTCGCTGGTGCTCGCCGTGACCGCGCTGGTCGGTTGCGCCGCCACCGAACAGTCCCGCAGCATCGAAGTTCCGCGCGCCACGACGCCGGCACCGGCCCAGTACCAGGGGCAGCGCGCCCCGATCGCCGTCGGCAAGTTCGAGAACCGCTCCAGCTTCATGCGCGGCATGTTCGCCGACGCCATCGACCGCCTGGGCAACCAGTCGAAGTCGATCCTGGTCGCGCATCTGCAGCAGACCAACCGCTTCAGCGTCCTGGACCGCGACAACCTCGAAGAGGCGCAGCAGGAAGCCAAGTTCAAGAACAGCAACCTGGCCATCAAGGGCGCGGACTTCCTGGTGACGGGATCGGTCACCGAGTTCGGTCGCAAGGAAGTCGGCGACCAGGCGCTCTTCGGCGTGCTGGGCCGCGGCAAGAAGCAGATCGCCTACGCCAAGGTGACGCTGAACATCGTCAACAGCCAGACCTCGGAAGTCGTGTACTCCGCGCAGGGCGCCGGCGAGTACGAGCTGTCGACCCGCGAGATCGTCGGCTTCGGCAGCACCGCCAGCTACGACGCGACGCTGAACGGCAAGGTCCTGGACCTGGCCATCAAGGAGGCCGTCAACACGATGGTCGCCGGCATCGACAGCGGCGCCTGGAAGCCGCAAGCCGCCCGCTGAACCGGAGACCGATCATGACCATCCGCATGACCCGCGCGCTCCGCGTGAGCGCCCTCGCGGCCGTGGCCGCCTTGCTGACCGCCTGCGGCACGCCGCAGAAGCCGCTGTACCAGTGGAGCGGCTATCAGAGCAGCGTCTACCAGTACTTCAAGACCAACGGCGCGACGCCCGGCGACCAGATCACGCAGCTGGAATCGCAGCTGATCAAGAACAAGGCCGCCAACGAAGCGACGCCTCCCGGCCTGCATGGCCACCTGGCGCTGCTGTACGCGAAGGTCGGCAACGACGACGCCGCCCGGGCTCACCTGGAAGCCGAACGCGCGCTGTTCCCGGAGTCCGCCGGCTACGTGGACTTCCTGCTGAAGAAGCCCTCCGAGAAGACCGCCGCCGCAGCGGCTGCCGCGCCTGCCAAGGCCGCGAGCGGCGTGTGAGCGTGCAGGAGAAAGACACCATGACGAACCTGATGTCCCTGATCAAGCGCGTCGGCGCGGTGGCCGTGCTGGCCGCGCTGACCGCCTGCGCCGCGCCGCCCAAGCCCTACGACTACACCGCGTTCAAGGAAGCCAAGCCGGCGTCCCTGCTGGTGCTGCCGCCGGTGAATGACACGCCGGACGTGAACGCCACCTACGGCGTGCTGTCCAACCTGTCGATGCCGCTGGGCGAAGCCGGTTACTACGTGCTGCCGGTGACGCTGGTCGATGAGACCTTGCGCACCAACGGCATCACGACGCCGTCGGACGCGCACAACATCGACACCGTCAAGCTGCGCCAGATCTTCGGCGCCGATGCGGCGCTGTACGTCGGCGTGAAGCAGTACGGCTCGGTCTACAAGGTGCTGTCGAGCGAGACCGTCGTCGAGATGCAGGCCAAGCTGATCGACCTCCGCACCGGCACGCTGCTGTGGGAAGGCAAGGCCACCGCGTCGAGCGCCGAGCAGAACAACAACAGCCAGGGCGGCCTGATCGGTCTGCTGGTGAAGGCCGTGGTGGACCAGATCGCCGCCAACCTGTCCGATCGCAGCTTCCAGATCGCGAGCCTGGCGGGCAACCGTCTGGTCACCGCCCCCAACGGTCTGCTGCCGGGACCGCGGGCGCGTCCGGTTGTGAAAAACTAAGGGCTTCGTCAAGAACCCCGGCACCCGACGGCCCTCAGCGGCCGGCGGGTCGACCACCCACCGGTTCGCGCCGGTGGGTTTTTTCTTTTTGAGCATGACCACTCCGATCGCCATCACCCGCCACCAGGGCCTCGAAGCCCTTGAACTCCGCGCGCCCGGCGGCGCCCGCGCGACGCTGTTGCTGCACGGCGCCCACCTGGTGTCGTGGGTGCCCGCCGGCGCCGACGAGCAGCTCTTCCTGTCGACCAAGAGCGCCTTCACCACCGGCCAGGCGATCCGCGGCGGCGTGCCGGTGATCTTTCCGCAGTTCTCGACCCGCGGTCCGCTGCAGCGCCACGGCTTCGCGCGCGGCAAGCCCTGGCAACTGGTCAGCGCCGAGTCCGGCAAGGAGGACTCGCTCGCCGTCCTGCGTCTGACCGACGACGACGCCACCCGCATGGTCTGGCCGCACGCCTTCGAGGCCGAGATCAGCATCCGCATCGCCGGTCGCGCGCTGCAGATCGAGCTCGCCTGCGAGAACAAGGGCGAAGCGCCCTTGTCCTTTACCGCGGCGCTGCACACCTACCTGCGGCTGACGCAGATCATGTCGGCGTCCTTGCAGGGGCTGTCCGGCCTCGCGTACTGGGACTCGGCGGCCGAGCGCGCCGGCACCCAGCACGAGGACCTGCTGCGCCTGGACGGCGAGACGGACCGGATCTACCAGGACGTGAAGCACGACCTGACCCTGCGCGACGCCGACCGCCGCGTCGCGATCCGCCAGCAGGGCTTTGCCGACGCCGTGGTGTGGAATCCCGGCCAGGCCAAGGGCGACGCGCTGGCCGACATGCCAGAAGGCGGTTGGAAGCAGATGCTGTGCGTCGAGGCCGCGCAGGTGCTCAAGCCCATCGAGTTGCCGCCGGGCGAGACCTGGGCGGGGATGCAGACGCTCGAGCTGCTCTGATCCTCCGCCGCGTTCGCCGCAGTGGCGGCGATGCGCGGTAAGCTGGTCCGTCCTTCACTGCACGGAGTCAGCATGGCCGGGAAGAAGTCCAAGAACAGCGGCAAGCAGAGCGACGAAAAGGGCAGCGACAAGAGCGCCGGCAAAAGCGGCAAGCTCTCGAAGTCGGACTACCTGGACCGCCTGCAGCCGATGCAGGTTGAGCTGAACAACCTTGGACGCTGGCTGCAGCACACGCGCAAGCGGCTGCTCGTCATCGTCGAAGGTCGCGATACGGCGGGGAAGGGCGGCGTCATCAGCGCGATCTCCGAGACGCTGAGTCCGCGCCAGTGCCGCACCGTCGCGCTGGGCAAGCCCAGCGAGCGGGAGCAGGGCGAGTGGTACTTCCAGCGCTACATGACGCACCTGCCGTCCGCGGGGGAGATCGTGCTCTTCGACCGCAGCTGGTACAACCGCGCCGGCGTGGAGGCGGTGATGGGGTTCTGCACGCCGCAGCAGACGGAAGACTTCCTGAAGCAGACCCCCGTGCTGGAGCGACTGCTCGTCGACGACGGGCTGCTGCTGTTCAAGTACTGGCTGACGGTCGATCAGACGCAGCAGGAAGAGCGCTTCGCCGAACGCGCCGAGGATCCGCTCAAGCAGTGGAAGCTGTCGCCGATCGACCTCGAGGCGCGCCAGCACTACGAGGACTATGGCCGCGCGCGCGACCGCATGCTCGAACACACGCACACGAAGCAGGCGCCGTGGACCCTGGTCGACTTCAACGACCAGCGGCGCGGCCGGCTGACGTTGATCCGCCATCTGCTGGACCATCTGCCGGATGTGACGGTACCGGCGAAGGAACTGCAGTTCCCGGCGGTGAAGGGCGGGCTGAAGGAAGAGCGCTTCGGCTGGAAGCTCAAGCCGATCAAGAGCCTTTGAAGTCGCAATCGGGCTTCAGCGGCCTAGGTAGTCAAAGAGCGCTACAGCACCACGACTGCGTCCGGCAGCTCGTTGCGCGGCACGGTGCCGGCTGCTGGCGGGAAGTGCTGTGCCAGCAAGGCCTCGACGGCACGGATCGCTTCCACCAGTCCCTGCTCGAACTGCCCGCTGCGCAGCGACTGCCGCAGCCCGTCGACGATGGGCTGCCACTGCGCCGCGCTGACGCGCTGGTTCAGCCCGCGGTCCGCGACGATCTCGATCGCATGCTCCGCGAGCAGCAGATAGATGAGCACGCCGTTGTTGTGCTCCGTGTCCCACACGCGCAGCTTGCCGAACAGCGCCAGCGCGCGCTGCCGCGCAGTCAGGCCGCGCCACAGGTAGCTGATCGGCAGGCTGGCTTCCACGCACAGGCGGATCTCACCGGCGTGGCTCAGTTCGCTTTCGGTGACGCGCGCGGACAGGCGCGCCAGCGCCGCCTCGGGCAGCACGCGCCGCACGTCGGCCTCGTCCCAGAAGCGGTGGCGGAAAAAGCGCCCGAGCCGGCTCGTGTCGCCGGTCTGGCGGACGTCGTGGTCGCTCGGTCGTTCCATCACCAGTCTCCCGAGGCGCCGCCGCCGCCGAAGTCACCGCCGCCGCCGGACGAGAAGCCGCCCCCGTCGCTGCTGCCACCGCCGCCGTCGCCAAAACTACCGCCGCCACCCCAGATGATCGGCGGCGCGATGCCGCCCGACCCATGCGCGCTGCGCCGGTACCCGCCGTAGGACGGACTCGCGCTGCGTCGTCGCGCCGCGCCGATGCCGAGCACGCCGACCAGGATCAGCGATGCGACCGCCGCGCCGGCGCCCAGCAGCAGGCTGTTGCTCAGCCCCCAGCCGACGGCGCCCGCGCCGACGCCGGTGAACAGGCTGCCGATCTTGCGGCCGAAGATCGAGGTCAGCACCGCGCCCACCAGCGGCACGGCGAGGAACGCGATCATGGCGATCTCGCCGATGTCGATGTTGTGCCCGCCGCCGGACTTCGCTGTGCGCTGCGTCGGTGCCGGCAGGTGCTCGCCGCGGATGCGCGCCTGCAGCGAGTCGATCGCGCGGTTCAGGCCGCCGGCGTAGTCGCCGGCCTTGAACGCGGGCGTGATGTCGCGCTCGATGATCTGTCGCGCGGCGAGGTCCGGTACCGCGCCTTCGAGTGCCTTCGAGGTCTGGATGTTGATGCGCCGGTCGGCCTTCGCGACGACGATCAGCAGCCCGTCGCCCACGTCGCGCCGGCCGATCTTCCACTGGTCGCCGAGGCGCTGCGCGAAGGCGGCGATGTCCTCGGGCGCGGTCGTGGGCACCATCAGCACGACGATCTGCGGACCCGCCTCACGCTCGAAGGCGGCGAGCTTCGCGTCGAGCGCCTCGCGCTGCGCGGCGTTCAGCGTGCCGGTCTGGTCGATCACTCGGCCGCTGAGCGGAGGTATCGGCTGGACGTCCTGCGCGCGTGCGCGCGGCAGCATGCCCACGCTCATCAGCAGGCCGAAGAAGACCAGCGCCAGGAATCGAACCGCCCGCATGCGCGGGGCCTCAGTTCGACGCGGGCGAGGCCGCCGGGGCCGGGGCGGGCGTCGTGGGCGTCGTGGCGGGCGTGGCCGGCTTGTCGAAGCTCACCGTCGGCGGCGCGGAGATCGCGGCCTCGTTCTGCACGGTGAAGTTGGGCTTGGTCTCGTAGCCGAAGATCTTCGCCGTCAGGTTGGACGGGAAGCGGCGGGTCAGCACGTTGTATTCCTGCACCGACTTGATGTAACGGTTGCGAGCAACGGTGATGCGGTTTTCGGTGCCCTCGAGCTGCACCCGCAGGTCGCGGAAGCCCTGGTTGGCCTGCAGCTGCGGGTAGCGTTCGCTGACGACCATCAGCCGGCTCAGCGCGCCGGAGAGCTCGCCCTGCGCGGCCTGGAACTTCTGCAGCGCGGCGGGGTCGCGCGCCAGCTCGGGCGTGACCTGGATGCTGGTGGCCTTGGCGCGGGCCTCGACGACCTTGGTCAGCGTGTCCTGCTCGAAGCTGGCCTCGCCCTTGACCGTGTTGACGATGTTGGGGATCAGGTCGCTGCGGCGCTGGTACTGGCTGAGCACCTCGGACCAGCTGGCATTGACCTGTTCGTCCAGGCTCTGGAACTCGTTGTAGCCACAGCCGGTGAGCGCCATCGGCGCGCCGACGATCAGCGCGGCAGCCGCGGTGGCGCGCAACCTGGCCCCCACGGTGGAGCGAACGGTGGGTTGAACGGTGTCAAGCGGACGGGACAGTGTCGAAGTCATCAGCGGATCCTCCATGTGCGCAGCGGCATATCGTGTGCCGCGTCCCGGAATTCAAGGGCAAGGTGGTCCGAGCATAATCCCGTCCCCATGAGCGCCCCCCTTCAGAACGACGTCTTCCTGCGCGCCTGCCTGCGCGAGCCCACCGAGTACACCCCCGTCTGGCTGATGCGCCAGGCCGGCCGCTACCTGCCCGAGTACCGCGAGACGCGAGCCAAGGCCGGCAGCTTCATGGGGCTCGCGACCAACAGGGACTACGCGACCGAGGTCACCCTCCAGCCGCTGGAACGCTACCCGCTGGACGCGGCGATCCTGTTCAGCGACATCCTGACCGTGCCCGACGCGATGGGCCTGGGCCTGTCGTTCGCGCAGGGCGAGGGTCCGAAGTTCGAGAAGGTCGTCCGCGACGAGGCCGCCGTGAACGCGCTGGCCGTGCCGGACATGGACAAGCTGCGCTACGTCTTCGACGCGGTGACCTCGATCCGCAGCGCGCTGAACGGACGGGTGCCGCTGATCGGTTTCTCCGGCAGCCCGTGGACGCTGGCCTGCTACATGGTCGAGGGCGGCGGCTCCGACGACTACCGTCACGTCAAGAGCCTGATGTACGCGCGTCCTGACCTGATGCATCGCATCCTGGCGATCAACGCCGACGCGGTCGCCGCCTACCTGAACGCGCAGATCGAAGCCGGCGCGCAGGCCGTGATGGTGTTCGACTCCTGGGGCGGTGTGCTGGCCGACGGCCAGTTCCAGCAGTTCAGCCTGGCGTATTCGCGCCGCGTGCTGTCGCAGCTCAAGGGCGAACACGACGGCCGCCGCATTCCCAAGCTGCTCTTCACCAAGGGCGGCGGGCTGTGGCTGGACGAGATCGCCACGGCCGGCGCCGACGTCGTGGGCCTGGACTGGACGGTGAACCTCGGCCGCGCGCGGGCGCAGGTGCAGGACCGCGTGGCGCTGCAAGGCAACCTCGATCCGAACGTGCTGTTCGCGCCGCCGGCCGCGGTGCGGGAGCAGGCGCGCGCGGTGCTCGACAGCTTCGGCGCTCCGCAACGCGCGGACGGCGGTTGGGGCGGGCACGTGTTCAACCTGGGCCACGGCATCAGCCAGTTCACGCCGCCGGAAAGCGTCTCCGAACTGGTCGACGAAGTGCATAAGCATTCGCGCAAACTGCGCAAGGCCTCGGCGTAGTTATCCCCAAATCCGTGCATGTCACCGAAACGCAGCACATGCGGGGGATCTGAGCTAGGGCTTTCCCCGATGGGCGTGTAAGTCGTTGATTTCAAAGGGGAGTTCTCGTTTCCCCGGAATTTGACGCCGGCGAGGCTCCGCGGCGGCAATCCCGGCGGCCCCTGAAAAGCCGGGGCGTTTCCCACAAAGTTATCCACAGGCTTCAGGCCCCGTTGTGAACACCCTTGGAAATCAGGCACTTGGCGCGTTTTCCTCATGGTCGATGGAGACCGCGAGGGACGCGGCGCCGCTGTACGCGGACGGCCAAGCGCGGGCTCTCCACGGGGCAGGGGGGATCCCTCCAGGACCCCCCAGCCCCATTCCGGCCCCACCGACACTCGCTGACGCCGATACGGAGCGGCGATCAGGATGAGCGAGTCCTCGCTGCGTCGCGTGCGGGTGGCCGTCGAGGCGCCCCAGCACAGCGGGCTGACCGAGCCGCTGGATTACCTCGGCCCGCAAGACTTGACCCCCGGCACCCTGGTGCATGTGGCGCTGGGCCGCCGGGACGTGATGGGCCTGGTCTGGGACGACCTGCCCGAGGGCCAGGACTTGCCCGAGGGCGAGCAGTTGCCGGAATCCGAGCTGCGTCCCGTCGGCGAGGCGCTCGATGCGCTGCCGCCGCTGTCGGACCGCTGGCGCAAGCTGGTCGAATTCGCGGCCGGCTATTACCAGCGCAGCATCGGCGAGCTGGCGCTGGCGGTGCTGCCGCCGCAGCTGCGCGACCTCGACGCCAAGCAGCTGCAGGCCCGGCTGAAGAAGCTCGACAAGGCGGATGCGGAAGCCGCGAAGGCCGCTGCGGCGATCGAGGGTGCCGCCGGGATGCCGGCCGCCTTGCCGGAACGCCCCGCACTGACGGCGCAGCAGCAGGGGGCGCTGGACGCGCTGGCCGAGCAGTCCAGTCGTGAGGCGCCGCAACCCGCGTTGCTGTGGGGCCTGACCGGCAGCGGCAAGACCGAGATCTATCTGCGCGCGGCCGAAGCCGCGCTCGAACGCGGTCAGCAGGTGCTCGTGCTGGTGCCCGAGATCAACCTGACGCCGCAGCTCGAGGCGCGTTTCGCCGAACGCTTCGCCGGCCGTTCCATCGTCTCGCTGCACAGCGCGCTGACCCCGGCGCAGCGGCTGCGCAACTGGCTCGCCGCGCACCTGGGGCGCGCGCAACTGGTGCTGGGCACACGGCTGGCCGTCTTCGCGTCCCTGCCTCGGCTGGGGCTGATCGTCGTCGACGAGGAGCACGACCCCTCCTACAAGCAGCAGGACGGCGCGCGCTACTCGGCA
This sequence comes from Roseateles sp., assembly GCF_036486225.1. Taxonomy (GTDB): domain Bacteria; phylum Pseudomonadota; class Gammaproteobacteria; order Burkholderiales; family Burkholderiaceae_C; genus Roseateles. The sequence goes on along the minus strand of NZ_DASVNZ010000030.1, from coordinate 2,803 downwards.
CGCGACCTGGCGGTCTATCGCGGGCATCTGGAGAAGGTGCCCGTGGTGCTCGGTTCCGCGACGCCGTCGCTGGAGAGCTGGCAGCACGCGCTCGGCGGACGCTACCGGCGCATCGATCTCACCGAGCGCATCGGCGGCGGCGCGCTGCCGCGGGTCCGGCTCTTCGACATGAACCGGCTCGAACGCAAGAAGGGCGTCACGACGGCGCTGTCGGTGCCGCTGCTGGATGCGATGCGCAAGCGGCTGGAGCGCGGCGAGCAGAGCCTCGTGTTCCTGAACCGCCGCGGTTATGCGCCGGTGCTGCATTGCGACCAGTGCAACTGGAAGAGCGACTGCCCGCATTGCAGCGCGCACCAGGTCTTCCACAAGGAGGACCGGACGCTGCGCTGCCATCACTGCGGCGTGACGACGCGCGTGCCGCGCGCCTGCCCGTCCTGCGGCAACCCGGACATCGCGCCGCTGGGACGCGGCACCGAGCGGCTCGAGGAGCAGCTCGCGCAGGCGCTGCCCGGCGCGCGCGTGGCCCGCATCGATGCGGACACGACCCGGCTGAAGGGCAGCCTCGAATCGCAGCTCGCGGCAGTGCACGAAGGCGAAGTCGACATCCTCGTCGGCACGCAGATGATCGCCAAGGGCCACGACTTCCGCCGCATCACGCTGGTGGCCGCGGTGAATCCGGACGGCGCGCTGTTCAGCAGCGATTTCCGCGCGCCGGAGCGGCTCTTCTCGCTGCTGATGCAGGCCGGCGGCCGCGCGGGGCGCGACGCCGCGCAGGCCGCCCGGAGCGAGATGTGGATCCAGACCTGGTATCCCGAACATGCGCTCTACCAGTCGCTGCTCAAGCACGACTACGAAGCCTTCGCCGGCAGCCAGCTGCACGAGCGGATGACGGCCAACCTGCCGCCGTTCGCGCACCTGGCGCTGGTGCGCGCGGAGGGCCGCAGCGTCGAGGCCGCGCGCGACTTCCTCACCGCGGCGCAGGCGGCGGCGCAGGCACTGCCCCTGTCGCTCGGCCTGCTGCTGTATCCGCCGGTGCCCATGGCCATCGCCCGGGTGGCCGACAGCGAGCGTTTCCAGATGCTGATCGAGGCCGGCAGCCGCGCGCAGCTGCTGCGTTTCCTGCGGGCCTGGCTGCCCGAGCTGCACGCGCTCAAGCGCCGTCAGAAGGGCCTGACGCGCTGGGCCGTGGACGTGGATCCGCTGGCGATCTAGGACCCGGAGCGCCCGCGCCCGGATCGGGCCGCGGGATCAGAGGAGCCGCGCCAGCGCTTCTTCCAGGACCGGCCAGGCGGCGCGCGCCGCGGCGAGGGCATCCTCGGATCCCGTCGCAGCCTGCTCCGCATCGAGTTCCAGCTGCCGCGCGACGTCGGCCGCCTGCGCATGGCCCAGCGTCAGCAGCACGCTCTTCAGGCTGTGGGCGAGGTGGCGCAGCTTCACGTGTTCGCCGCGCTCGCAAGCGCCGCGGCCGCTGGCGATGTCGAGCGGGAATTGCATCCGGCAGCGCGCCAGGAAGGCCTGGTACAGCGCCGCATTGCCGCCGAAGTACTGCTCGATGGCGGCCTGGTGGATCGACGGCATCGCCGCCGGCGCCGGCGCGTCGCGCAGGCCGTCCAGGCAGGATTGCAGATCCCCCAGCGAGCAGGGCTTGGACAGGAAACGCGTCACGCCGAGCGCCTCCAGCTGTTCGCGCACGGACGGATTGAGTCCCGCGCTGAACACCGCCAGGCGCGCGTTGCCGCGCAGTTCGGGCCGTTGCTTGAGCGTCTGCAGCAGATCGAGGCCGTGCCGCCCCGGCAGCATCAGGTCGCTGATGACCAGGTCGAAACTCTGTGTCGCGAGCGCGAGCAGCGCCTCGTCCACGGAGATGCAGCCTTGCATGCGCACCTCGTCGTCCTCGAGCGCCATGGCGACGAAACGCTGCAGGGTGGGGTCGTCCTCCACCAGGAGGACCCGGACACGGGACGCCATGATCAAAACCCGCCGATTTCCTCCGGATTCAACCGGCGAACTGCGGCTGACGGGCCTGGATGCGCTGGATGGCGGCGCCGAGCAGCGGCGGCAGATCGGTCACGAGCCGCGGCTTGTGCACCAGCGGCAGGCCGGCCAGCGCGAAGGCATAGGGCGCCCGTTGCTGCTCGTCGAGCGCGGTGACGAAGATCAGTTCGCTGTTGGCGAACTGCGGCTGCGAGCGCAGGCTGGTCACCAGCGCCGCACCGTCGATGCCGGGCAGCAGGATGTCGACCAGCAGGATCTCGGGCTGCAGCTGCCCGTACATGACCAGACCGCCGATGCCGTCGTTGGCCGTGTGCAGGTCGAGGTCGGGGTATTCCTGCTGCGCGAGCAGCATGACGAGGTTCTGGTAGTGGACCGAGTCCTCGATCAGCAGCGCCTTCAGCCGCGGCGGCACGCCGTCGTTGGGCGACAGGTCGGCCGGCTTGGTCGGCGCCAGGCCCCGGCCGGTCAGCCAGGCGTCCAGCGAGGTCCGCAGGATCCGGCGGTGTCCGCCCGGCGTGCGCCAGGCTTGCAGCTCACCGCGGTCGACCATCAGCTGCACCGATCGGACGGCCATGCCGAGGCGCTGCGCGACTTCGCGCGTGCTGAAGTCCTCTTGCATGTCGTCGGGTGTGCGGGCAATGGCAGTCATGAGTCGATTTTGCCGAATTAACCAAACTTGCAGGTGGGCAATATCCCCAGTTATAAGCGATAAAAGTGATATCGGGTGTGACTTCGGTCGGAGAGGGGGGCATCCCTCGCCTTCGAAGGGTGCGAACTCTGGTGCAATCCGGAGCCGAGGAGATGCAAT
>NZ_DASVNZ010000393.1:0-51892 GCF_036486225.1 Roseateles sp. | reverse complement strand
CGCGCTGCCCACCGGCGCGCAGATCGCCGCCGGCCAGGCCGCGCTGACACAGCAGGGCTCGCAACTGCGCATCGACCAGAGCTCCAACAAGCTGATCCTCAACTGGAACAGCTTCGACATCGGCAGCGGCGCCTCGGTGCGCTTCAACCAGACCGGCGCCGATGCCGTGGCGCTGAACCGCGTCACCGGCGGCGCACCGAGCCAGATCTTCGGCGACCTCTCCGCCAACGGTCAGGTCTGGCTGGTCAACAACAGCGGCGTGGTCTTCGGCAAGGGCGCGACGGTCAACGTCGGCGGCCTGGTCGCCAGCACGCTGAACATCAGCGACGCCGACTTCCTCGGCGGCCGCGCGCGCTTCTCCGGCACCAGCACCGCGCAGATCCGCAATGACGGGGCCATCCACGCCGACGGCGTGGTCGCGCTGCTGGGCGCGTCGGTGGTCAACACTGGCACGATCAGCGCCGGCCAGGTCGCCCTGGCAGCTGGCCAGCAGGTCGCGCTCGACTTCAACGGCGACGGCCTGCTGCAGGTCCGCGTCGACCAGGCGGCGCTGGACGCCGAGCTGTCGCAGGAAGGCCTCGTGCAAGGCCGCCAGGTCGTGCTGAGCGCGCCCAGCGCCAGCGCGCTGCGCGCCAGCGTCATCAACATGGACGGCGTGATCGAGGCCAAGGGCCTGTCCGAGCAGGGCGGCCGCATCATCCTGGACGGCGGCGACAACGGCCAGGTGAACATCACCGGCCGCCTCGACGCCAGCTCGGCCCAAGGTCTGGGCGGCGACGTGCGCGTCACCGGCGGCACGCTCGCGCTGCGCGGTGCGACGATCGACGCCAGCGGCGCCACCGGCGGCGGCCAGATCCACGTCGGCGGCGGCTGGCAAGGGAAGGACGCGAGCCTGGCCAACGCGGAGAACGTCAGCGTCGACGCAGCGACCACGCTGCGCGCCAATGCGACGGTGAACGGCAACGGCGGCGAGGTCGTGACCTGGTCGGACGGCCGCACCGAATTCGCCGGCCGCGTGGAATCGCGCGGCGGCGATCAAGGCGGCAACGGCGGCCGCATCGAGGTCTCCGGCAAGCAGGAGCTGGCTTACAGCGGCCGCGCCGACGCGCGCGCGGCGAAGGGCACGACGGGCGACCTGCTGCTGGATCCCGCCTCGCTGACCATCAACGGCGGCGGCAGCGGCACCGACGTGCTGACGGGCTCAGTCGTCTACGAGAAGGACATCGAAGCGCAGCAGGCCAACGTGCTGCTGCAGGCCACCGGCGACATCCTGGTCAACGACCTGAACCTCAACGGGGGCGACGGCAAGATCACGATGCAGCCCAACGTCAGCCTGCGCATCGAGGCCGGCACCTCCTCCGGCACCCACCTCACGCCGCCGTCCAACCTGACCGACGGCGCGTTCACGAGCAACTTCGACCTGATGTTCGCCAACGCGAGCAACGTGCTGGAAGTGTCGGGCAGCGGCAGCCTGATGCTGGTGGCCGGTGCGACCGGCTCGGGCCGCGTGCTCAATGCGCCGACGATGATCGCGCACGGCGCCGGCACCAATCCGTCCGGCGCACTGCCGGCCCACAATGTTTCCACCCCCGGCAGCGGCACGCCGGGCGCGGGCTCGATCACCATCTACGGCGCCGACGGCGCCACGGTGGGCGGCTCGCTGACCACCAACGGCGGTTACGTCCGCATCTGGGCCGACTCCGACAACGGCGGTGCCGGCTTCTTCACGCTGAACGCCCCGGTGTCCACCAACGGCGGCAACCTCTACGTGTCGACCGGCAGCGGCGACGTGACGCTGAACTCCAGCATGGTGCTGGGCGCGGGCCGGGTCTTCTTCCGCGCCGACGGCAGCTACACCAACGGCAACAAGATCCTGGCCGGCCTGCTGAGCGTCAGCGGCGACGTCAACATCGACACGCCCTTCGTCTTCAAGGGTGGCGCGAGCATCTACACGGACAGCGCGATCAACTTCGGCAACGTCAACGTCAACCTGAACACCGGCGACGGCGTCCTGACGCTGCGCGCCAACCGGATCGACTGGGGCACCTCGACGCTGCAGAACCTGAGCACCGCGTCCATGCGCCTGGAACCCTACGACCCGGCGACCAACATGGTGCTGGGCGACGCGAACGGCTTCGCCTCGTCGACGACGCTGGCCAAGCTGCCGGGCATCAAGAACCTGACGATCGGCCGCGCCGACGGCACCGGCACGATCAGCGTGCCGGGCAACTTCAGCTTCAACGCCGCAGGCAGTTTCGAGATGGTGGACCGCACCATCGACATCACCGCCGGCACGCTGAACAACACGACGGGCAACATCGTGCTGACCGGCGACAACGTCAACCTGTCGCAGACCATCACCGCCCATGGCGGCACGGGCAAGGTCACGATCCGCCAGATGACGGCAGCCAACGAGCTGCACCTGGGCGGCGGACTGAGCAACGCCTCCATCGGCCAGGTCAACGCGGCGACGCTGGAAGTCGGCCGCAGCGACGGCGGCAACCTCGTCTTCGACAGCGACATCACCACCAACGCCACCACGGTGAGCCTGAAGAGCGGCGGCCAGGTGATCGGCGTCAACGGCGGCGTGGCCGCGGCCAACGTGGCCGTGACCGCGGGCCAGGGCGCGACGCTGACCGACGACACCTTCAGCTTCACGACGCTGGCGATGGACGTCGGCGGCACCACCGTCGTGAATCCGGCCAGCGCCAGCGGCTTCACGCTGGGCACCGTCGACGGCGTCGCCGGCCTGACCACGCGCGGCGCCGCCAACGTGACGCTCAACAGCGGCACCGGCACGCTGACGCTCGACGCGCCGATCAACTTCACCGGCGGCGCGGCGCAGCTCATGCTGCAGGCGCCGAGCTGGAGCAGCACGGCCAACCAGGTGACGAGCAACGGCGCGCAGGCCACGGTCGTCTTCGACCGTACCGGACCGGCCACCGGCATCACCGTCGGCGGCACGACCACGGCGGACCTGACCAACACGATGCTGGCGCGCTTCAACGGCGTGAACACGCTGCGCGTGGACGCGTCCGACCTCGACCTGAGCGTCGTCGGCCCGGTCCAGCTGTCGCTGGGCAACCGTCTGGAGCTGCTGGGCGACACCTTCACCCAGGCCGGCGCGATCACGATGACCAACGGCGGCGTGCTCGTGCGCGCCGAGTCCGGCGGCATCAACGTCGCCAACAACATCAGCTCGAGCGGCACCGTGTCGCTGGACGACCGCAGCACGGTCGGCATCGGCAACCAGCAGGGCGTCCTGATCACCGCCGGCCAGCTGGCACTGCGCAGCGGCGGCGACGCCAGCTTCAGCAGCGCGCAGCAGGTCGGCACGGTGGCGGCGGATGTCCATTCGCTGACGATGTCCAACACCGGCTCGCTGATCGTCGGCGCCGCCGACGGCCTGCAAGGCGTCCAGGCCGACGGCACGGTCTACCTGCGGGCCCAGGGCACCACCGCCGATCTGACGCTGCAGCAGCAGGTCACTGCCGGCAACGACGGCGCGGACGCCACCCCGATCGTCCTGCGCGCGGCGCGCAACTTCATCAACCAGGCCGGCGCGTCGGCGCTCCAGGCCGGCAACGGCGGCGCGTGGCAGGCGTATTCGACCTCGCCGCTGAACGACGCGCGCGGCGGGCTGGTCGCCGACTTCAAGCAGTACGACGCCCGCTACGGCAACGCCGTGCTGGGCACCGGCTCCGGCTTCCTGTACACGGTGGCGCCGACGCTGACCGTCGGCCTGTCGGGCAGCGCCTCCAAGGTCTACGACGGCAACGTCGACGCGGCGACCGGCGGCCTGCAACTGGGCGCCACCGGCGCGATCGACGGCGACATGGTCAACCTGGCCATCGGGTCCGGCGGCTCAGCCCATTACGACACGAAGAACGTCGGCTCCGGCAAGACGGTCACGGTCGACGGCGTCGTGATCTCCGGCGGCCAGAACGGCGGCACCGCCGTCTACGGCTACACCCTGGTCTCGGACAGCGCCAGCGCCGCCATCGGCCAGGTCACGCCCAAGACCGTCACCATCGCCAACGGCGCAGTGCAGGACAAGGTCTACGACGGCAACACGACGGCACAACTGTCGGGCGGCGGCATTGCGGGCCTCGTCGCGGGCGACGACACGTCGCTGAACGGCACCGTCAACTTCCTGGACAAGAACGCGGGCAGCGCCAAGGCCGTCAACGTGTCCGGCCTGGTCCTGGCGGGCAACGATGCCGGCAACTACGTGCTGGACACCAGCGCGGGCGCGACGGCCGCGATCACCCCGAAGGCCGTGAACGTCGGCGCGATCCAGGTGGGCGACAAGGTCTACGACGGCACGCGCACCGCGCAGGTCACTACCGGTGGCGCTGTCGGCGTCATTGCGGGTGACGAGCTCGGCGTCGCGGCGAGCGGGCAGTTCGACAACAAGAATGCCGGCACCGGCAAGGCCGTCGACGTGCAGCTCGCGCTGACCGGCGCGGACGCAGGCAACTACGTGCTGAGCTCGGGTTCGACCCAGGGCGCGGCCTCGATCACGGCACGCACGGTGGACGTCGGAGCGATCCAGGTCGGCAGCAAGGTCTACGACGGCACGCGCACCGCGCAGGTCACCACCGGTGGCGCCGTCGGCGTCGTCTCGGGCGACGAGCTCGGCGTTGTGGCCAGCGGCCAGTTCGACAACAAGAACGCCGGCACCGGCAAGGCCGTCGACGTGCAGCTCGCGCTGACCGGCGCGGACGCGGGCAACTACGTGCTGAGCTCGAGCTCGGCGCAGGGCGCGGCCTCGATCACGGCACGCACCGTGGACGTCGGCGCGATCCAGGTCGGCAGCAAGGTCTATGACGGCACGCGCACCGCGCAGGTCTCGACCAGCGGCGCTGTCGGCGTCATTGCGGGTGACCAGCTCGGCGTCGCGGCCAGTGGCCAGTTCGACAACAAGAACGCCGGCACCGGCAAGGCCGTGGACGTGCAGCTCGCGCTGACCGGCGCGGACGCGGGCAACTACGTGCTGAGCTCGGGCTCGGCGCAGGCCCGCGGCGACGTGACCGCCCGCACGATCCAGGCGCCGACGGTCATCGTCGTCGGCGGGGTCTTCAACAGCGACACCGCGGCCACGCTGGTCATCGGCGCGCCGCAAGGTGTCGTGGCGGGCGACCAGGTGAACGTCGGCGGCACGGGCCGCTTCGACACGCCCTTTGTCGGCACCGACAAGCCGGTGAACGTGCAACTGACGCTGAACGGCGCGGACGCGGCGAACTATCGCCTGGAGCCCGCGTCGCTGACGGTGACCGGCGCGATCAATGCGCAGGTCGTGCCCACGGCGATCGGCGCGCTGGTGATCCAGCCTGCCGGCGGCAATGGCACGCAGGACGGCGGCGGCAGCAAGACCTCGAATGTGCCGACCGGCAACGGTGGCAACGGCGGTGGCATCGGGAACAGCGTGGCCTCGGTCGCGGCGGGTCCGTCGGGCAATCCGGCAGGCACGATCGATCTGGGCAACGGCAGCAGCGCGGGGAACGGCTCCGCCAGTGGTTCCGGCAATGGCAGCGGCACCAACGGCACCAGCAGCAATGCAGGTTCCAGCAACGGTGCGGGTGCGAATGGCGCGGCAGGCAACGGCGCAGCAGGCAACGGTCAGGCAGGCAATGGCCAGGCAGGTGTCGACGGCAGCTCGGGAGGTTCCGGTCTGAACGGCGGCAACGGCTCGGGCCAGAACGCGAACGGCACCGGCGGCAGCGTCGCCGTCGCCAACGTCGGTCTGGAGCAGATGCTGCGCGACAGCGGCCAGGTCAGCCTGGCGGTGGACGCGCCGGCCTACGAGCAGCCGCGCCAGAGCCAGATGCCGGTCTACGCCGACAACGGCGGATCGGCACCGACCCCGCTGGGCATGTTCCGCGTGGACGACCTGGGCGACAGCCTGGCGCTGAAGCCGGTGCAGCAGCCGGTCCCCGCGGCGGAAGCCGTGTCGGGCGGCGTGAGCCGCCAGGTGCGGACCATCGTGGCGCTCGGCGGCGAGCGCTCGACGACCCTGGACCTCGTGCTGATGGCCGACGGCACCTTGCGGGTGCAAGCGCCGGCGGCGGCCTCGGAACTGGACGACGACCTGGTCACCACGCTGGCGCTCAGTGCGCTCAAGCAGCAGACCGGCATCGCGCCCACCAGCGTCCGGGCCGTGATGCTGCGCCGCGGCGGCTGACCCGAACCATCCCCGCCAAGGGGATCCCCACCAACGCCGTGGCGTCTGCACGCCGCGGCGTTGCCATTTCCGGGCCCGGCAGTCGCTGGCGGACGGCGGCGTCACTGGACGCCCCACCCCCAAAGTTCCGGGGATCGGCTCGCGCGTCGAAACGCCCTATGCTCGGCGCCTCCTCCGCGAGGTCCTCGACATCCATGTCCGCTCCCACCGGCCTGTCGCTCCGCGCCCGCCTCTACCTGGTCCTGGGCCTGGCCCTCGCGTTGGTCGCCTCGTCGGCGCTGCTCGGCTGGTGGCAGTCGCAACGGCTGGCCGACATCGCGCAATCCCTCTATGACGACCGCCTGGTCCCCGTCGACCTGCTGCGCGAACTCGAGCACACGCTCGGTCCGCATCAGCTGGGCGCGCTGCTGATCACGCAGGCGCAGCAGCCCGACGCGGCCAAGCTCGACGGCGCCGGCCGCCGGCTGGCCGACACGACGCGACAGCTCTGGACTCGCTACCTCGCCACGCGCATGGCGCCGGCCGAGCGCGCCCTCATCGTCCGCACCCAGCCCTTGCTCGACCAGCTCTGGGCCGCCCTCTCCACGACCCAGGCGCCCACGCCCGACTCGCTGCGCGAACTCAACCAGCGCCGCCTCGCAACGATGCGCATGCTCGACGAGCTGATCGCCTTCCAGTTGAGCCAGGCCCGCGTCGACACCGAACGCGCCCGGCAGACCGCCACCGAGGCCGCGCACCTGGGCCTGCTGCTGGTGCTGCTGACCGGCGGTCTGTGCAGCGTCGTCGTCTGCACCGTCTGGACGCGCTACGACGACGAACGCCGCGTCAGCCAGGACGCGCGCGAACGGCTGCAGCGGCTCTACGTCGCACTGTCGCAGACCAACCAGCTCATCGTGCGCCGCGAGGCCGAAGCCTTCGACGACCCGCGCGCGGAACAGCGCCTGTTCGAAGGCCTGTGCCGCATCTGCGTCGAGACCGGCCATGCGCGCTTCGCGGCCGTGGTGCTGGTCGACGACGACCACTTCGAGCGTGTCGCCGAACACGGCCCGGCCGACCGCCTGATGCCGGGCGCACCACGCCAATGGTCCCGCGACACGCCCTTCGCGCGCAGCTCGATGGCGACACGCGCGATCCTCGAGGGCAAGCACCAGGTCAGCAACCACGCGCTCGAGGATCCCACGCTCGCCGCCTCCGGCGCGCCGATGATCCCGCCCGGCGTGGAGGCGATGGCGGCCTTCCCGCTGCGCCGCGGCGGCGAGGTCGTGGGTGCGATCAGCCTGCTCGCCGGCGAACGCGGCTACTTCGATCCCCAGGTGCTCGGCCTGATGGACGAGATGGCGGGCGACCTGTCCTTCGCGCTCGACCACCTGAGGCGCGAGCGCGACCAGGCGCGCGAACTCGACGGCCTGCGCGACGCGCTGCACCGCCATGAATCGGGCCTCGTCGAGACCACGCCGGCGGCCTTCCGGCCCCCGATGCCACCGGCGCCGGCGACGCCATCGACGCCTGCGGCAAAATTGCCGGATGCAACTGATCAGTCTGAACACGGCCCGCGCTGAACCCCTGCTCATCGACGGGCGCCCGGTCATGACGGGCATCCGCAAACGGCCGGTGGACGGCGAGGTCGAAGTGAGGCCCCTCGGCCTGGAGGGCGACGAGCAGGCCGATCCGAGCGTGCACGGCGGGCTGTCCAAGGCGGTCTACGCCTACCCTTCCGAGCACTACGCCTTCTGGCGCACGGTCCGCGCACAGGCGCAGGCGGCCGGCTGGGACGACCCGCTGTCCTGGGGCGCGATGGGCGAGAACCTGACGATCTCCGGTCTGGCCGAAGGCGACGCCTGGATCGGCGATGTGCTGGTCTTCCCGGACTGCGAGCTCGCCGTCAGCGAGCCGCGTTACCCGTGCTTCAAGTTCAACGCGGTGATGGGCTTCAACAAGGCCGCGAAGATGATGACGCAGAGCGGCTGGTGCGGCTTCTACCTGGCGGTTCGACAGCCCGGCACGATCACGGCGGGTCAGTCCTTCACCGTCCGCCCCGGCCCGCGCGAGGTCTCCATCGCGGAGCTCTTCCGGGCCAAGACGAAGCGCTGATCTCTTTCTCCCTCTCCCGGGGAGAGGGTAAGAGTGAGGGCCAGCGGCGGTCGCAGTGCAGAGGCCCTCAGTCCGCCAACGCCGGATAGTCGGTGTACCCCTCCGCGCCACCGCCATACATCGTCGCCGAGTGCGCCTTCTGCAGCGGCGCATTGAGCTTGAGCCGGCGCACCAGATCCGGGTTGGAAATGAAGCTCCTTCCGAACGCCACCGCGTCGGCATGCCCCTTCGCGACGGCCTCGATCGCCATCTCCCGGGTGTAGCCGTTGTTGGCGATGTAGACGCCCTTGAAGCGCTCACGCAGCGCGTCGTAGTCGAACGGCGCGACATCGCGCGGACCGCCGGTGTGGCCTTCGATGACATGCAGGAAGGCCAGCTTCATCGGCGACAGCTGCTCGACGACGTAGTTGAAGAGCTTCTGCGCATCGCTGTCCTGCCCCGCGTCGTTGACCGGCGTGACCGGCGACAGACGCAGGCCGGTGCGGTCGGCGCCGATCGCGCCGGCGATCGCCGTCATCACTTCGAGCAGCAGCCGCGCACGGTTCTCGATCGACCCGCCGTACGCGTCGGTGCGGTCGTTGATGCTGTCGCGCAGGAACTGGTCCAGCAGATAACCATTGGCGCCGTGCACTTCGACGGCGTCGAAGCCCGCCGCCATCGCCGCCTTGGCGGCATGGACGTACGACTCGATGACGCCCGGCAGCTCTTCGAGCTTCAGCGCGCGCGGCGCAGCCACGTCGACGAAGCCGTCCTTGGTGAAGGTCTTGCTGTTGGCCTGGCGGTCCGTCGCCGACAGCGGCTTGGCGCCGCCCGGCTGGAAGTCCGGATGGGAGATGCGCCCCACGTGCCACAGCTGCACGGCGATCTTGCCGCCGGCCTGGTGGACGGCGTCCGTCACCTGCTTCCAGGCGGCGATCTGTTCGGGCGAATGGATCCCGGGTGTGTCGAGGTAGCCCTGTCCCTGCTGCGTGATCTGGGCGCCTTCGCTGATGATGAGTCCGGCGCTGGCGCGCTGGCGGTAGTACTCGATCGCAAGCGGTCCCGGCACCAGGCCGACGGAGCGGTTGCGGGTGAGCGGCGCCATGACGACGCGGTTGGCCAGCGAGACGGCGCCGACTTGCAAGGGATCGAAGAGACTGGGCATGGCGATGTCGAGGATGCAGATGAAGGTGGACAGCGTCCGGCAGGGGTGCCGGACCACGATGGCACGCAGCTTAGCGAGCGAATCCGGCCTTCGCAGCGCCTAGGCGACAGCCCGGACGTGGGCTGGGGCCTTGCGCCGCCTTCACGGCCGGCCCGAAACGCTTGGCTACACTCGCCCGGCTGCCTGGGGACGCTGTCCCCGCCTCCGCGCGGCGCCCCCTCCTTCACCGCCCCGACTCGGGAGCCTGTCGATGCCCTCTTCTGGTTCCCCGCTCTCCCCGCTCCCCCCGGTTGAATCCTTGCTCCGCGCCCCGCTCGCCGACATCGGCCGACGCCGGCTGCTGCAAGCCGGCGCCGCGGTGGCGCTGCCGTCCTGGCTGCTGCCGGTCCAGGCCCAGCGAGGCGGCGCCTCGGGCGCCGTGATGCACGTGGGGCCGGACCATCCGGTGAAGACGCTGGCGGCGGCCGCCTCGCAGGCGAAGGCCGGCATGACGATCGAGGTGCAGGCCGGCGAGTACGCCGGCGACGTCGCCGTCTGGCCGCAGGACGACCTGACGCTGCGCGCCGTCGGCGGGCGCGTGCGGATGCTGGCCAAGGGCGCGCATGCGCAGGGCAAGGGGATCTTCGTCACGACCGGCAAGCGGATGACGATCGAGGGCTTCGACTTCGTCGGCGCACGCGTGCCGGACCGCAACGGCGCGGGCATCCGGCTGGAACGTGGTTCGCTGAACTTGCGGGACTGCCGCTTCCAGGACAACGAGAACGGCCTGCTGGCCGGCAACGACGCGAGCATCGAGCTGCGCATCGACGGCTGCGATTTCGGCCCGATCGCGCCCGGCGAGGGCCGCACGCACAACTGCTACGTCGGCGCGATCGGCAAGCTGTCGGTGGTGGCGAGCTACTTCCACCACGGCGCGTCGGGGCATCTGCTGAAGACGCGCGCGGCGGTGAACCACATCTTCTACAACCGCCTGACCGACGAGACCGGGCGCGCGAGCTTCGAGCTCGAGTTCCCCAACGGCGGCGTGGCGCTGGTGATGGGCAACGTGATCCAGCAGAGCGCGTCGACGGAGAACTACCACCTGATCGCGTACGGCAGCGAGGGGTTGTCCAACCGCCGCAACGAGCTGCACCTGATCAACAACACGCTGGTCGACCGGCGCCCGGCCGGCGGCGTGTACCTGCGCATGGGGCAGCAGGCGCAGAAGCTGCGGCTGATCAACAACCTGCTGTGCGGCAAGCACGAGCTACCGGCGGGACCGGACCGCGAGCAGCACCACAACTACTTCGTCGAGCTGGACAGCTTCGTCGACGCGGACCGCTACGACTTCCGCCTGCGGCCGGACTCGCCGCTGATCGGGCGCGCGGTCGACGCGGGCACGGTCGACGGGCAGGTGCTCAAACCGGTAATGCAGTACCAGCATCCGTGCGGACTCAAGGAAGTGCCGGCGGGGACGGCGTATTCGCCGGGGGCGTTTCAGGTTTGAGCCATCAGCTTCTTCGCTTCGCGATCCGCTGCAAGCTCGAAGAGTCGGACGATGTCGATGTGCTGAACGCTCGCGATGATCTCGTCGATCAAGGCCTCCTCCATCTTCGCTCGGCGCTCCGCGCGAAACGCCGATAGCGAGATCACTGGTGCGGCGGTACCGCTGGTCGTCGACGATGTTGCCTTGGCCTTCGCTTCAGATGGGATATGCAGAATCATGGGTGGAGGCTCCTTGAATGACCGAGAGGTGAGGCGTCTTGTCTGCGAGCGCGCGTTGACGCAAGGATTCGATGACGATTCCCTCAAGCGCAGGAAGGGCCTCGAGGCTTTTCTTCAGTCGGGGAGATGCCGAGCCCGGTGCGATGCGGATGACCCGTCCTGATTCCTTGCGCGAGTTCGCCGGGATCCGGAAGAAGCTCAAGTAGCGCGTCGGCGCGACGCCGTCGAACGGGATCAGGCGCACTTTGTCGACGTCCTTCTCGCACTCCGACAATGCGTCTCCGTGCAACTTGACTGCCAAGCTCTTCTTGTACGGTTCGATGAAGTAGACCTCTTTGATGCCCGCGGCAACGAGGTGCCTCGCGCAGACGTGACAGGGATAGGTGGTCACAAAGAGCTGCCCCCCTCGCACACGCTCTCCAGCATGTCGAAGTGCCGTCAACAACGCATGCATCTCAGCATGCACGGCGCGCGAAAACTCGATCAAGCTTCGCAGCTTCTTGTTCTCGAAGACGGCTTCCGCCGCCTCTCCCCTCCTGGATTCTTCGATGAACGGGGTCAGCGCCGACATGAGTTGCGCCGACAGCGCACGCTTCTCCTCGTCGTTGTGACAGATGCCGCCATAGCTCCAGCACCGGCCGTCCTTGTCCCCCTTCGGATCGGTTTCAAGATCCGTGACGTAGAGATCGCCGAACGGGCGAGGAACATCGTTCCAACCGATAGCCAGGACCTCGCCCTGCTGATCGGTGACCGCAGCACCCACTTGCCGAGACAGGCAGGCGGAATTGCCGGCGGCAGAAGCGGCCGCGTGCATGGCTGTCTCCTGCCGCGTCGGCGTAATCACCTGCGTCCCGAGGACAAGATCGAGGAACCGCTTTACATGCGTCGAACGCCCGGATTCGGCTTCAGCCCGAAGGAAGTAGTCGCATTGCGGAAAGATCTCGTCGACGCCGATGCCCTCGTGCACTTCGGCGCCCGACTCTGGATCCATGAGCGCGCCGATCTCGGCGTCGCTCAATCCCTCATGTCGCAGAGTGGCCTCTCGATGCGACGGTGGGGAATACACGCCCACCATGTAAAGCACCTCCCGGTAGACGGTACGAAGAAGTTCGAGCTCCTGCGGCGTCTTGATGGACTGGATGATGTGACATACCCGCCGCGACATGAAGTCGCGCGAGATCGGATTGCGACCATTGACCTGCCGGCTCAGTCGAATCTGCTGGACCGCCAGCTCGGCAAGCACAGCAGATCCGTAGCGGCGACGGAGTTCCAGACCGTCCCGGATCAAGCCCGTCCGTCGATGCAGGGCCCCTTCAACGCGCTGCGCGTCGTCTTGCGGCGAGTGCTTCCGGATGAAATCGCTCACCCGGATGATTTCGACCTCGTACTTGAAAGATGCGTTGAGCATCGCGCCAATCTCGATCGCCACGTCCTGGAGAGGCGTGCCGATGGGACCGCACAAGGCAATGACGAGTTC
Organism: Roseateles sp.; assembly: GCF_036486225.1. GTDB lineage: Bacteria > Pseudomonadota > Gammaproteobacteria > Burkholderiales > Burkholderiaceae_C > Roseateles. Next base: position 39,292 of record NZ_DASVNZ010000393.1, on the reverse strand, counting down.
GTCGGTATGGGTTCCCTTGAGAACACTCGTCGACGAGTGATCGGATAACAGGCGTCCGCGCGAAGACTCGCCGGATGCGGAGGGGGCATTCAACTTCTGGCTCATTCGGATCTCCATCAACAGATCGAAATCCTGCGCCCGTTCCGGAGGGCCCAATTTCACCTGGCCGCGATGCCGTCGCGATTCCGCGACGGGCCCTCCTGCACATTCATGGGTCCGTTGAGGGATCGATGCCTTGGATTTGCTAGCCCCGTGGGGGGAACCTTGGCCGGGGGCGCGCTACAGTCCTGTCCATGCTCGCTTACCGACACGCCTTCCACGCCGGCAACCATGCCGACGTGCTCAAACACCTGGTGCTGGCCGAGGTCCTCCGCTACATGGGGGAAAAGGACAAGCCCTACACGCTGGTGGACACCCACGCCGGCGCCGGCGGCTACGCCCTCGACGGCCGCTACGCCCAGAAGAACGCCGAACACGCCGGCGGCATCGCCGCGCTCTATTCGCGCAAGGACCTGCCCGAACCGCTGCAGCAGTACGTGCAGCTGGTGCACGACTTCAACCCCGGCAAGAAGCTCGAGCAGTACCCCGGCTCGCCGGCCATCGCGCGCATGCTGATGCGCTTCGACGACCGCCTGCGCTGCTACGAGCTGCACGGCACCGACCACCGCATCCTCGCCAGCTACCTCGAGGACCGCGCCAACACGCAGGTCCTGCAGCAGGACGGCTTCGCGTCGCTGAAGGCGGAACTGCCGCCGCCCTCGCGCCGCGGCGTCGTGCTGATGGATCCGTCCTATGAGATCAAGGCCGACTACGGCAAGGTCGTCGCCGCGCTGCGCGAGGCGCTGCAACGCTTCGCCGACGGCACGATCGCGATCTGGTATCCGCAGCTGCAGACCGTCGAGTCCGCGCAGCTCGTGCAGCGCCTGAAGTCCGCCTCCGAGCCCGTCGCGAAGAAGGGCTGGCTGCATGTGCGCCTCACCGTCACGCAGGCCGACGAGCGCGGCTTCGGCATGATGGGCAGCGGCATGTTCGTCGTGAACCCGCCGTTCGTGCTCCACGACAAGCTGGCCGAATGCCTGCCCACGCTGGTGGACACGCTCGGCCAGTACGACGACGCCAACTACCTGCTGGAACAGCAGACGGCCTGATCGCGCTCACGCACGCTCTTACGAAGTCCTCGCCCGGAGCGGCGGATGCCGGTGCCCCCGGCCGCGAATTCCGAGCGGCGAGGAGGAGATTGAGCGGACGGGGGCACCGGCATCCGCTGCGATCGCCGTCCTCGATCAGTATCCGACGGTGAACCGCCGGCGAATGTGCTGCGGGCGTTCCAGCTCGTCGACGATGGCGACCGCCAGGTCGGCCGTCGACACATGCGCCGGCCCGTTGGCGTCCATCACCGGCGTGTCCAGGCTGACGCGGTAGCTGCCGCGGCGCTCACCCGGTTCCAGGTGCGGGGCGGGCGACAGGAAGGTCCAGTCGAGCGACGATTCCAGACGGATCAGGTTCAGCGCCTCGCGCGCGGCCAGGGCGCCCTGCTTCCATTGGTCCGGGAACTCCGGCAGGTCCACGATCTGCACGCCCGGCGCCGCATACAGGCTGCCCGCGCCGCCGACCACCAGCAGGCGCTTCACGCCGGCGCGCTTGACGCCGTCGTAGATCGCTCGGGTGCCTTCCAGGAACTCGGTGTGGATGTCTGCCACCGACCAGCCCGGGTTGTAGGCGCTGACGACCGCATCGACGCCTTCGACAGCGGCGGCGACCTGATCCGACTGCTTCGCGTCGGTCTTCACCACGGTGAGGCCGGCACGGGCGTCCAGCTTGGCCGGATCGCGCGCCAGGGCGACGACCTCGTGGCCGCGGGACAGCAGTTCCTTGAGCACTTCCTTGCCGACAAAGCCGGTCGGTCCGATCAGGGCGACTTTCATGGGGATTCCTTTCGAGCGGGTTTCGCTGGGTTCCGAAGATTCCGGGGGAGCGACGGGGGTGTCGCCATGGATTCGACTGTAGGAACTTCACAATCTCCGCAGAAGTCCTCAGAATCCGACTCCATTCTTTAGACGATCTACACAATCCCCCGATGCTGGACCAACTCCGCCGGATGGCCGTGCTGGCGACCGTCGTCGAACAGGGCAGCCTGGTCGCGGCGGCGCGGCAGTTGCAGACCACGACCTCCGCGGTCAGCCAGCAGCTGCGTGCGCTGGAGCGCGACATGGGCGTGACGCTGCTGCACCGGTCGACCCGCCGCATCAGCCTGACACCCGCCGGAGAACGCTTCGTGCAGGGCTGCCAGGCGATGCTGGCCGCCGCGCGTGACGCGCAGACCCAGCTGCATCACCTGCGCGACGCGCCCGAAGGCGAGTTGCGCATCAGCGCGCCCGTCGGCGCGGCGCGGCAGATCGGACCGGCGCTGGCGCCGCTGCTGGCAGCCCATCCGGGGATGAGCCTGCACCTGGAGGTCGACGACGGCTTCACCGACCTCGTCGCCAAGCGCATCGACCTGGCCGTGCGCTTCGGCCGCCTGCCCGACAGCAACTGGGTCGCGCAGCGCATCGGGCAGCGGACGGTGGGGCTCTATGCCGCACCGGCCTATCTGGCGCGGCGCGGCGTGCCCACCACGATGTCGGACCTGACGCGGCACGACTGGGTGTTCCTGCGCTCGGACACCGGCGCGATCCGGAACCTCTCGCTGATCGGCCCCGACGGTCGCGAGGAGGTGCTGCGTGTCAGCCCGCGCGCGAGCAGCAACAACCAGCTCAGCCTGCAGCAGTTCTGCGAAGCGGGCATCGGGCTGGCCTTCCTCAGCGCGGAGGACGTCGAGGAGTCGCAGTCCCAGGGCCGCCTCCTCCCGCTGCTGCCGGGCTGGTCGCTGCCGATGCTGCCGGTCTACGTGATGACGCCGCAGCGCGATGCGCAGCCGGCCAAAGTACGCCACGCGATTGAAGCGCTCGCCTCTGCGTTCGCAGGCGCCGCAACGACGCGGAGCGACCCGGAGCGCCCCGGATGACCGATGACCACTGGATCCAGCTGCGACGCGATCCACGCACCGGCATCGAGACCGTGCGGGCGCATTTCACCGGGCATGCCTACGACCCGCACGGCCACGACGAACTGCTGATCGGCATCACCCAGCAAGGGGTGCAGCGCTTCCGGTGCCAGCGCGCGCTGCACACGAGCACGCCCGGCCGCGCGATCCTGATCGAGCCGGGCGCGGTGCACGACGGCCATGCGCCGGAAGAGACCGGTTTCACCTACGCGATGCTCTATCTGCCGCAGGACTGGACGACGCGGTTGCTGGCGCAGCACGGGCTCGGCGGGTTGTCCGCCATCCAGCCGGCATTCCGCGACACGCTCGCGGACGATCCCCGCCTCTTCACGGCGATCGAGTCGGCCTTCGACGCGCTCCACGCCGGTGAAGCGCGTCTGGGCTGCGACCAGACGCTCGACCGCCTGATGGGGCTGCTGGCCCGACATGTCGATGTCTCGGACGAACCGGTGCGAGGGGACTCGTCCCGGCTGGCGGAGCGCGCCCGCGAGTTCCTCCATGACCGGATGGCAGGGGATGTCGGACTCGACGACCTGGTCGCGCACACGGGGATGGACCGTTTCCGGCTGACGCGGCAGTTCAAGCAGTCCTTCGGCCAGTCGCCCCACGCCTACCTCGTGAGCCTGCGGCTGCGCGCGGCACGGGCGCTGCTGGCGCGCGGCCACCGGCCGTCCGAGGTCGCGACCGAGGTCGGCTTCTCCGACCAGAGCCACTTGGGACGCTGGTTCCAGCGCGCCTACCGCCTCACGCCGGCCGACTACCGCCGCCGCTGCACAAACCTTCTAGACCGGGATCCGGGGCCGACGTGACGATGTGGGCTTCGCAGTTGAAGCACGCCGTGCGACGTCCATGTTTGATACGAAAGTGGCCCTCATCGTCCGGAACGACCTGGCAACCTGGCAGCGGCTGAACGTGACCGCATTCCTCGCGACGGGGATCGCGGCCTCGGCGCCGGAGGCGATCGGCGAGCCCTATGTCGACGCCCTTGGCCGCCGCTATGCCGCCATGCTGGGTCAGCCGATGCTGGTCTTCGAGGCGGACCTCGCCGGCCTGCAGACCGCGTACCGCAAGGGGCTCGAGCACGACCTGACCCTGGTGCCCTACGTCCACGCGATGTTCTCGACCGGCCATGACGAGGCCAACCGCGCCGCCTTCCTCGCGGAGGACGCCGAGCGGCCCGACCTCGTCGGTCTGGCGTTGCGCGGACCGAAGAAGGCCGTGGACAAGGCGATCAAGGGTCTCTCGCTGCACCGCTGACCGCCGCGCCGACTGCACCGCAGACAGCCTCTCGGTTGTCCGCATGCCGTCGTCACGGCGCGCCGCTACATTGGCCCCATGCAACTGAGTCAAGCCGCCTGGGCCCGCATCGTCCCGTTCGCCCTCTTCATGCTGCTGCTGGCGCTGCGGGGCGCCCTGCCCGAGCAGAACGCCCTGGGCCTCGATCCGCGCTGGATCTACGCGCTGAACCTGGTCGTGGTCGGCGGCGCGCTGGCGTGGTTCTGGCGCGGTTACGGCGAATTCGCCCGGCAGAACCGGCCGCGCCTCGGCGAGGCCGCGATGAGCGTCGCGGTCGGCCTGATCGTCTTCGGGTTGTGGATCCACCTCGACGCGCCCTGGATGCAGCTCGGCGAGGCCACCGCCGCCTTCGTGCCGATGACCGCGGACGGCCGCGTGGACTGGACGCTGATCGCGATCCGCTGGCTGGGCGCAACCCTGATCGTGCCGGTGATGGAGGAGCTGTTCTGGCGCAGCTTCCTGATGCGCTGGATCTCGAGTCCGCAGTTCGAGACGGTCGACCCGCGCGCCGCCGGCCTGCGGGCGCTGGTGCTGTCGACCTTCGTCTTCATGCTCGCCCACACGCTGTGGCTCGCGGCCATCGTGGCCGGCGCGGCCTACGCATGGCTCTACATCCGCACCGGCAAGCTGTGGTGCGCCGTCATCGCCCACGCGGTGACGAACGGGGTGCTCGGCATCTGGGTGGTCTGGAGCGGGCGGTGGGAGTTCTGGTGAGCGGCTGCCCGCCGCGTCTCAACGCTTGAGCGCCTTGGTCACGGCCGCCGGCCGCTGCAGGTGCTTGAAGCGCTCGAACAGCCAGCAGCGCATGCCCATCACCAGCGTGAACTGGCGCTTCTCCTCGTCGGGCAGTTTCTGGTCCAGCAGATGCTGGCGGGCGAAGTCCTCGGCGACACGCTGCAGCCGGTCCCGCAGCTCGCGCGCCATGCCGGGGCTGAGCTGCCCGTGGACCAGCATCAGCAATTCCGCGTCGTTGTCGAAACCACCGGCGAAGAAGTCCTGCATGACGTTCTCGCGGAAGAAGGCCATCACCGGGCCTTGCGGCCGCCAGCGGAAGGTCTTGGCGACCTGCAGCCGATACCGGTTCAAGGGCCGTAGTTCGATGATGCCGAGCCGATCCAGCTGCGCGAGCGCGCGCGTCACGTCCGGCTCACCCATGCGGTAGGTCGCGACGATCTGCTCGAAGCTCCACTGGCTCAGGCAGCAGATGGCGGTCAGCAGCAGCTTCTCATCGGCGACGACCTCGCGCTCCTGCTGCAGCGTCAGCTCGCTGCGCAGCGAAGTCGACTTGGCCAGGCGCTGCGACAGCTCCGCGAAATCGGTCTTCAGCACGCGGCAGATCTCGTCGATCCGCGACAGCGGCATCTCGCCGCCCGACGCGAACATCCGCTTCACGCTGGACTCCGACAGGTCCAGCGCGGTCGCCAGCTGCGCATAGCTGATGCCGGCCTGCTTCAGCTCGGCCTTGATGAGATCGATGAGGGATTGCGTGCTCGCCATGGGGGCGGACGTTAGCGCAAGTCGGCAGCGCAACCCGACAGCGCGGCCGGGTATCGGGTACCGGGATTCGAGACCGTCCGGCTCGCGCCGCGATACCGCGTCAGCCCGCGGGACGGTTGCCACGCAGAGAGCCGGACCATCGCGCCCGTTCCCACTTCCACGAGCGCCGACCATGCTCCGCCGACGTCATCTCCTGTGCTGCGGCGCCGCCGCGGCCGCGGGCCTCTTCAGCGCGCTCGCGGCCGATGCGGCCGGTCCGCTGCGCAACCCCTGCGGCCACCCGGCCCTGCCGATCCCCGGCGTGGATCCCGACTGGCTCGAACGCATCTGGGACGGCATTGATGCCAAGCAGCTCTGGGATGTCCATGCCCATCTGATCGGCACCGGTGACTCGGGCTCGGGCTGCTGGATCGCGCCCTCGCTGTCGCAGTGGTGGCATCCGGTCGAGTTCGCCCGCAAACACGCGATCCTCAACGGCGCCTGCGTAGCTCCGCGCTCGGTCGCGGCGGGGGATGTCGACCGCGCCTACGTCCGCCGGCTCACCGCGCTGGCGGATGAGTTCCCGGTCGGTGCGCGCTGGCTGCTCTTCGCGTTCGACGAGGCCGTGGATGCCGCCGGTCACCGCAGGCCCGACTGGACGACCTTCCATGTCCCCGATGCCTATGCCCGCGCCATCGCCGCCGAACGTCCCGACCGCTTCGGCTGGGTCGCCAGCATCCATCCGAACCGCGAGGACGCGCTGGAACGTCTGGACCGCGCGATCGCCGGCGGCGCGCTGGCGATGAAGTGGCTGCCCAGCAGCATGGCCATCGACCTGCGCGACGCCCGTCTGCGGCCGTTCTACGACCGCCTCGCCGCCGCCAGAATCCCGCTCATCGTCCACTGCGGGGAGGAGCACGCCGTCCCCGGCGCGGACCGCCAGGACCTCGGCAATCCGCTGCTGCTGCGGGAGCCGCTGCGCCACGGCGTGCGCGTGATCGCGGCGCACTGCGCCTCGCTGGGCCACGCGATGGACCTGGACCTGCCGCGTCCCCGCTCCGTTCCCGCCTTCGAGCTCTTCGCGCGCCTGATGGACGAGCCCGCCTGGAACGGTCTGCTGCTCGGCGACGTCTCCGCGATGTTCCAGTTCAACCGCCGGCCCGAGGTCTGGCGCACCGTGCTGCGTCGCAAGGACTGGCACGACCGTCTTCTGCATGGCTCCGACTACCCGCTGCCGGGTGTGCTGCCGCTGGTCCAGTTGCCCCAGCTCGTCCGGGCCGGGGTGCTGGACGAGATCCACGTCGCTCCTTTGGGGGCATTGCGCAACCACCATCCCCTGATGTTTGATCTCGCCCTCAAGCGGTTCGCCCGGTGGCAGGGAGACGCATTGAGCGCTCCGGTCTTCGCGACCGCCCGGCACTTCCCTGTGCCGGCGGCATGAAGTCCTCCCACTGAACCCCGGGGTCACCCCGGCGGCGAGGCCCGCCCGGATCGAGCGGTAGCACCGATCGATACCAGGACAGGCGGCGGGTGATACTCGCCGCAAATCAGCAAGGGGAACCGGGCGCCCGCGACGACAGTTGCGCCATCGCCACCGGAAACCACCCGACGGGGCGACGACCCCGGCAACCACAACCGGTCCCGACCGACCGGCTGACAGGAGGAAACCCAGACATGACCACCCCGCACATCCGCATCCAGCGCGACACGCAAGCCTGGCGCTACCAGGTGTGGATCTCTTTCGGCATCAGCGTCGCGCTCTGCGCGATCGGGCTGGCCTGGCTCCCCGGCGCGGACCTGGACCGCGCCTTCATGGTCATGGGCTACGTGTTCTGCCTGTCCGCCGCCTTCGCGCTGTCCAAGTACATCCGCGACAACCAGGGCGCCCGCACCGACACCCCGATGTGGGGCCTGGTCGTCTGGAGCGGCTTCGCCCTGGCGATGGCGCTCACCGGCTGGGGCCTGTGGCGCATGGAGGTCCAGCCCGTCTGGAAGGCCTACCTGCTGGTCTGCTGGTTCTACCTGATCTCCAACGTCTTCACGCTCGCCAAGATGCTGCGCGACGCCCACGAGGCCGAGCTGGCCGAAGCGCGCCTGCAAGGCCGCCGCGACGCCCAGCGCGAGGCCGTGCCGGCCGCCGCTCAATGAGCATCGCCGCAATCCTCGCGCCGACCGCCCCCACAAGGAGTTTCCTCATGCGTCCCCGTTTCTCCCTCATCGCCCTGCTGACCGCCGCCGCCCTCGCCTTCGGTGCGACCGGCGCGGCCCGCGCCAACGGCCCCAGTGACGCCAGCGCCGCACTGTCGGCCGTCCCGGTCGCCATCTCGGTCGTCGCGCCTTCCGCGGTGCTGGTCGGCGGCGCGGCCTTCGTCGTCGTCGCGGTCGAGAGCACCGCCCGCGGCACCGTCTGGGTGCTGCAGCGCGCCTCCGACGGCGTGCGCATCAGCGTCGAGTTCTCCGGCAAGGTCGTCTCCAGCGCCGCGAACTCGATCGGCACCGCCGTCGTCATCACGGCGATCAGCACGGGCTACGTGATCTCCGCCGCGGCCGAGGCCATCGCCTTCATCCCGAACGAGATCGGCGCCTCGCTGCTGCACAACGAACGCGTCACCGGCAAGGACCGCGTCACGCGATGAGCGGCGGTCACGCCATGAAGACGATGCTGACGGCGGCCGTGCTGGCCGCCGCGCTGGCAGCGGGTCCGGCGCAGGCCGGCCGCCCGTGCGAGAACGCCAAGCCCACGATCGACCAGATCCGCCGCGGCATGGACCTCGCGCAGGCGACCGCCGCGGCGCTGGACCGCAGCGGGGCCGACGTCGTGCTGCTGGCGCGCGCTGGCCAGGACCTGAGCGAGTACGGGCTGCGCTGGTCGCACGTGGGCTTCGTCTATCGCGACACGATGGGCAGCGGCGCCGATGCCAGGCCGGTCTGGCGCGTGATGCACAAGCTCAACCAGTGCGGCACGGCGCTGGCCGATCTGTACCGCCAGGGACTGGGCGAATTCTTCATGGACAGTCCGGTCCGCTACGAGGCGGCGTTCTCGGTCCTCAAGCCCGAGCTGCAGCAGGCGCTGCTGCCGGTGCTGAAGGAGAACGCCCGCTCGGCGGCGCTGCACACGCCGGACTACAACATGGTCGCCTACCCCTGGTCGCGCCAGTACCAGCAGAGCAACCAGTGGGCGCTGGAGACGCTGGCGTCCGCCGCCGCGCCGCGCGAGGTGCTCAACCGGGCGCAGGCGCAGGACTGGCTCAAGCGCCAGGGCTACGAGCCGTCCGACCTGCGCCTGTCGACTGCCAAGCGCCTGGGCGCGCGCATCGGCATGGCCAACGTCGCCTTCGACGACCATCCTTCGGCCAAGCGCTTCGCCGGTCACATCGAGACCACCACGGCCGACACCGTCTTCAGTTGGCTGACCCGCAGCGGCTACGGCCAGGCGCCGCAGATCGTCAAGGCGGCGCCCTGACGCCCGTCCACGGGAACTGACCGACACTCTCCTCCGACTTCCACAGCGAGCCCTCCCATGAGCGACTCTTCCCACACCAGCCAGTTCGCGTTGCTGAGCCAGCGCCGGTTCGCGCCCTTCTTCTGGACGCAGTTCCTCGGCGCGGGCAACGACAACCTGTTCAAGTTCGCCTTCACGGTGCTGGTGACCTACCAGCTCAACGTGAGCTGGCTGCCGCCGACGCAGGCGGGCCTGGCGATCGGCGCCTTGTTCATCCTGCCGTTCGTGCTGTTCTCGGCCACCAGCGGCCAGCTCGCCGACAAGTACGACAAGGCGCGGCTGATGCGATTCGTGAAGTCGCTCGAGATCGTCATCATGGCGCTGGCCGCCTACGGCTTCTACGCGGTCAACGTGCCGGTGCTGCTGGGCTGCGTGTTCCTGATGGGGCTGCACTCGACGCTGTTCGGGCCGGTGAAGTACGCCTACCTGCCGCAGCACCTCAGCGATCACGAGATCACCGGCGGCAACGGCATGGTGGAGATGGGCACCTTCGTCTCCATCCTGCTGGGCAACCTGGCGGGCGGTCTGCTGGTCGCGACGCCGATCGTCGGGCCGCAGCACGTGGCGATCGCCTGCGTGGTGGTGGCGCTGCTGGGTCGCGCGACGGCGCAGGCGATTCCCGCCAGCCCCTCGACCGATCCCGACCTCGTCATCAACTGGAACCCGGTCACCGAGACCTGGCGCAACCTGAAGCTGGCGCACGGCCAGCTGGCGGTGTTCCGTTCGCTGCTGGGCATCTCCTGGATGTGGTTCTTCGGCGCGGTGTTCCTGGCCAACTTCCCGTCGTTCGCGAAGGAGGTGCTGCACGGCAACGAGCAGGTCGCCTCGCTGCTGCTGATGGTGTTCTCGATCGGCATCGGCATCGGCTCCCTGATGTGCGAGATGCTGTCGCGCCGGCAGGTCGAGATCGGCCTCGTGCCGTTGGGCGCCATCGGCATGAGCGTCTTCGCGATCGACCTGTACTTCGCCTCGCGCGGGCTGCCGCCGTCGTCGCCGTTGAGCGTGGGAGCCTTCCTCGCCAATCATGCGCACTGGCGCGTGCTGGCCGACCTGGGCCTGCTGGCGCTCTTCGCCGGCCTGTACAGCGTGCCGATGTACGCGCTGATCCAGATGCGCGCGCAGCCTTCGCACCGCGCGCGGATCATCGCGGCCAACAACATCCTCAACGCGCTGTTCATGATCGCCAGCTCCATCCTGGCCGGCGCGCTGCTGGGCGCGGGCCTGACGATCCCGCAGCTGTTCCTCGTGGTCGGCATCGCCAACGCGGTGGTGGCGTTCTACATCTTCCTCGTGGTGCCGGAGTACCTGCTGCGCTTCTTCGCCTTCGTGCTGTCGCGCCTCATCTACCGTTTCCGCGTCACCGGCGATCAGCACATCCCGACGCAGGGCGCGGCGGTGCTGGTGTGCAACCACGTGAGCTTCGTCGACGCGGTGCTGCTGATGGCGGCGAGCCCGCGGCCGATCCGCTTCCTGATGGACCACCGCATCTTCCGGGTGCCGGTGCTGGGCTGGATGTTCAAGCTGGCCAAGGCCATCCCGATCGCGCCGCAGAAGGAAGACGCGGCGACCTATGACGCCGCCTTCGCCGCCGCGCAGGCGGTGCTGGACGACGGCGAGCTGGTGGGGATCTTCCCGGAAGGCGGCCTCACACGTGACGGCTCGCTGCAGGCCTTCAAGGGCGGCGTGATGAAGCTGCTGGAGGGACGCCCCGACATCCCGGTGGTGCCGATGGCGCTGCAGAACCTGTGGGGCTCGTTCTTCTCGCGCGTCGAGCAGGGTCAGGCGATGGTGCGGCCGTTCCGGCGCGGGCTGTTCAGCCGCGTGGGGCTGGTGGCGTCGGCGCCGATCGCGGCGAAGGAGGTGACGCCGGAGTTGTTGAGGGAACGGGTGGCGGTGTTGCTCGGATCAGAGAACGCCGTGACGGGACATCCGGCGAAGGCCTGATCAGGCACTGCGGGTCCCGCGCCGAAGCGCGCGCCGGATCCGCAACTTGATCGCCCTCGCCGATCGCCACACCGCGCTCGCGCGGACCCAGACGAGCAGGCCTTCCTTCCACACGGTCCAGCGCCCGTAGAGCCGCGCGAACCAGGGCAGGCTCATCAGCGCGGGCTGTGTCAGCGCGAAGATCCGCGCCACCACCGCCGTGCCGATGACCTTCGCCAGCACGATGACGCAGAGCCCCAGGCCTGGCCGGCCGATGCCGATGAGCCAGAGCGCCAGCAGCTTGATCGGCAACAGCATCAGGCCTGGCAGGAAAAACACCACCAGCGCCGCATACGGCGGAAGCCGCCTCACGACGGCTTCCAGTTGCCGCAGCACCGGCAGTCGGCCGATCGCGGCCATCGCGCGCTGCAGCGGTTCCCAGCCCCATTCCTCGAACAGGATCACCAGCGCCAGCACCAGGCGCACCATCCCGCGCAGCGGCGCCAGCAAGCTCTTCAACATGGCCGGGATGATGCCAGGGGTTACGCCCGGTCCCGCGTGCAAGAATGGTCGCGACCATGCAAGACCCCGTTTTTTCCCTGCGCGACGCCGCCGTCGGACACCTTTCCGCGGGCAGAACGGCGCAGGCCGTCACGGCGTACCGCACGCTCTTGGACGTGACGCCCGGACTACCCGACGACTGGTTCAACCTGGCTTACCTCCAACGCCAGCTGCGCGATTTCCCCGCTGCGCTGGCCGCCTACGATCGCGCGCTGGCCTTGGGCGCCCAGGGCGCCGAAGAGATTCATCTGAACCGCAGCGTGATCCTCGCCGAAGACCTGCGCCGCGAGGCCGACGCGATGGCCGAGCTGAAGCGTGCGCTCGCCATCGCGCCCCGTTTCCTGCCGGCCTTGGTGAACCTGGGCAACCTGCACGAGCAACGCGGGGAACGCGTCCAGGCCCAGGCCCGCTACGAACAGGCGCTCGCCGTCGACCCGGGCCATGCGCTGGCCCTCTCCAGGCTGGCGAACCTGCGCCGCTTCGACTCCCCCGCCGATCCGCTGATCCAGCGCCTGAGGCAGGCGCTGGGCGTTCGCGGCCGGCATCCCGCCGAACACGCGGACCTCGCCTTCGCCCTGGGCAAGGCGCTCGACGACGCCGGGTCCCATGATGACGCCTTCGCCGCCTACGCCCACGCGAACCGGGCCGCGCGGTTCAGCCAGGGCCGCACCCCGCTGCGCTACGACCGCGACGCGCATGAACGGCTGGTCGACACGCTCATCCGCCAGTCGCTGCAGCCAGTGCCGCCCTCCCGCCCAGACGAATCCGTCGCCCCTGCGCCGGCGGTCTTCATCTGCGGCATGTTCCGCTCGGGATCGACGCTGCTGGAGCAGATCCTGGGCAGCCATCCCGGTGTACGCCCTGGCGGAGAGATCGACCTGCTGCCCAGCCTCGCCCACCGCCATCTGCTGCCGCGTCTGGCGGAACCGGACCGCCCGCTGCCCGCCGAACTCGTCGCCCAGTTGCGTCGCGAGTACCGCGACGGCGTCGCGATGCGATTCCCTGGCGCGGCACGGCTGACGGACAAGCGCCCTGACAACTTCCTCTTCGTCGGCCTCATCAAGCAGCTCTTCCCGGACGCGAAGATCCTGCACACACGGCGCGCCGTGCTCGACAACTGCCTGTCCGTGTTCTTCCTGCACCTCGGTCCGTCGATGGCGTACTCGCTAGACCTGGAGGACATTGCGCACTGGTATCGCCAGTACCGGCGGCTGATGGCCCATTGGAAATCGCTGTACGGGGACGACATCCACGATGTCGACTACGACGCGCTGGTCGCCGACCCGCGCCCGCACATCGCGGCGGCGCTGGAACACCTGGGCCTGACATGGGATGAGGCCTGCCTGAATTTCCACGCCAGTACGGCCAGCGTCGCGACGCCCAGCAACTGGCAGGTGCGGCAGCCGCTGTACCAGCGCTCCTCGGGCCGGTGGCGCCACTATGAGCGTCATCTCGGTGGACTGCGCGCGGCGCTCGGCCCGCTCGCGAACGACGCCGAGGGCGGTCTCCCCCGCTGATCAGCTGCCCAGCAGACCCGCAGCGCGCAGGTGCGCCAGCACGGCGTCGGCAGCGGCGTCCGGCGAGACGGTGGCCGTGCGAAGGTGCAACTCGGGCGCGGTTGGCGGCTCATAAGGCGAATCGACGCCGGTGAAGTCCTTCAGCAGGCCCGCGCGCGCCTTGCGGTACAGGCCCTTGGGATCGCGCGCCTCAGCGACCGCCAGCGGCACGTCGACATGGACTTCGATGAACTCGCCCGGGGCGAAGCGCTCGCGCACCGCCTGCCGATCGCGTCGGAACGGCGAGATCAGCGCCACGATCACGATCAGCCCCGCATCGGCCATCAGTCGCGCGACCTCGCCCACGCGCCGGATGTTCTCGCCCCGGTCCTGGGCAGTGAAGCCCAGGTCGCGGTTCAGCCCGCCTCGCAACACGTCGCCGTCCAGCAGGTAGGTGTGCAGGCCTTGCGCGTGCAGCCGCTGCTCCACGCGGTCCGCCAAGGTCGACTTGCCCGCACCCGACAGGCCGGTCAGCCACACAACCGCGCTGCCGTGACCTTTGAGTTCGGCGCGCGCGGCGCGATCGACTTGCGACGTCGGCAGCAGGGACGCGTCACCGCTCATGGTGCCGGCCTCATACGCCGCGGGCGCGGTCAGCCTGGAACCGCTGCCGGAAGCCCTCGAAGTCGCCGGCGTCCAGCGACTCGCGCACTTCCTTCATCAGGTTGAGGTAGTAGTGCAGGTTGTGCACGCTCGTCAGCATTGGGCCCAGCATCTCGCCGCAGCGGTCCAGGTGATGCAGGTAGGCGCGGCTGAAGTTCTGGCAGCAGTAGCAGGTGCAGGTCTCGTCGACCGGCTTCTCGTCCGACTTGTAGCGCGCGTTGCGCAGCCGCAGGTCGCCGAAGCGGGTGAACATGTGGCCGTTGCGCGCGTTGCGCGTCGGCATGACGCAGTCGAACATGTCCACGCCCTGGCGCACGCCTTCGACCAGATCCTCCGGCGTGCCCACGCCCATCAGGTAGCGCGGCTTGTCCGCCGGCAGCTGATGGGCGATGTGATCGAGGATGCGCAGCATGTCCGCCTTGGGCTCGCCCACCGACAGCCCGCCGATCGCGTAGCCCGGCAGGTCCAGATCCTTCAGCCCGGCCAGCGACACGTCGCGCAGGTGCTCGAACATGCCGCCCTGCACGATGCCGAACAGCGCATTCGGGTTCTGCAGCTTGGTGAATTCGTCCTGGCAGCGCTTGGCCCAGCGCAGGCTCATCTCCATCGACAGCCGCGCTTCCTTCTCGGTCGTCAGCTGGCCCTTGGACTCGTAGGGCGTGCATTCGTCGAATTGCATGACGATGTCGCTGTTGAGCACCGTCTGGATCTGCATCGAGATCTCCGGCGTCAGGAACAGCTTGTCGCCGTTCACCGGAGACGCGAACTTGACGCCCTCCTCGCTGATCTTGCGCATCTCACCCAGCGACCAGACCTGGAAACCGCCCGAGTCCGTCAGGATCGGCTTGTTCCAGCTCTCGAAGCGGTGCAGCCCGCCGAACTGCTTCATGATGTCCAGGCCTGGGCGCATCCACAGGTGGAAGGTGTTGCCCAGGATGATCTGCGCGCCCATCTCCTCGAGCGAGCGCGGCATCACCCCCTTGACGGTGCCGTAGGTGCCCACCGGCATGAAGATGGGCGTCTGCACGACGCCGTGGTTGAGCGTCATGACGCCGCGTCGTGCGCGGCCTTCGGTCTTGAGCAGTTCGAACTTCAGCATGGGCGCGATTATCGGGCCCCGCGTCCGATGGGGGTCGCGCGCGGGCCGGGCGTCGCGGCAGCGGCGTAGACTCTTCTCGCAATCGGGAGCGCAGACTCCCCGGAGAAGCATCTTGAGGTCCTGGATCGCCGCCCTTGTCGCGACGGCCGCCTGCGCCATCGCGCCGGCGTCGGCGCTCGCCTGCGGGCCCTACACGGTCGGCCTGTACGAGTACAGCGGGCTGTACTACCGCGATGAGCAAGGCCGCTGGGCCGGCATCGACAAGGACGTCGTCGACGAGGTGGCCCGACGCAGCGGCTGCAAGCTCACGGCCATCACCGAATCGCGCGTGCGCATCTGGGCGCGGCTCGCCTCCGGCCAGATGGACATGACGGTCTCCGCGCTGATGACGAAGGAGCGCGAGCTGCTCGTCGAGTTCATCCCGTACATCGAATCCAAGCAGTTCGTCGTGATGCGGCCCGCGCTGGCCGCGTCCAGCGGGACGCCGGCCGCCTTCCTCGCCGACAAGCGGCGTCGCGTCATCGTCGTGCGCGGCTACGTCTTCACGCCGACGGTGGAGTCCTGGCTCACGAGCCTGCGCATCCAGGGCCGCGTCGACGAGGCGCCCGACCAGCCCACCGCGATCCGCATCTTCAAGGCCGGCCGCGGCGACGCGGTCGTGCTGGGCGCGCACAGCCTGGCCCTGGCGCGGCGCGCCGATCCGGTGTTCGCGGCCTTCACCGCCCTGTCCTTCGCGCCGAACGAGCGCAGCATCGGCGCACTGGCGCTGTCCCGCGAGCGCATCCCGCAGGTCGATCGCGACCTCATGCGGCACGCCGTCGAGGAGATGCTGAAGGACGGCACCATCGAGGGCTTCAAGCACCGGCATCTGGGCGACGTGTCCGAGACGCCGTAGCAGCGACGGCAGCGGACGATGAAGGCCGGCGTCGGGCCGCGACAATCGCGCCCATGCCCCACAGCCTCGCCGCGCCGGTCCACGCCGAACTGATCATCAAGAAGAGCCGCTTCCTCGGCTGCGTGGAATCGGTGCCCGATCGCGCGGCGGCGCTGGCGCGGGTCGAGCAGCTGCGCGCCGAACACCCCGGCGCCGCCCACGTCTGCTGGGCGCTGATGGCCGGCGGCCAGTCCGCCGCCAACGACGACGGCGAGCCCGGCGGCACCGCCGGCCGGCCGATGCTGGAAGTGCTGCGCCACCAGGACCTGGAAGGCGTGCTGGCGACGGTGGTGCGCTACTTCGGCGGTGTGAAGCTGGGCGCTGGCGGGCTGGTGCGCGCCTACACCGACGCGGTCGCGCAGGCGCTCCTCAAGGCCGACAAGGTGCCTGTGATCCGCCTGCGGACGCTCCGCTGCACCCTGCCCTATGCGCAGGAGGGTCTGCTGCGCCGGGAGGCCGAGAAGGCCGGCGCGCAGCTGGTGGACGTGGCGCATGGCGCATTGGTCGATGTCACGCTGCGGCTGCCAGAGTCAGCCGCGAACGCTTTCGTCGCGACCTTGAATGAGTCGGGTCAGGGACGAATCGGGTGGCTCAAGCCGCCCGAGGATTAAACAGCCGCGCCGCAACGTCGCACGTTTGTCGAGACTGCGGCAGAAATGGTCTGCCTCGTCGCCCGTCGGACGCCCTCTGCGTCCAACGCGTCGGGCAGCCCGCTCGCGACCTCGCACATCCTGTCGATCACACCCATCGCATGCTGCGACGGAATGTCGCAGGCCTGCGCCAGGCGCAGCAGATGCTCCCGCCCCGGTGTCTTCGCCTCTCCCATCACCGCCGTCTGGTGATACCCCCCCGGTCCTGGATTGAAGGTCAGATCGAAGGCCGGTGCGACCTCCCATTCCATCCGCCGGTTCATCCTCAGAGCGAAGTTCTTCGTGTGATCGTCTCGATTGTTGAACACGACATTGAAGACGCATCGTTGGAAAGCCTTGAGCACCTCCTGGTGGCTGGCGGTCGCGAACTTGGTCGCCTGCATCAGTTGCTGATAGTCCGCAGAGGGCAGACGGAAGTCGGCGTGAAGCAGGGAGGCCAGCGATTGCACGGGCACGCGCATGCCCTCGCTGCGATCGAAGCGCTCCACGCCGAATGCGGCCAACTTCGGCGCGAGCTTGAACAGATGAACCGGCGGCATGTCGATCTCCGCCGCCTGCGCGAGTCGCGCGTACGCGACTTCGATGCCGCACACCTCGACGTGCTCGTTCTGCGCCGGGAACTTCACCAGCCAGGGCGCGCCCCTGGCGCGGGGATCGGTGCTCACCCGGCGCGATTGGGGATCGAACTGGACCAGCGCCTTGGGACGCGCGCCCTGCGGGGAACCGCCCACCACGGCCAGCGTCTTGAGCGCCTCCGAGTCCCGGTCCTCCACCACGTCGTGCGCCGCCTGGGCCAGCTGCAGCAGCGTCAGGTCTTCCTGCGTGATCTCCACGTCGCTCGCCGGCTTGAACGAGAGCGCCCCCATGGCCCGGTCGGCGATGAAACTCAATCGGTCCAAGGTGTTGAGGGTCGCAGGGTCGCGTCCGGACTTCCGGAAGACGCGGTCCATCAGCAGCAGGCCCCAGCCATCCGGTAGCGCATCGGCGATGAACCCGGGAACTCCGCCGAGATGTTGCGGAAAGTCCGCGTAGGTCTGCATTTGCAAGGGCACCCGCAGCGGCGAGAACTCGATGCCGCGTGCGATGGCCTCCGGGGAATACTCGAACAGGGTGGTCCGGGCGCGTTGCGCCAGGGTGCCCAGGGTCCACGACTGACCCCAGCCCTCAAAGACGATCTCGACCTTGTTCATGTCTTCCCCGGCCTCACGCGTTGGCGTTGCGGCGTCTCGAGCCGTTCCAGATCGGCAATGGACAGCGTCGCCTTCGGCTGGAAAGCGTCCTCCAGCTCGACGACGAGCGACAGCACCTGCAGCACCTTCACGAGCGACGCCACGGTGACGTTACCGCCCGCTTCAAGATTCCTCACGGCGTTGAGCGCCACACCGGCGCGCAGCGCCAAGTCCCGCTGGGTCCACGACCTCGACATCCTCTGCAGACGCAGGCGCTCGCCGAGCTCCGCCTGAATCTGCGTCGCCGAGGCCAATCTGAAGTCGATCATGGAAGCGTCCTTTTATAGATGCTTATGTCGGAATTATGCGACTTAAGAGCCCTTAAAGAGGCTCTTATTTGCATCTTGATTCTTTCGAGACGGCCCGCCCGGTTTTCTCCTCCATCGCCCATCCGCGAAGCCTCGCCGCCCTCCGCAGCCTAGAATCGCCGGCTGTTTTCCCCACTACCGCGCGAGACTGCCCGTGGCCGCAACCATCCTCCAAAAGATTCCCGCCGGCGAGCGCGTCGGCATCGCCTTCTCGGGCGGCCTGGATACCAGCGCCGCGGTGCACTGGATGCGCGGCAAGGGCGCCGTCCCCTGCGCCTACACCGCCAACCTCGGCCAGCCCGACGAGAGCGACTACGACGAGATCCCCCGCAAGGCCAAGGCCTACGGCGCCGAGATCGCCCGCCTGGTCGACTGCCGCGCGCAGCTGGTCGCCGAAGGCATCGCCGCCCTGCAGTGCGGCGCCTTCCACATCAAGAGCGGCGGCGCCACCTACTTCAACACCACCCCGCTGGGCCGCGCCGTGACCGGCACCGCCCTGGTCGTCGCCATGCGCGACGACGGCGTGAACATCTGGGGCGACGGCTCGACCTTCAAGGGCAACGACATCGAGCGCTTCTACCGCTACGGCCTGCTGGCCAACCCGGCGCTCAAGATCTACAAGCCCTGGCTGGACCAGACCTTCATCGACGAGCTCGGCGGTCGCAAGGAGATGAGCGAATATCTCATCGCCAACGGCTTCGACTACAAGATGAGCGTGGAGAAGGCCTACTCGACCGACTCCAACATGCTGGGCGCCACCCACGAGGCCAAGGACCTGGAGTTCCTGAACCAGGGCATGAACATCGTCAACCCGATCATGGGCGTGGCCTTCTGGAAGGACGACGTCGTCATCAAGGCGGAGACGGTGTCGGTGCGCTTCGAGGACGGCGTGCCCGTCGCGATCAACGGCCGGACCTTCCCCGACCTGGTCGAGCTGTTCATGGAAGCGAACCGCGTCGGCGGCCGCCACGGCCTGGGCATGTGCGACCAGATCGAGAACCGCATCATCGAGGCCAAGTCCCGCGGCATCTACGAGGCCCCCGGGATGGCGCTGCTGCACATCGCCTACGAGCGTCTGGTCACCGGCATCCACAACGAGGACACCATCGAGCAGTACCGCATGAACGGCATGAAGCTCGGCCGCCTGCTGTACCAGGGCCGCTGGTTCGACCCGCAGTGCCTGATGCTGCGCGAGACCGCCCAGCGCTGGGTCGCCCGCGCCATCACCGGCGAGGTGACGCTGGAGCTGCGCCGCGGCAACGACTACACGATCCTGGACACCGTCAGCCCCAACCTGACCTATGCGCCGGAGCGCCTGTCGATGGAGAAGGTCGAGGACGCCCCGTTCACGCCGGCCGACCGCATCGGCCAGCTGACGATGCGCAACCTGGACATCGCCGACACCCGCGACAAGCTCGGCGTCTACAGCCGCAGCGGCCTGTTGGGCAAGCACTCGGAAGGCTCGATCCCGCTACTGACCGGCGGGGACGAGTAAGACATACACGGGCTCCGGCGACACCGGAGTTCCCCGCAAAAGCCGCCGTCATCGGCGGCTTTTTCTTTGGGTGTCGACAGCGCCTCTCGACACTGATCGGGCTCCTTGTTCGTGAGAGCTCCCATGCGTCTGATCGCCCTGTCCGCCTTGATCCTGCTCGGCGGCACCTTGTCCGGCACCGTCCTCGCCACATCGCCGCCTGCCGCATCTCCGACCGAGTGGAAGAAGTGGTACGACGGATGGGTACGGCTCGAGGCCGACGGCAATCTGAGTTGCCTGAGTTTTAACGGCACGCACTGCTCCTGGAACAGACCGGTGTCCGAGCCCGGCAAGGTTCCGGCTTCGGAGTTGCAACCGCTCGTGTGCGGAACCGCGCACGCCGCCAAGTGGGGCAACAGGACCGGCTACAACGACGCGAACAACCTCAGCGGCGACCGACACTGGTGCCGCTCCGCCTACGCCACGTATTTCGCCAAGTGGCAGGATTACTCCATCCTGGGAGCCAGGCATTGGCTGTCCGAAACGCCGGCCGGCGATGCCATGTGCCATTCGACGGATGGCAAGACTTGCACGCTGGTCCTGCCGGGGGAGTCACAGCCGCCGTCCGGCGATGTCCATCCAGTGGTGTGCGGCGCCCATCACCGCCGCATCGATCGCGAGCAGGAGCTCGAACGCCAGCCCGACTTCACAGGCAAAGGCAAAGAGGGCTACGACACGCCAGGACACTGGTGCGCAACGCCCAAGATCGACGAGGACTTCGGCAAGCAGCAGGCGACGGCCGACTGGACGCAAATCGAAGCCAAGGGGTGGGCCCACTTCATCGAGCCCGCGATGCTCATGCGCGTCAGAGTGCCTCAAGGGCGATCGCTGATCCTGCGCACGGAAGCACTGCTCGAGAAGCCGGTGGTCTTTCAGCAGCAGGAGCTCTCAAAGGCCTTCTTCGGGCTGGAGTTCGGAAAACAGCTTCGGTTCCATCTAGGAGACACCCACGTCGAAGCCCCTCCATCCTGGAAGGCACTGGATCCGTCGAGCGATGAAGTCATCGTGGCTGCGACCGTGACACCGGAAGGCAACGCCTGCTTTTTTTCCGGGAAGAGCGGAGACCGCTTCTTTGCCGACGCGAATCTGATCGGCGACACCCGCCAGATTCTTGACGACGCACAGCAGCCTGTCCGTTTCACGGCCAGCAGCGCCGAAGCGGTAGCGATGCTGATGGGCGGGAAGCCGATGACGGCCGTCGGACCCGTCGATTGGCGCGCCGACACCGGGGCCGACTTCGCGATCGACAAGGTGCTGATGCTGTACGCGCGCTTCGTGCCGGTCGAGGGCGACATCACCGGCAAGAAGCGCCCGATCTACTACGCGGCTGATTGCGACCAGCGATGATCTGTCGTCCGGGGTCGTTCGATCCCGGCAAAAGCAAAAAAGCCGCTGATCACTCAGCGGCTTTTTCCGTCACAGGGCCGACGAGGCCCGATGCGGCAGATCAGCTGCGGCGGCGGCGGGCGATGAAGCCCAGCGCGCCCAGGCCGGCCAGCATCAGCGCGTAGGTGTGCGGTTCCGGCACGGCCGGCGCGACCGCGGCGTTGACGTTGGAGCTCAGGAACTCCGCGCGCAGGCCGGTGAAGTTGTAGGTCTGGTCGACCGTGTCGGTCACGACGAACTGCAGCGTGTTCACGCCCGCCAGGAAGCCGCTCGAGGCCGCGAACGAGGTCCAGTCCGCGTAGCCGCGCTGGCCGGAGATGGTCGAGATCGCCACGCCGTTGAGCAGCAGCACGCCGTTGTTGTCCGCCGCCCAGTGGCCGCTGAACGAGGCGCTGCTGGCGTCGAAACCGGTCAGGTCGAAACTCAGCGTCCAGGTGAACGTCGAGTTGCCGTTCGGGCTGTAGTTGGTGTTCTGGTCGGCACCCGGGATCAGCCACGCCGAGGACGCGGTGTTGGGCAGCCAGCTCGGGAACGGATCCGCGTTGCCGTTGCTCACCACGCCGAAGCCCGACAGGCCGGCCGCGTCGCCGGTTGCCGTGTACTTGTAGTTGGTGTCGGTGCTGCCGGTCGACTGTCCGGCGCCCGTGTTCACCAGGCCCCCGATGGAAGCGGCGGCGGCCAGGCCGCTGAACAGCGCGGCGGCGGCGGCGATCGAGGTGCGAGCGAACAGCGTCATGGTGGATCCCGGACAGAGGGTGGTCTAGTGGCCTCGATTGTCCCTAAACCTAGGGGTGCACGCCCCCCCGTGGGCGCGGGGGGACACCACAGTCCGAAAGAGGGGTCGGGTGTTGCCCGAGCCGTCATTTCGCGCCAGAACAGCGCGGTTTCGCATCAGAAGGGCGCATCGCGCCCTTCGTCGGATCAGGTCGCACCGTCTTCGGGCGCGGCAGAAATGCCCGGTGGAACCGGCGCCGAAGCCGGCGCCGGCTCGATCCTCGGCAGGTGCCCGAGCTTGTCGGGATTGCGCTGGACATAGATCGCGCTGACGCGGCCCGGTTCCGGCGCGGGTCGCAATGCGACGGTCTGGATCGGCTCGCCGGCCACGTCGTAGACGATGTAGCCCGGCAGCCCGTTGATCCGCGCGGGACGCACGCGCCAGTCCCGGGCGGTGGGCATCTTCACGAAACCCACGAAGGTCCGCGCCACCAGGGCGCCGCCCTCGAGCATCCGCGGCACCGCCGTGACCTTGCCGCCGCCGTCCGCCAGCAGGATCGCGTCATCGGTCAGCACCTTGGCCAGTCCTTCGACGTCGAAGGACTGCAACGCCCCCATGAAGGCCTGGAACAGGCGCTGACGCTCCTCGTCCTCGACCTCGTGGCGTGCGTAGTCGGACTTGACGTGCTGCCGCGCGCGGCTCGCCAGCTGGCGGCAGGCCGCGGCGCTGCGACCCAGCCGGCGGCCGATCTCGTCGAAATCCAGCTCGAACACCTCGTGCAGCAGGAAGGCGGCGCGCTCGAGCGGGGACAGCCGCTCCAGCGTCAGCATGAACGCCACCGACACGTCCTGCGCGAACTCGGCCTGGGTCTCCGGGTTCGGCGACCAGTCGCCGGCGTCGTCGATCAGCGGCTCGGGCAGCCAGACGCCGACGTACTGCTCGCGCCGCATCGCCGCCGACGAGAGCCGGTCCAGGCAGAGGTTGGTCACCAGCCGCGACAGGAAGGCGCCGGCATGGCGCACGGTCGACTCGTCGACGTCGGCCCAGCGCAGCCAGGCCTCCTGCACGATGTCCTCGGCCTCCGCCCGCGAACCCAGCATCCGGTAGGCCAATGCGCGCAAGGACCGCGCGTGGTCGCGGTCGTAACGCAGCGCGCGGGCCGCGGGCGAGGGATCGAGCGCCGGATCGCCGGCGTCAGCGGAGTCGGGAGCGGTGTCGGTCATTGGCGCGTCGTCCGGAGTCGTCTTGCCCACAAGACGTCGCAGCCTACTCCGATGTGACAACGCGCCTGTCGATCAGCGCCGGGCGCGCTCCAGCAGCATGGCGTCGCCGTAGCTGAAGAAACGGTAGCGCTGTTCGATCGCGTGGCGGTAGAGCGCCATGATCGGCTCGTAGCCGGCGAAGGCCGACACCAGCATCATCAGCGTGCTCTTGGGCAGGTGGAAGTTGGTCACCAGCCGGTCGACGACCTGGAAGTCGAAGCCAGGCGTGATGAAGATGTCGGTCTCTCGCGCGCCGGCCTTCAGGCCGCCGCCGAGTGCCGCCGATTCCAGCGCGCGCAGCGTCGTCGTGCCGACGGCCGTGACCTTCCCGCCCGCGGCGCGACAGCGCGCGATCGCCTCGACGGTCTCCGGCGTGACCTGGAACCACTCGCTGTGCATCTTGTGCTCGGCCAGCGACTCGACGCGCACCGGCTGGAAGGTGCCGGCGCCGACGTGCAGCGTCACATGCGCCGTGCCGACGCCGCGGTCGGCCAGGCGCGCGAGCAGCGCCTCGTCGAAGTGCAGCGCGGCGGTCGGCGCGGCGACGGCGCCGGGCTCCCGCGCGAACACGGTCTGGTAGCGCCGCACGTCGTCCGCCGAGTCGCCGTGCTCGATGTAGGGCGGCAGCGGCACATGGCCGTGCTGCTCGAGCAGCGCGAAGGGATCGCCGGACAGCCGCAGGTGGAAGAGCCCGTCGTCCGGCCCGCAGCGGCCGAGGACCTCGGCGTCGAAGGCGTCGGCGAAGCGCACCACCGCGCCCGCCTTCGGGCTCTTGCTGGCGCGCATGTGGGCCCAGACCTCGCGCGTGCCGGGCAGCACGCGCTCGACCAGCGCCTCGACGGCGCCGCCGCTGGCCTTGGCGCCGTACAGGCGGGCCTTGATGACCTTGGTGTCGTTGAACACCAGCAGGTCGCCGGGGTTGAGCAGGTCGGGCAGTTCGCGGAACACGCGGTCGACGGGCGGATCGGACCGGCCGTCGAGCAGGCGCGAGGCGCTGCGTTCGGCGGCGGGATGCTGGGCGATGAGGTCGGGGGGCAGAGCGAAATCGAAATCGCTCACCGAGAAGGTTCGGGACATGGGCGCGATTTTCCCACTAGTCCTCCCAGCCCCCCTATTGCCAGCGCGCCCCCTGCTGCAGCAGCATCGCCAGCCGGCCGCTGCCCTGCAGATCGCCGATGCCGCGGCTCAACGCGGCGGCGAAGCGCTCGCCCTCGGGCCGGACCTTCGAGAACACCGTGTACAGCGGCACCTCTGACACCGAGGGCTCCAGCCACACCAGCTTGCCAGCGGATTCGCGCAGATGGGTTTCCAGCAGGTGGGCGCCGACGCCCTTGTCGATCAACGCCAGATCGACGCGCCCGGCCAGCAGCTTGCGCAGGTTGGCAAGGTCGTCGACGGCGCCTTCGACCGGCAGGCTCGCCGCGTCGAAGCGCGGCGGGTTCGCATAACCGTGGACCACGCCGACGCGCAGGTCGCGCAGCGCGGCGAGGTCGTCGACGCGCCGCCTGCGATCCGCCCGCGCCATGAAACCGACCTGGTTGAGGATCCCGAGCGGCTGCGGGAAGCGCATCGTGCGTTCGCGCTCGACCGATCGCCACGCGCCGATGACGCCGTCGTGGTCGCCGCGCTGGAACTCGAGCAGCGCCCGGGCCCAGGGCCGGAAGGTGAGCGTCATCGACCGGCCCGCCTGGTGCAGCGCGGCGCGGGTGATCTCGCAGGCGACGCCCCCGCCGGGCAGCGTGCTGCCGGTATACGGGGGAAACTCCGTGGCGACCATCCGCACGGGCGCGTCCGCCGCGCGTGCCGGAACGGCGGCGGCGGCGGCAAGCCAGAGCAGGCTCTCGCGGCGGGTGGTCATGGGTGGACGGATCGGGAAAGGGAGGTCGACACAGCCTAGCAGCCAGCCATGTCGGATGCGCCCCCGTCGACCCGGGGGAAATGCCCGGTCGCCCCGGCGGAAGCGGCAATCGGTCACGGCGGCCCATGAAAAGAGCCGGCCGACGCTCACGACGCCGGGCACGGAGGCGCCTTCTGAACGTTCTGGCACCTCGCCCATGGGAGGGATCGCCCCAAGGCAAAATCCCACCCACATGACCCAGGCCAGCACCGCTCCATCGTCACCGCCGCCGCCCTCGACACCGGGTCGCGCGGGAGCGGGTGCGGACGCCGCGCCGTCCAAGTCCGCGCCGCAGAAGGCGATGGAGAAGATGGGCCTGGCGCGCGACATCGACCTCGCGTTGCACCTGCCGCTGCGCTACGAGGACGAGACCACGCTGACGCCGCTGGACCGCGCGCACGACGGCGACACGCTCCAGTGCGAAGGCGAGGTCGTCGAGAGCCGCATCGAGCACCGCGGCCGCCGCCAGTTGCTGGTCAAGCTGCGCGACGACGACGGCGCGCTGTTGACGCTGCGTTTCCTGCACTTCTATCCCGCCCACCAGAAGACGATGGCGGTCGGTACCCGCGTGCGCGTGCGCGGCGAGATCCGCGTCGGCTTCTTCGGCCGCGAGATGGTCCATCCGAACTTCCGCAAGGTCGACGCGGACACGCCGCTGTCGACCTCGCTGACGCCGGTCTACCCGACCAGCGCCCAGTTGCCGCAGGCCTACCTGCGCAAGGCGGTGGCGTCCGCGTTGCGCAGAGCCCCGCTGGACGAGGTGCTCCCGCTGGCGCTGGTGCCCAAAGGCCTGCCCGCGCTGCGCGACGCGCTGAACTTCCTGCACCATCCACCGCCGTCGGCCGGTCTGTCGACGCTGGAGGACCACACCCATCCGGCCTGGCAACGGCTCAAGTTCGAGGAGCTCCTCGCCCAGCAGCTCAGCCAGCAACGCGCACAGCGCGAGCGGGCCCATCTGCGGGCCCCGCCCCTGCGCGGCGCGGCGGGCGGCCTGCATGAACGGCTGCTCGCCGCCCTGCCCTTCGCATTGACCGGCGCGCAGCACCGCGTCGCCGGGGAGATCGCCGCCGACATCGCCCGCCCGCAACCGATGCACCGCCTGCTGCAGGGCGACGTCGGCTCGGGCAAGACCGTGGTGGCGGCGCTCGCGGCCGCCGTGGCCATTGATGCCGGCTGGCAATGCGCGCTGATGGCGCCCACCGAGATCCTGGCCGAACAACACTTCCGCAAGCTGATCGGCTGGCTGGAACCGCTGGGCATCCGCGTCGCCTGGATCACCGGCAGCGTCAAGGGCAAGGCGCGGCAGAAGATGCTGGACGCGGCCGCCTCGGGCGAGGCCACGTTGATCGTCGGCACCCACGCGGTGATCGAGGACAAGGTGCGCTTCCACCGCCTGGGGCTGGCGATCATCGACGAGCAGCACCGCTTCGGCGTCGCTCAGCGGCTGGCACTGCGCAAGAAACTCGCCGACGAAGCCGCCGGGGCGGTCGATGCGGGCGCGCCCGGTTCAGGCCCGCTCGAGCCCCACCTGCTGATGATGAGCGCCACGCCGATCCCGCGCACGCTCGCGATGACCTACTTCGCCGACCTGGACGTGTCCACGATCGACGAGCTGCCGCCGGGTCGCAGCCCCATCGTCACGCGCGTCTTCGCGGACGGCCGGCGCGACGACGTGATCGAGAAGATCGCCGCCGCCGTCGAGGACGGGCGGCAGGTCTACTGGGTCTGCCCCTTGATCGAGGAGTCCGAGGCGCTCGATCTCAAGAACGCCACCGAAACGCACGCCGAGCTCGGCGCCGCGCTGCCGGGCAAGCGGGTCGGCCTGCTGCACGGCCGCATGCCGGCGGCGGAGAAGGCGGCGGTGATGTCGCAGTTCAGCGCCGGACAGATGGACATCCTGGTCGCGACGACCGTCATCGAGGTCGGCGTCGACGTGCCCAACGCGAGCGTGATGGTCATCGAGCACGCGGAGCGCTTCGGCCTGTCGCAGCTGCACCAGCTGCGCGGGCGCGTGGGCCGGGGATCGGTCGCCAGCGTGTGCGTGCTGATCTACACCGGGCCGCTGTCGGACACCGGCAAGTCGCGCCTGCGCGCGATGGCCGAAACGACCGACGGCTTCGAGATCGCGCGCCGCGACCTCGACATCCGTGGGCCGGGGGAATTCATGGGCGCGCGCCAGAGCGGCGCGCAGCTGCTGCGCTTCGCCGATCTGCAGGAGGACGCGCCGCTGCTGAGCGCGGCGCGGGCGCTGGCGCCCCGGCTGCTCGACGAACAGCCGCGCGCGGCGCAGCTGCAGGTCGAGCGCTGGCTCGGTCACAAGACCGAGTACCTCAAGGCCTGAGGGCCCCGAGCGGGATCAACGCAGGCGGATCGCCCAGTACAGCAGGACTTCGGTCGCCGGGGTTTCGGCACCGGTGTAGAGCTGCGGCTCGGCGTTGATCTTGTCGACCGTGGCCTGGCCTGAGATCACGCGGCCGAAGGCGGCGTAGCCCGGATTCGGATTGGTGGTCGAGGCGCTGTAGTCCAGCGCGGCGCTGTTGTCGGCGGAATTGAAGAAGAACTGGCTGGTCGCCGAGTCCACCGGCGTGGCCAGACGCGCCATCGCGATCGTGTACTTCACGTTCGAGATGCCGACGTTGCTCTCCAGCTTGATGGTCCCGCCCAGGTTGTTGCCGGGGGGCTTGGCGGCGTAACCCGTGATGTAGGCGCCACCCTGCGCAACGAAGCCGGGCACCACGCGGTGGAAGATCGTGTTGTCGTAGAACTTCGCGTCGACGTACTTCAGGAAGTTGGTGACCGTGATCGGCGCGCGGGCGTCGAGCTCGACGACCATCTCGCCGTCGCTGGTCAGCATGCACACGACGTTGGCCGCCGTGCTCGCATTCGCCGCGGCGACGCCGGCGGTGCTGCACGTCGTGGTCGGCGCGACCGTGATCGGGTTCGGCTTGGGCCGCTGCACCGGGTTGCCGCTGTCGTCGTCGCTGCCACCGCCGCAGGCGGCCAGGATCAGGACGCCGCCCAGCGCGGCGGACAACGCCAGCAGGCGGGGTTTGGAGGAGATGGTGGAGGTGAAGGTGATCGACTTCATGTGGGCTCGCGTTGGGAGCTCATGGCTCCCGATTTCTGGCAAAGAAGGGCGAAGTATCGTGGGCAGATAGACACAAGTCAGGGGGGCGGGTGCGCGCGCCGCACGAAATGAGACCGGGCTTTCCCTAACGCCGTCTTTACAGAGTGTCGGACGTCACTGAGTGGGTTCCGGACAGGCCAGGATCCTCGTCAGAAAGACACGTCCCGTTTCAGAACTCGAGGTTGTCGATCAGGCGCGTCTGGCCGATCTTTGCGGCGGCGAGCGCCACCAGCGCGTCGCCCTCGCGCGCCGCGCCGAGGTCGTGGCGGCGGCGCAGCGTGAGGTAGTCCGGCGCCCAGCCCGCGTCGCGCAACGACTGCATCGCGTCGGCCTCGATGCGGGCCAGGTCCCGCTCACCGGCCTGCCAGCGCGCGATCATCGCCTTCAGCGTGCGCGACAGCAGCAGCGCCTCCTGCTTCTGCTGCTCGCTCAGGTAGCCGTTGCGCGAGGACAGCGCCAGACCGTCGCCGTTGCGCTCGGTTTCGCCCGCGAGGATGCGGATCGGCATCGCCAGCTGGTCGACCATGCGGCGGATCACCATCAGCTGCTGGTAGTCCTTCTTGCCGAAGACGGCGACGTCCGGCTGGACGATCTGGAACAGCTTGGCGACCACCGTGCAGACGCCGATGAAGAAGCCCGGTCGGAAGTGGCCCTCGAGGATGTCGGCCAGCTCGACGGGCGGGTGCACCTTGTAGCCCTGCGGCTCGGGGTACATCTCGCGCTCGTCGGGCGCGAAGATGAGGTCGCAGGTGGCGCTCTCGAGCAGCTCGGCGTCGCGGGGGAGCGTGCGGGGATAGCGGTCGAAGTCCTCGTGCGGCGCAAACTGCAGCCGGTTGACGAAGACGCTGGCGACGACGAGGCCGTCGGGCCCGACGGCCGCGCGGGCCTGGCGCACGAGCGTCAGGTGACCCTCGTGCAGGTTGCCCATCGTGGGCACGAAGGCGACCTGACGGTCCCCCGCGAGCGCGGCGCGCAGGCCGGCGATGTCGTGGTGGATCCGCATGCTCAGTAGGTGTGTTCGGCCGCGGGGAAGGCGCCGGACTTGACGTCGGTCACGTAGCGCGAGAAGGCCTCGCCGATCGAGGCCGCGCCCTGCAGGAAGTCGCGCACGAAGCGCGGCTTGCGGCCGCCGCCCACGCCCAGCATGTCGTGCATCACCAGCACCTGGCCGGAGCACTCCGCGCCCGCGCCGATGCCGATCACCGGCACGCCGAGGGAGCGGGTCAGCTCGCCGGCCAGCGCCGCCGGCACCATCTCCAGCAGCAGCATCTGGGCGCCGGCGTCGACCAGCTCGCGCGCATGCGCCTTGATGCGCGCGGCACCGGCTTCATCGCGGCCTTGCACCTTGAAGCCGCTCAGCGCGGTCACGGTCTGCGGCGTCAGGCCGAGGTGGGCGCAGACGGGGATCCCGCGTTCGGTCAGGAAGCGCACCGTCTCCGTGGTCCAGCCGCCGCCCTCGAGCTTGATCATGTGCGCGCCGGCCTGCGCCAGCTGCATCGCGTTCTTCCAGGCCACCTGCGGCGACTCGTGGTACGTGCCGAACGGCAGGTCCGCGATGACCCAGGCGACGCGACGCGCGCGCGCCACGTTGGCCGTGTGATAGACCATCGCCTCCAGCGTGACCGGCACCGTCGTCTGCAGGCCCTGCACGACGTTGCCCAGCGAATCGCCGATCAGGATCGAATCCACGCCGGCGTCCTCCATCGCGTGCGCGAAGGTGGCGTCGTAGGCGGTCAGCATCGCGATCTTCTCGCCGGCGGCGTGCATGTCGAGCAGGCGTTGCAGCGTGACGGGCTTGCGGTCGGGCGCAGCGCCCGCCGGACGCGGCACGGCGTAAAGAGACGTCGGTGGGGACACCGGCGAGGACGTCGGAGGAGCGGTCGGGGGGGAGGTCGATTCGGTCATGCGTGTCCCCTGGAGGATGGTCCGGGGAGGGTCCGGGGGGTGGGGCGGCAGTGTACCGGGACGGTGTCACGATGCCGCTTTCTGAGGACAATGCCGGCCCATGACCCTGACTGAACTGCGCTACATCGTCGCCGTCGCCCGTGAGCGCCATTTCGGCCGCGCCGCGGAGGCCTGCTTCGTTTCCCAACCGACCTTGTCGGTCGCGATCAAGAAGCTGGAGGAGGAGCTCGACGTCAAGATCTTCGAGCGCGGCGCCAACGAGGTGACGATGACGCCGCTGGGCGAGGACATCGTGCGCCAGGCGCAGTCGGTGATCGAGCAGGCCAGCGCGATCAAGGACATCGCCAAGCGCGGCAAGGACCCGCTGGACGGGCCGCTGCGGCTGGGGATCATCTACACGATCGGGCCCTACCTGCTGCCGGAGCTGGTCAAGCACTGCATCGACCTCTATCCGCGCATGCCGCTGATGCTGCAGGAGAACTTCACCCAGAAGCTGCTGGACATGCTGCGCACCGGCGAGCTGGACTGCGCCATCATGGCCGAGCCCTTCCCCGATGCGGGCCTGGCGGTGGCGCCGCTGTACGACGAGAGCTTCGTCGTCGCGGTCCCGGCGGTGCATCCGCTGGCGAAGAAGCCGCGCATCAGCGCCGAGGAGCTGAAGGCCGAGACGATGCTGCTGCTGGGCAACGGCCACTGCTTCCGCGATCACGTGCTGGAGGTCTGCCCGGAGTTCGCGCGCTTCTCGACCGACGCCGAGGGCATCCGCAAGAGCTTCGAAGGCAGTTCGCTGGAAACGATCAAGCACATGGTGGCGTCCGGGATGGGCGTCACGGTGGTGCCGGCGCTGAGCGTGCCGGACCATGTCCCGCCGCACCTGCGCTACGTCCCTTTCGAAGATCCGGCGCCGACGCGCCGCGTCGTGCTCGCGTGGCGTCGCACGTTCACCCGCTACGAGGCGGTCGCGGCGCTGCGCAACGCGGTCTACGCGTGCACGCTCAAAGGAGTGACCTTGCTGTCGTGAGGCTTCGTCTCCGCTACCAGTGCGGCGGCTTGCGGATAGGCTTCTTGCGCGTGGGAATCACGATCGGCAATTGCGATGACGACAGTGCTTCATCACTCAACGACGACAACGTCCAGTCAGCCATTTCAGCCAACGCGGCACAGGACCTGCGGTGATTGGAGATGCCCTCCACTGCAGGTCGGATCGGCATCACGACACCGATTCCGATGTGCGGAAAGTCTTCGCGGATCGCTTCCAGTGCCGGTTCGAAATCGCTGTCATTCGTGATGACCACGATGCGGTCGTACAGCCCACTTGCGGCGTCTCGATACAGGCGAACTGCCATATTGACGTCAGTCTTCTTTTCCTCGATTCGCCACACACGCACCCGCCGGCCGCGATCAAATGGTTGACCGGCAACGTACTCAGGGAGCAATGAACCAGACGTATCGCAGGTGTGCGTGCCGAAGACCGCTTCGAAGCGCCCTTCGTGGCGCGCTGCCAGCGCACGCAGGTAGGTGGTCTGGGCCTCCACTGACGCAGCGCCATGGCCCGAAAAACGCGCCAGCGCGTAGGCCGTGAACAGATTCAGCTTGGTCAAGGTCTCGTTCTGATCGCGCTGCGCCAAAAGCAAGTCCATCAATCCGACCAGATCCAACCACTTGAACGGACTGCCGCGCAACCGCCCGTAGTACAGGTTGTAGCCGTCGACATAGGCGCCAACGCGAAGGGGCGTCTTGATGTTGTCAAGAGAATGAAGGTCCAGAAAGTGAAAAGGCCACCCCGGGTGGAGCGGCCTTTTCGTCCCAAGCGGGTTGGCTAACTGAATAGCGCCCGCAGGGGAGTAGTCGTGATGCGATTGTCGCCCTTCTTCAAACCTGCCGTCAATCTGAATCTCATCGCTCAGTTAGTTTTCCCAATCGTCATGCTTGAACTATTCAAATATACAAATCAATAGCCATTCTCTAAATTCCTACTCCTGCGCCGTCTCGATCATCCCTTCGGGAGATTTCAGCGACGGGCATTTCGGATTTCATCTGCAAGGAGCAAGACATGACCCCACGTTCCGGACAACGCACACTGGGTTGGCTGCTGGTGGCCGCCGGCGCCGCGCTGAACGTGCAGTCGCTGATCGACTGGATGCGACACAGCGTCGCTTGAACAGCACCGCCGCACGCACCTCGGTCATGTTGCCGATCCCCTGGATCGGTTAGGCTGCTCAGCGTCTTTTGTCTTCCATTCCCGTAAGGAGTCCCTCGATGGCCAAGAAGAGCCCCTCTCCCGCCAAAGCCGCCTCCGCCAAGGGCGCGCCGTCCATCCAGATCGGCATCAGCGACAAGGACCGCGCGGCGATCGCGCAGGGTCTATCCAAGCTGCTGGCCGACACCTACACGCTCTACCTGACCACGCACAACTTCCACTGGAACGTGACGGGGCCGATGTTCAACTCGCTGCATGCGATGTTCATGGCCCAGTACACCGAGCTGTGGAACGCCGTGGACCCGGTCGCGGAGCGCATCCGCTCGCTGGGTCACAAGGCGCCGGGTTCGTACGCGCAGTTCGCGGCGCTGAGCTCGCTGCCGGACGCGCCGACCACGCCGCCGAAGGCGCTGGACATGGTCCGCATCCTGGTCGACGGTCATGAAGGCGTCGCCCGTACCGCGCGCGCGCTGTTCGACCTGGTCGACAAGGCCAGCGACGAACCCACCGCCGACCTGCTCACGCAGCGCCTGACGGTGCACGAGCAGACCGCGTGGATGCTGCGTTCGCTGCTGGAAGAGTGATCAGCCCACGGCCTTGATGCGACCGGCCCGCCCGGCCTGCGCCAGCATCGAGGCCAACGCGCACGACGCGAGCCGCGCCGTGCGCGAATCGGCGCGGCTGGTCAGCACGATCGGCACCTTCGCACCGAGCACCACCCCGGCCGCGTAGGCCTGCGCCAGGAAGCTCAGGCTCTTCGCCAGCATGTTGCCGGCGTCCAGGTCCGGCACGATCAGCACGTTGGCCACGCCCGCCACGGGCGAGACGATGCCCTTGATGCGCGCGGCCTCGGGGTCGATGGCGTTGTCCATCGCCAGCGGCCCGTCCAGCACCGCGCCGGTGATCTGCCCGCGGTCCGCCATCTTGCACAGCGCCGCCGCATCCAAGGTCGACGGCACCTTCGGATTCACCGTCTCCATCGCCGACAGCAGCGCCACCCGCACCTCAGGCAGCAGCAGCGCGTGCGCGAGATCGATCGCGTTCTGCACGATGTCGACCTTCTCCTCCAGCGTCGGCGCGATGTTGATCGCCGCGTCCGAGATGATCAGCGGCTGCGCATGCCCGGGCACGTCCATCACGAAGCAATGGCTGATGCGCCGCGCCGTGCGCAGGCCGCCGTCGCGGCGCACCACCGCGCCCATCAGCTCGTCGGTGTGGAGGCTGCCCTTCATCAGCGCGTCGGCCTCGCCCTTGAGCGCCATCGCCACGCCCATCTCCGCCGCCGCATGGCTGTGCGGCACATCGACCAAGGTGTAGCGCGAAAGGTCTACGCCGGCCGCCGTCGCGGCCTCGGCCACCTTGCCCGCCGGGCCGATCAGGATAGGCTCGATCAGGCCCAGCGTCGCCGCTTCCGTCGCCGCGAGCAGGGACACGTCATTGCACGGATGAACGACCGCCATGCGCAGCGGCGGCAGTTCGCGCACCGCTGTGATGAGGCGGTCGTAGTGCGGATGGGCACCGGGCGCTGGTTCGGTCATGGTTCGATCACCCTGCGTCTCCCTCGGACATTGGCAACGAGTCGCGGTCGATGATGCATGCTGCGGTGCAACAAATCAAGCCGAGCGGACCTCGCGAGGCGGTGCTGGGAGCAATGCGAATGTCCGGAACGTCCGACTGGATCCACGACTGGCAAGCGTACGCGACCGACGCGTGGCAGCGCTCGCTGCTGACGCTGGACACGATGCGCGAGCGCGGCAACGTGTTCCTCGACCACCTGCAGGCCGGCAAGCCCGCGCTGCTCAAGTTCGAACATGAACTGCTGATCGACGGCCGCGACCTGCCTCAGCCCTGCAACTACGCGCTGTTGCGCATCCTGCCGGCGGATGGCGACATCGTCGATCCCGCGCGGCGTCCCATCGTCGTCATCGATCCGCGCGCGGGCCACGGCCCGGGCATCGGCGGCTTCAAACCGGACTCCGAGATCGGCGTCGCGCTGCGCGCCGGCCATCCGGTCTAC
Source organism: Roseateles sp. (assembly GCF_036486225.1). GTDB lineage: Bacteria > Pseudomonadota > Gammaproteobacteria > Burkholderiales > Burkholderiaceae_C > Roseateles. The sequence continues at coordinate 5,069 of NZ_DASVNZ010000393.1, read as the reverse complement.
TTCATCACCTTCGAGCCGGAGCCGGTCGAGGGTCAGACCTTGCTCGACGTCGCGCGCGCCGAGGCGCACTTCATCGAGGAGGTCGCCCGCCGCCATCCGGAGGCGCCGGGCCTGCCGGCGGTGATCGGCAACTGCCAGGCCGGCTGGGCCGTGGCCGCGCTGGCCGCGGTGCGCAGCGACCTGATGGGCCCCATCGTCCTGAACGGCGCGCCGCTGTCGTACTGGGCCGGCTCGCCGGAGCAGAACCCGATGCGCTACGCGGGCGGCGCGCTCGGCGGCGCGTGGATGTCGGCGCTGTCGGCGGACCTCGGCGGCGACCGCTTCGACGGCGCGCACCTGGTGTCCAACTTCGAGAACCTCAACCTCGCCAACAGCTGGTGGGACAAGTACTACCACCTCTACGCCAACGTCGACACCGAGCGCGAACGCTTCCTCGACTTCGAGCGCTGGTGGGGTGGCTACTTCCGCATGACCGGCGAGGAGATCGAGGCCATCGTCGAGAACCTCTTCATCGGCAACCGCCTGGCGCGCGGCGAGGTCGAGATGGAAGGCTACCGGCTGGACCTGCGCAACATCACCGCGCCGATGGTGATCTTCGCGTCCTGGGGCGACAACATCACGCCGCCGCAGCAGGCGCTGGACTGGATCATCGACGTCTGGGGCAGCGAGAAGGCCCTGATCAAGGCGGGCCGCACCATCGTCTACATGCTGCATCCGAAGATCGGCCATCTGGGCATCTTCGTGGGCGGCGGCATCGCGCGGCGCGAGCATGAGCAGATCCTCGACACGCTCGAGCAGATCGTCGCGCTGCCGCCCGGCCTGTACGAGATGAAGATTGACGCCCGCGATCCCGAGGCACCGCTGGCGGCTCTGGAATCGGGCGACTACTCGGTGAGCTTCGTGACCCGCACCGTCGACGACCTGCGCGCGCTGAACCCGGAATGCCGCCGCGACGAAGCGCTGTTCAGCACGATCGCGCAGGTGTCCGAGATGAACATGCGCCGCTACCGCCAGTGGCTGCAGCCGGCCGTGCGCGCGGTCGGCAGCAAGGCGCTCGGCGACTGGCTGCGCTGGGTGCACCCGCTGCGCCAGCAGCATCTGGCGATCTCCGACCTGCATCCGCTGGCGCCATGGATCAAGCAGGCGGCCGATGGTGTTCGCGAACGCCGTCAGACGGTCGATGCGGAGAACCCCTGGCTGAAATGGGAACAGCTCGGCTCCCGCGCGATCAGCGAGTCGCTGGACCGGCTCGGGCACCAGCGCGATGCGACGCTCGTGCACTGGATCGAAGCGGTCTACGGCCCCCACGGTCTCGGCGCGCTGCTGCCGCCGCGGGAATCGGATCTCGCCTCCGGCGCCGCGCACGCGGCCGCCGATGAACGCGAGGGCCGCCGCATGGCGCTGGAACAGGTCGGACAAGGCGGCTTCGCCGACGCGGTCTGCCGCATCCTGCTCGCCGGGCTCGCGCACCGCGGCGTCGTGCAGCGGCGTGGGCTGGTGCTCGGCCAGCTGCTGGCCGACTCCCACCGCCGCATGGCCGAGGATGCCGAAGGCGCCGTCGCGGCCGAGGCGGTCCCCGGCGAGGACTGGGCGACGCTGCTGCACCGGCAGGCGCTGATCGTGACCTTCGCGCCGGACGAGGCGATGGCCGCGCTGCCAACGCTGCTCCCGACCCTGGAGGACCGCGAACAGGCCCTGGCGCTCGCGAGCGCGGTGCTGATGAGCGAATCCGAACTGGCCGATCCGAAATCGCCGACGGCGCGCTACGTCCACGAGCTGCTGCACGTCGATCCAGCGCGCGTCGCCGACATGGCGCTCGCGCTGTCGGCGCCCGGCACGGCGTCGACAGCGGCTGCGGCGACGGTCTCGATCGCGGCCTCTCCAGCGTCCAAGACGGCGCGTCGCCGCAAGGCGGTCGCATGAACTCCGCTGCCGTGCAGTTCGGCCGGCTGCTGGCCGGGCGCAAGGTGCTGATCACCGGCATCGCCAACGACCAGTCCATCGCGTACGGCTGCGCCCGCGCCTTCCGCGCGATGGGCGCGGACCTGGCGCTGACCTACCTCAACGACAAGGCGCTACCGCACGTGAAGCCGCTGGCCGACGCGCTCGGCGCCGACATGCTGCTGCCGCTGGACCTGCGCGATCCCGACGCGCTGGACGGCGTCTTCGCCGCCGTGTCCGAGCGCTGGGGCGTGCTGCACGCCGCGCTGCATTCGATCGCGTTCGCGCCGAAGGATGATCTGCACGGCCGCCTGATCGACAGCAGCGCGGCCGGTTTCGCGATGGCGATGGACATCTCGTGCCACAGCTTCATCCGCATGGCGCGGCTCGCGGAGCCGCTGATGCGCGCCTCCGGCGGCACGCTGTTCACGATGAGCTTCCAGGGCGCGAGCAAGGTCGTCGAGCACTACAACCTGATGGGGCCGGTGAAGGCCGCGCTGGAGGCGTCGGTGCGCTACCTGGCGCATGAGCTCGGTCCGTCGGGCATCCGGGTGCACGCGATCTCGCCGGGACCGATCGCGACGCGCGCGGCCTCGGGCCTGGAGGAGTTCGACCAGCTGCTCGCGGACGCCGCCGCGCGCGCGCCGGCCCACGCGCTGGCGACCATCGACGACGTCGGCTACGCGACCGCGATGCTCGCGGGCGATCACGCGCGGCTCATCACCGGCTCCACGCTGTACGTGGACGGCGGTTATCACATCATGGGGTGAGCAATGGATGCACGACTTGAAGGCGAATTCATCGCGGTCGTCAACGCGGGCTCCTCCAGCATCAAGCTGTCGATGTACTCGCTGCACGAGGACCGGCGACTCGGTCCGTTGCGACTCGAGTTGCGCGCGCAGGTCGAAGGCATCGCCACGGCGACGCCGCATTTCGAGGCCTCGCATGCCGACGGCTCGAAGGCCGGTTCACGCGACTGGCCCATCGGCGAGACGCTGACGCATGAGGCCGCGCTCGATCACCTGGTCGAGTTCGTCACCCACGAATTCCCCGGCATCGAGATGCTGGGCATCGGCCACCGCGTCGTGCACGGCGGCACCGCATTCGCGCAGCCGGTGCGGGTGACGCCGCCGGTGCTGGCGCAACTCGAGGCGCTGACGCCGCTCGCGCCGCTGCATCAACCGCACAATCTGGCGCCGATCCGCCGCGCCTTCTCCGCGCTGCCGGGGCTGCCGCAGGTCGCGTGTTTCGACACCGCCTTCCATCGCGGCCAGTCCGACGTCGCCGACGCCTTCGCCCTGCCCTACGCGCTGTTCGAAGCCGGCGTGCGCCGCTACGGCTTCCACGGCCTGAGCTACGAGTACATCGCCTCGCGGCTGCCGGCGCTGTCGCCGCGGCTGGCGGACGGGCGCGTCGTCGTCCTGCACTTGGGCAACGGCGCCAGCGCCTGCGCGCTCCACCGCGGCCGCAGCATCGCCAGCAGCATGGGCTTCACCGCCGTCGACGGCCTGCCGATGGGCACGCGCAGCGGTGCGGTCGATCCCGGCGTGTTGATCTACCTGATGGACGAGCAGCGCATGGATGCGCGCGAGCTCGAGACCCTGCTCTACAAGCAGTCCGGACTGCTGGGCCTGTCCGGCATCTCCAGCGACATGCGCCAGCTGCTGGCCAGCGACGCGCCGCGGGCGCGTTTCGCGATCGACGTCTTCGTCCACCGCGTGGCCCGCGAGATCGGCGCGCTGGCGGCGGAAATGGGCGGCCTGGACGGGCTGGTCTTCACCGCCGGAATCGGCGAGCATGCTGCGGAGATCCGCCGGCGCGTGCTGTCGCGCTGCCTGTGGCTGGGGGTATCGGTGCAGGACGCCGCCAACCGCGAGGGGCCGGCCGAACGCCGGATCAGCACCGTCGACAGCCGGTGCGAGGCCTGGGTCATCCCCACCGACGAGGAACTCATGATGGCCCGCCACACATTCCGGCTGCTGGCCGGGGAGGAGTGACCATGCGAACGCCCAAGCAACGCCACAGCCACGAGGAGTGGGAAAAGACCGTCGAGGACGTGGACCTGCAGATCGCGCAGCTGGCGATCATGTGCCACGTGCGGCTGCTCGATCCCGGCGTCATCGAACGCGTGCTCGACAACGACCTGCGCATCTGCGGCGACGGCCACGAGAGCGGCTTCGAGAAGCTGCGCGGCATGCTCTACCTGCACTACGAGGTCCAGGCCCGGCTGGCCGAGGAGCTCGGCCCGGTCGACGCGGCCGAGGTGATCCAGCGCGTGCGCCAGCACCTGCTGGTGCGCATCGGCACGCAGTTGGGCACGCTGGGCACGGCGCAGACGCCGGGCGCCGGCGGCGGTCCCGGCGGCCAATAACCCCGACGGCTTGGGCCCGGCGGGCAGCGGCGCTACAGTGGGCCGCATCGCCTTGCGGGGTCACTCCATGCGCATCGCCATCCTTTCCTTCGACGGCTTCAACGAGATCGACAGCTTCCTCCCGCTGGGGTTGCTGAACCGGCTCAAGCCGCTGGGCTGGTCCGCCGAGCTGTGCGGCCCGGGGCCGGCGGTCACCTCGATGAACGGCGTGACCGTGCAGTTGAAGCACCCGCTCGAGTGGGCCAACGAGGCCGACGCCGTCTGGTTCGGCTCCGGCATCTACACGCGGGCGATCGCGGAGAACTCGGCGCTGCTGGACCGGCTGCAGCTCGATCCGACACGGCAGCTGATCGCCTCGCAATGCTCCGGCGCGCTGCTGGTGGCGCGGCTGGGGCTGCTGGGCGACGCGCCGGCCTGCACCGATTCGTCCACCCGACCCTGGCTGGTCGAGGCCGGCGTGCGCGTCCTCGACGAGCCCTTCCACGCCCGCGGACCGGTGGCGACCTCGGGCGGCTGCCTGGCGTCGCAGTACCTGTCCGCATGGCTCATGTGGAGCAAGGCCGGCGAGTCCGCCGCGCGCGATGCCTTGACCTACGCCGCGCCGGTCGGGGAGAAGGATGAATACGTCGAGCGATTGCTCTCCCGCGTCCGCCCCTTCCTGCCTGCGGCATGAAGGGTCTCACGAGGTCCTGACACCGGAGTCGGCGGCAGCCGGCCCCGGGGGATGCGTCCTGCAGTTAAGCCCCGCCAGCGTGGG
>NZ_DASVNZ010000367.1:0-16693 GCF_036486225.1 Roseateles sp. | reverse complement strand
GGAGCGAATGCCGAGCGTGAGGAGGCGATTGAGCGGAGCGGGGCACCGGTCGCGCCCGGCTTCGATCGCAGGCCGCCTGCGGCGCCCCGGGCAGGCTTTCGCGCTCCCTCAAATCGCAACCCGTGAAATCCTGGGGGGTCGGTTCGTGCCTCAATGCCCGGACGCGCCTCGCATTTGCGCGACACTCGACCGCAAACAATCTTGCGATTCAGGAGAGGGCATGCGGTCATGGGTCGATCGACGCTGAGCATCCAGACGCGGCTGGTCGCCGCGCTGAGCCTCAGCGCGACGGTGCTGGTGGGCTTGATCGGCCTGTACTGGGTCGATCGCCACGAGCACGAACTCAACGAGGCGCTGACCGAGCGCCAGCAGCGCATGGCGCAGCTGGTGGCGCGGGGCTTCGCGGAGCCGGTCTGGAACCTGGACAGCGCCGCGCTGTCGGAGCTGCTGGACGCCGTGATGGCGGATCCGGAGGTCCAGTCGATCTCCCTGGCCGCCCCGGGACTGGAAACGCTGCAACGCTCGCGCCAGACGCCGGCGGTGCGGCCCCTGACGCTGGAATTCGAACTCAGCCACCGCGCCGGGGCGCAAGGCCCGGCGGGCGCGCTGGGCCGGGCGACGCTGGTCTACACCCGCAGCTACATCGACCAGACGCTGGGCGAGACGCGCCGGCTGGTGGCCAGCCTGCTGGCGACGGTGCTGCTGGCGATCGCGCTGACCAGCTACGTGCTGGTGCGGCGCCTGGTGGAGCGTCCGGTCTCGCGCCTGCGCGGCCTCGCGCAGCGCGTCGCCAGCGGTGAACTCGGCGCCCACATCGAGCCCGAACATGCCGACGAGATCGGCGACCTGACCGAGCAGCTCAACGCGATGAGCGGCAAGCTGCGCGACTTCGCCGAAGGTCTGCGCAGCAGCGAGCAGCGCTACCGCAGCCTGTTCGAGAACGCGGCCGAGGGCATCTTCCAGGCCGACGGCCACGGCCGGCTGCTGCGCGTGAACAAGGCGCTGGCGCAGATGCTGGGCCTGGGCCATCCGGAGGACGCGCAAGGCGTGACCCTGCGGCGCATGGTGCGCATCGAGCGCGACGAGTACCGCCGCCTGGCGCGCGCGCTGGAGCGGCATCGCCTGCTGCAGCAGGTGCCGCTGCTGGTGACGACGCGCGACGGTCGCGATCTGTGGGTCGAATTGAGCCTGCACCTGGTGCTCGACGGCGCGCCGCGCATCGAGGGCCTGGTCAGCGACATCACGCTGCGCCGGCTGGCGGAGCAGGAACTGACGCAGCATCGCGACCACCTCGAGGAGCTCGTGACCGAGCGCACCGTCGAGCTGTCCCAGGCCAAGCAGCGGGCGGAAGCCGCGAACCAGGCCAAGAGCCGCTTCCTGGCCACGATGAGCCACGAGTTCCGCACGCCGCTGAACGCGATCCTGGGCTTCGCGCAGCTGCTGCAGATGGACAGCGCCCTCAACGCGGCCCAGCAGCACCGCATCCGACTGATGCGCGAATCGGGCGAGCACCTGCTGGTGCTGATCACCGATCTGCTGGACGTCGCCAGCATCGAGGCCGGCAAGCTGACGCTGCAGCTCAGCCCGCTCGACCTGCGGGCGCTGCTGGAGATCTGCAGCGAATCGATGCGGCCGCGCGCGGCCGAAAAGGGCCTGGCCTTCGCCGTGCAGCTGGACCCGCAGCTGCCCTCGCGCGTGCGGGCCGACGGCCAGCGGCTGCGGCAGGTGCTGCTGAACCTGCTCTCCAACGCGGTGAAGTTCACCGACCACGGCCGCATCGGACTCGCCGTCGACGTGGTGGCGCAGGGGCCCAGCAGCCTGGTGCTGCGCTTCACCGTGTCGGACACCGGCATCGGCATGGCGCCGGACCAGATGGAGCGGCTGTTCCAGCCCTTCGAGCAGGTCGCCGACCAGTCGCGCCGCACCGGCGGCACCGGGCTCGGCCTGGCGATCAGCCAGCAGCTCGTGCGACTCATGGGCGGCGAGATCACGGTCGAGACTTCGCCCGATGAAGGCAGCCGGTTCAGCTTCGCGCTCGAACTGCCGCTGGCGTCCTGAAGCGACGCTCAGACTTCGCTTCGCCAAGCGCGGGCTCTCCACGGGGCATGGGGCCTCGCGTCCGCGAACCCCAAGCCCCATTCCGGCCCCAGCGGCGATCGTTGACTTCACGTTGGACGGAGGCTGCTGTGCGGGCGGCGCGCGGGCATGACGCGCCGGGCGGCATACTCCTTCGCCATGACTGCCGTCCTGTTCTACAAGCTGCTGGCGATCTTCATCGCCGCGGGCATGGGCTGGTTCGTCGGGCACATGCGCTGGCTGGGCAAGGCCGGCGGCGAGAACGACCCGGCCCGCATCCTCTCGAACATCGCGTTCTATCTCTTCGTCCCCGCGCTGATGTTCCGCACGACCGCGCGTGTGGAGATCTCGGAACTGCCCTGGCTCACCGTGGCCGCGTTCTTCGCGCCGGTGGTGCTGATGCTGGTCGCCGTCTATCTCTACGAGCGCAAGCGCCATCCCGACAACCCCGCCGCGCCCGCCGTGCGCAGCATCACCGCGAGCTTCGGCAACACGCTGCAGGTCGGCGTGCCGCTGGTGGCCGGTGTGTTCGGCGAGAGCGGCCTCGCCGTCCACATCACCGTGGTCAGCCTGCATGCGCTGACGCTGCTGACCATCGCCACCGTGCTCGTCGAGATGGACCTCGCCCGCCACACGAGCGGCGGCGCGAGCCTGAAGCGCACCATCCTCACGACGATGCGCAACACCGTCATCCACCCGGTGGTGCTGCCGGTGCTCTGCGGCTTCGCCTGGCACGCCACCGGCATCCCGCTGCCCGCCGTGCTCGACGAGGTGCTGCAGATGCTGGGCAGCGCGGTGGTGCCGCTGTGCCTGGTGCTGATCGGGATGTCGCTGTCCTACTACGGCATGCCGCGCGGCGCGATGCGCACGCTGCTCGGCCTGGCCGCGCTCAAGCTGCTGGTGCTGCCCGCGCTGGTGCTGGGCATCGCGCACTGGGGCTTCGGGCTGTCGGGCATGCCGCTCGCCGTCATCGTCATGATGGCCGCGCTGCCGCCGGGCTCCAACGCGATGATGTTCGCGCAACGCTACCGGACGCTGGAGGCCGAAGCCTCCGGCGCCATCGTGCTGGGCACGCTGCTGTTCGCGGCGACGGCGCCGATCTGGCTCGCGATTCCGGCGTGGCTATAGAGAATCAGCCCCGTCATTCTCGGCAGCGTTTAGCACGAATCGATGCACCCGCGCGCCATCGACACAAGCATGCTTTCGGCCTCCACATGACGAGGGCAGAATGCTTCCTTCCCCATCGAAAGAGGCCCTCGGCCATGTCAGTCCAAGATCTGCAGAGCCAACTCAACACGGCACGCCGCCAAGTCGTCACCGATGGGTACGACATGTCTCTCGGAGAGATCGCCAGCCTGTACAGGAACAAAGAACTGGTCATTGATCCGAACTACCAGCGCCTGTTCCGGTGGGAGGAGTCACAGAAGACCCGGTTCATTGAATCCATTCTTCTCGGCATTCCCGTGCCTCCGGTTTTCGTCTTTCAGCGTGAGAACGGAGTGTGGGAACTGATCGACGGGCTACAACGAATCTCGACGGTCCTTCAATTGACTGGTGACCTACTTACGCCTGAGGGAGCACCATACGAACGCTTGGTTCTCGGAGGAACGAACCTCCTGCCAGCGCTAGCGGGAATGAAGTGGGAAGGTGCAGATGGCACCGAGGACGACGAAGCTTTCAACGTCGCACTGCAGCTCGAGATCAAGCGTGCACGCATGCGCGTGGAGATCCTCCGCAAAGAGAGCGATCAAGACACCAAGTTCGAACTCTTCCAAAGACTCAACACGGGAGGCTCCAAGCTCAGTGAACAGGAGGTGCGAAACAGCGTCCTCGTGATGATCAATCCGGAATTTTTCGCGTGGATGGCTCGACTCACCGAGATTGAGAGCTTTCGAGAAACCGTGCAGCTCACCGACTCTCAGAGGCGGCAGCAGCAACATGTCGAGATGGCGTTGCGCTTCATTGCTTATCGTCGCCACCCCTACGCTCGAGGCTTGGATGTGAACGAGTACCTCGACGATGCTGCTCGCAAGCTCGCCCATTTGACTGCGGCAGAGATGGAGGAGGAACGCGACCTTTTCCGCTGGGTCTTCGACACGCTCCGATCTGCGGAAGGACCCGATGTGTTCAAGCGTTGGGACGGTGAGCGCCACACGGGAAAGTTCTTGATATCCGGGTTCGATGCCATCGCATTCGGCGTGGCTCTAAACCGGAGGGCTATTGAAGATATGGAGCCCGAAGCACGAGAGGCTTGGTTGACGCAGCGAGTTCGTTCACTCTGGAGCGAGCCCCGCTACGTCAACAACTCGGGCATGGGCGTTCGAGGCACAACGCGTCTGACGCACCTGCTCCCGTTCGGTCGCGATCACTTCTCCGGATGATCCGCACACCATGAAGATCCGATCAGCGGACCAACTTTTAGTCCATCTGGACGGCGAAATGGCTTGGCGCCTGAAAGAGGTTCATGAGCTTCGGTCGTCCGTCATTTCCGCGAAGGGCAAGAATGTTGATGTTCATGTGCGCGCAGGGGTAGCAATGCTGTATGCGCATTGGGAAGGATTCGTGAAAGGGGCTGCGAACGCTTACATCGCCTACCTAGCGCACCGAGCGGATAAGAATCGTGATTTGCAGGATTGCTTCGTTGCATTGGGCATGAGGACCACGCTTTCTCAGATGGGAGCGTCCAACAAAGCCAACGCAGCTGTTGCGGCAGTCACGTTCCTACGAGACGAGCAAGATCAAGGCGTGCGCCTTTCCAAGGCCGCCATCAGCTCAGATTCCAACCTCAACTCGGAGGTTTTCAAGAACATTGCCGACTGGCTAGGCATCGATTGCAGCCAGTATTCAACGCGCTTTCCGCTTCTAGACGAGACACTGCTAGCGACTCGAAACGGAATCGCTCATGGAGAGTACCTTCAGATCGATGCTCAGCGCTTCCACACGCTCGTCGACGAGATCCTGGAAATGCTCCGTTGGTTCAAGACCGACATAGAGAACGCGGTCGCGCAGAAGACTTTCTTAAAGGTACCTTCCGGAGCGCCGCTCGTGGCCGGACCAATCAATACACCGGGCGCATCGGTAGCGCTTTAGCGAACCGAAGAACCACGTTATGAATCGGAGTTTGTCTCCTCGCTTTGAATCCCACTCCTTCGTCCGCGGCGACGAAGTCGCGCCGGAGATCCTCCACGCCGCGTTCACCGGCGCGTTCGCCGACTACCTGATCGGCCCGTTCCAGATCCCGTTCGCGCAGTGGCCGATGTTCCTGGCGCGGCAGGGCGTCGATCTGCCGTTGTCACGCGTGGCGCTCGACGCGACCGGAGAGCCGCTGGCGTTCGCCTTCGTCGCGCAACGACCCGTGTCGAATCACTGGCGCCTCGCGACCATGGGGGCCCTGCCCGCCGCGCGCGGCACCGGCGCAGCGCCCGCATTGCTCGATGACGTCATCGCCCGCGCCGCCGCGGCCGGGCTGCGGGCCGTGGAGCTCGAGGTCTTCGCGCAGAACGAGCGCGCCCGCCGCCTGTATGAGGGACGCGGCTTCCGCAAGCAGCACGACCTGTTCGGCTACGTGGCCGAGCCCGGCACGATCGCGCCTTCGACCGGCGGCTCGCTCCACGCGATCGACATGCCGCATCTGCTGGGCTGGCTCGAAGCCGCCGAGCACCGAATCCCCGACCTGCCGCTGCAGGTGACCGCCGCCACGATCCGGCATGGCATCGACTATCACGGCTGGCAGACCGCGGACAGCCAGATCGTCTTCAGCCTCCCCGACGAGACCGTGATGGTCCACAGCTTCATCGCGCCGCGCGAGGCCGACGCCCGCGCGCTGATCCAGGCCCTCGCCGCCGTGTACCCGGAGCGCCGCCTGCGCGTGCCGCAGTTGCAGCGCGAGGACCTCGGCGGTGCCACACTGCGCGCGCTCGGCGCCGTGCCTCAGCCGCTGCACCAGCAGTTGATGCTGCGCCCGCTTTGACCGGTCGCCACTCCGACAACGCGCCCTGTTGACGGGGCCTTGACGTGGCACCGGCTGGCCGATCGGTTCCAACTCGTCCAAGTTTGATATTCCGGAGTTCCGGCACTTGTGAGGGACGCCCGCTTTGGTTAGCGTGCCCCGCACCAACATAGAAGGGAAGCGTCCCACCATGCGATTCATGCCCGCGGCACCCGCCGCCATCACCCTGGCCGTCCTGACCGCCCTCGGCGGCACCGCCGTCACCTCCGCGGCCCTGGCCGCGCCGGCCGCAGCCGGCACCAGCGCCGTCACCACCGTCGGCGGCACGCTCAACGTGAAGCTGGAGAAGGTGAAGCTGGCCAACGGCTTCGAGGTGATCCTGGTCGAGGACCACCGCCTGCCGCTGGTGGCCTTCAACCTGTGGGTGCACGCCGGCCCGCGCAACGAGGCCCCGGGACAGACCGGCTTCGCGCATCTGTTCGAACACCTGATGTTCGCCGGCACCCGCCACATCCCGCGCGGCTCGGCCGACAAGATCATCGACGCCGCCGGCGGCACCGACTCCAACGGCTCGACCGACTTCGACCGCACGAACTACTTCTTCACGCTGCCGTCCAACCAGCTCGAACTGGGCCTGTGGCTGAAGTCGGACATGCTGGGCTACATGATCGACGAGGTCGATTCGGTCTCGCTGGCCAACCAGCAGGACGTCGTGCGCAACGAGCGCCGCCAGTCCGTCGAGAACCGCCCCTACGGCATCGTCGAGGAAGCGCTCTACCAGGCGCTGTTCCCCGAAGGCCACCCGTACCGCGCCACGGTGATCGGCTCGCACGCCGACATCCAGTCGATCAAGCTGAACGACGTCAAGGCCTTCGCCCGCAGCTATTACCGCCCGAACAACGCCACCCTGGTGCTGGCCGGCGACTTCGATCCCGCGCAGGCCAAGCAGCTCGTCCAGAAGTACTTCGGCCCGTTGAAGGCCGGTGATCCGGTGCCGCCGGTCAACGTGCCGCAGCCGAAGCTGACCGAGGAGAAGCGCGTCGAGGTCACCGACCGCATCGAGCTCCCGCGCCTGGACATCGCCTGGCACACCCCCGCCGTGTTCCAGCCCGGCGACGCCGAGCTGGATCTGGCCTCGCACGTGCTGGGCGGCGGCAAGTCCAGCCGCCTCTACAAGACGCTGGTCTACGACAAGCAGCTGGCGCAGTCGGTGCAGGTGCAGCAGTACTCGCTGTCGCTGGGCTCGGTGTTCTCGGTCGAGGTGATCGCGCGTCCCGGCAAGTCGCTGGACGAGATCCAGAAGATCGTCGACGACGCCGTCGCCGAGCTGTCCGTCAATCCGCCCACGCCCGAGGAGATGGCCCGCGCCCGCGCTGCCATCGAGACCGGCACGCTGGCGCGCCTGGAGAAGGTCCAGGCCCTGGCCGACCAGATCAACTACTACAACCAGCAGGCCGGCGATCCGAACTACATCGGCAAGGACCTGGCGCGCTATCAGTCGATCACGCCGGAGAAGATCCGCGACGTGGTCGCGCAGCAGCTGAAGAAGAACGCCCGCGTCGTCGTGCTGGCGACGCCGGGCGAGCAGAAGCTGGCGGCTGAAGTCGCGACCCCGCCGATGCCCGAGAAGGCCGCCAAGGGCGAGCGCGAGTCGATGAACCCCGATGTCGCCTGGCGCAAGACGCAGCCCAAGGGTGGCAAGGCCAAGGCCTCGGTGCTGCCGGAAGGCAAGCGGCTGACGCTGGCCAACGGGCTGACGCTGATCCACGTCCCGAACCCCGGCCTGCCGCTGGTGAGCGCGACGCTGGTCGTGCGCGCCGGCCAGACCGCGAATCCGGCGGATCGTCCGGGCCTGTCGAGCTTCACCGCCAGCATCCTGCAGCAGGGCACGCAGACGCGTACCGCGCAGCAGATCGCCGACGAGGCCGCCGCGCTGGGCGCGTCCATCACCAGCGGCGCAGGCCGCGACGAGGCCCGCATCGAAGCCAGCAGCCTGAAGCGCAACTTCGCGCAGACGCTGGCGCTGATGGCGGACGTGACGCTGCATCCGGCCTTCGACGCCGCCGAGATCGCGCGTCTGCAGAACCAGCGCCTGGCCGCGCTGCAGCAGCAGCGCGAGCAGGCGCCGGCCGTGGCGTCGGTCGTCGCCAACCGCGTGATCTACGGCGAAGGCCACCCGCTGGCCAAGGCCGCCATCGGCGACGAGGCCTCGATCAAGGCCACCGACGCCGCCGCGCTGCGCCAGTTCTGGTCCACGCACTACCGGCCCGACCAGGCCGCGCTGGTGGTCGCCGGCGACATCTCGGCCGACGAGCTGAAGTCCCTGGCCGAGCGCCTGTTCGGCGGATGGGAGCGTCCGAAGACGGCGGCCGCGGCCGTCAACGCCGCCGCGCCGCAGCCGGTCGCCGCGAGCGTGATCCTGGTCGACAAGCCGAATGCGCCGCAGACGGCGCTGAGCGTGGTCGCGCCCGGACCGAAGTCCGGCACGCCGGACGCCGAGGACATCAAGGTCATGAACGCCGCGATGGGCGGACTCTTCACGTCGCGCATCAACACGCAGCTGCGCGAGGTCAAGGGCTACACCTACGGCATCTACTCGGCCTACACGATGAACCGCGACAGCGGGCTGTTCGGCATCCGCGGCAGCGTGCGTACCGACGTCACCGGCCCGGCGCTGACCGACATGTTCAAGGAGATCGAGGGCATGCGCGCCAAGCCGATGGGCGCCGACGAGCTGAACCGCGTGCGCAACGCGCAGCTGCTGGCGCTGCCGGGGCTGTTCGACACCAACCGCGTCGTGGCCTCGAGCTACGCCAGCGAATGGGCGGTCGGTGCGCCGGCGGACAGCATCACCTCGCTGCCGCGCAAGTACGGCGCGGTGAACGCGAGCAGCGCCTACAAGGCGACCAGGACCTACGTCGATCCGGCCGCGCTGATCGTCGTGGCCGTCGGCGACAAGGCGAAGGTGCTGCCGCAGCTGGAAGCCCTCGGTCGCAAGCCGCTGGAGATCCGCGATCCGCAGGGCGCGCCGGTCGACGTGACTGCGCCGTCGATGCCGGCTTCGGCTGCGAAGCCGTGAAGACGTGAGGGCCCGACGGAGCGGTACCACCGCCGCTGGCCCTCACCCCTGCCCTCTCCCGCAAGCGGGAGAGGGAGAGGGAGAGGGAGTCTGGCACCTGACGACAATGCAGAACGGACGCCTCGGCGTCCGTTTTTCATGGCGCCGACGGGTGGATCAGCGCGTCAGCGGCAGCGCGGCGCCCATCATCGCGAACAGGGTGCCGCAGACGCGGTTGAAGCCGCGACCCGAGCGCTCCAGCCACGGCCGCACGCGGTGGGCCAGGCTCGCGATCACGAATTCGACGACGGCCTCGGTGATGACGAAGGTCGCCGCCAGCCACACGAACTGCACCAGCAGATCGCGCTGCGGGTCGATGAACTGCGGCAGGAAGGCGCCGTAGAACAACAGGACCTTGGGATTCGACACCGCCGAGAGCAGCCCCTGGCGGAACAGCACCCGGCCACGGCCCTGCGCTGCGGAGGCCCCTTCCGCCGGCTTCAGCTGGATGGACGGCGAGCGCCACAGCTGGATGCCCAGCCAGATCAGGTAGGCGCCGCCGGCGACCTTCAGCACCAGCAGCGCGCTGGCGGTGGTCTGCAGCAGCGCGCCGATGCCCAGCATCGACAGGCCGATCAGCGCGGCGAAGCCGGTCGCGCCGCCCGCGATCGTCCACAGGGTCCGACGGCTGCCGTGCGCCGCGCCGTGTGCGAGGACGAGCAGGCTGTTCGGGCCGGGCGTCAGGGACAGGCCGATCACGGCCAGGAAATAGAGGGTCCAGGTGTGCAGTGCCATGCCGACGATTGTGCGCCAGCTCGGGATCACGACGGGATCACGACGGCGTCAGATGATCGAGGGCCTGCTCGACACGGCCGCGCTCGTGCGTGCCGAGCCCGCGCGCGGTCTGCCGATAGCGGGCGATGAGCTCGGGATCGACCGGCATCCGCTCGGCCAGCGCGACCAGCACCTGCGCGCGCTCGAAGTCACCGTCGAGTCCGTCCATCGCGCCGAGCACGTTCAAGGCCACCGCGCGGTCGACCCGGTCCTGCTGCTCGATCAGCGTCACGATCGCCGAGCGCTTCTCGAAGTCGCCGCCGATCTCCTTCACCGCCTGCTGCCAGGCGCTGAGCACCGCGTCGTCACGCGCCAGTTGCGGCGTGAGCGCCTCCAGCACCTGGCGGCGCTCGAAGTCGCCGTCGACCTGGTGGACGGCGGCCAGCACCTCGCGCTGCAGCGCCGGCGACAGGGTCCGGTGCTCGACGATCGCCTGCAGCGCGGAACGGCGCTGGAAGCCGTCGGCCAGCCGGCCGGCGATGGCGATCAGCCGCGACAGCGTCGCATCGTCCTGCGGGCCCGTCGCCAGCAGCGCGTCGAGGCGGCTCTTGCGGACGAAGGGATCGGACGGCTTCTCGATGTCGGCCAGCACCGCGGCCACGCCGCCGCGCGCCTGCAGCCGGCGGGTCCGCGCATCGCTGCCCTGCGTCGATTCGGCGAGCAGCGCGATCTGCCCGCTCAGCCATTCCTTTCCGGTGTCGTCGAGCGCATGCGCGTCGTCGTCTATCCAGTAGCGGCGCACAGTGCCGCCCTTGCCGTCGCTGACGATCTCGGCGCGGCGCGTCACGCCGTGCAGGGTCTCGGAAATCTCCAGCTTGCGGTCCAGCGACACGATGTCGGTTTCCTCCGCATTGAAGACGATGTCGCCGTCGAAACGGGCGCGCCGGTCGTGGTCGTCGGTGATGCTGACGATGCGCGTGACCTTGCCGGTGCCGAGCACGGACGACACGGCGCCGCCGACGCTGCCCAGGTCGAAGTTGATCGTCGGTGCCTTGCCGATGACCAGCATGGGCACCGCCAGGGCGAGCGCGCACAGGCCGGACGCCAGCGCCAGGCGGCCGAGCCGGCGACGGACAGGGGTGGATTCGGACATCGGGGACTCCTCCAGCAGCGCATGCAGGCGCGTCATCAGCGGGGAACGGGTGGCGGCCATCGCGCTGGCCAGCACCGGCATGGGACGCGACGCGCGGGTCGTCGGGGCACTGTCGCGCGCGCAGACGTAGAGGCTTTCGGCCAGCGGCATCGCGCCGGCCTCGACGGCCGCCCAGCGGTCGCAGGCGAGTTCCGCCAGCAGATCCAGCCGACGCATCGCGAGCCGGTTCATCGGCTGCAGCCAGCCGAGCTGCGAGACCAGCCTCGCCGCCAGGCGCCAGGCCAGATCGCGGCGGCGCAGGTGCGCGATCTCATGGGCCAGCACGGCCACGCGCTGCTGGCCTTCCAGCCGGCGCATCAGCGCGTCGGGCAGGCAGATCTGCCCGCCGGGCGCGACCAGCGGACTCGCCCAGGTCGCACTGACACGCAGCGTCGGCACCGGCACGCCGGCCTGGTGGGCCAGTTCCGCGGCGGCCTGCTGGAGCTCGTGGTCCTGGCTCTGTGGCAGCGCGCGCACCTGGCGGCGCAGCGCAAGCCAGCGGACCAGGGTGAGGCTCAGGCCCAGCAGCGCGACGAGCGGCCAGGCGAGCAGCAACGCCGCGAGCAGGCCCTGCAGCACCGCGCGGCGCGATACCCGGGCCTCGTCCTCGAGGATCACGGGGCGATCCGGGATCGAAGTGATCGCGCGTGGGTGATCGACGTCGGCGGGCGTCACATCGGCGGACATCCCAGCGGCGAGCAGGGCCGGCGGGGGCACGGCGTCGTTCGCCGGTGCGGCAAGGACGGCGCCGGACGTCGACATCCATTCGTCCGGGAGCGCCACCCGCGTGACCTGCGTGAGCGGCTGCACGCTCGCCGTCAGCACGGCGCCGAAGAAGGCCGCGCGCCAGAAGGCCTCGCGCCACGCGGGGTGCTTCAGCCAGCCGGCGCGTTCCAGCGCCCAGACCCCACCGAGCAGCACCGTGCTGTGCAGCAGGTAGTTCAACAGCCAGCCGGCGAGGGCTTCAATCATGGCGGCCTCCCTTGCTCTTCAGCAGCGCGCGCATCCTGGCGAGGTCGTCGTCGCCGAGTCCGCCCTCCTCGACCAGATGGCTCAGCAGCGCCTCGGGCCGGCCGCCGAAGAGCGTGCTCAGCAGCCCCGACACCATCGAGCGCTGCACCTCCGGCTCGCTGACCGCGGCGCGGTAGACCAGCGCACGGCCGTCGCGCTCGCTGGCGATCAGGCCGCGCTTCTCCAGCCGCGTCAGCAGCGTCGCCACCGTCGTGTGCGCGAGCGGGCGCTGCTGGTCGCGCAGCGCTTCCGCGACCTCGGCGGTGCTGGCCTGTCCGCGCGTCCACAGCACGCGCATCAGCGCCAGCTGCAGCTCGCTGAGCGTCACGTCGCCCTTGCCGTCGTCGTTGATCGACTCGTCCATGATCAGATTCCGTATTTCTACACCTGTCGTACTACGACTGTAGAAGATCCGATATGAACGCCGCAAGTGCCGGGTTCTCGGGACAAACCCTCGCCGAAACCACCCACCAGGCGATGTGCCAGGACGTGGGTGACAGGGGTGTGCCAGGACATGGGTAACACCTGTGCCGGGACATGGGTGACACCACGAAGGCTGTCCTTGCGGCTTTCGATGGCCCCGGCGAGGCGGCAGTGTCAGGGCATCGGTCAGAATCGAAGACTTATGACCGACCTCAGCGCCTACATGACCGGCGTCGGCGAGGCGGCCCGCGCGGCCGCGACGCTGATGGCCGCCGCTCCGACCGCCGCCCGGAACCTCGCCTTGACGGCCCTGGCCCGCCGCCTGCGCGAGGCCGGCCCGGCGCTTGCGACCGAGAACGAACGCGACCTCGCCGCCGCGACGGCCTCCGGCCTGGACGCCCCGATGGTCGACCGCCTGCGACTGACCGCGAAGGTACTGGCCACCGTCGCCGAAGGCTGCGACCAGATCGCCGCCATGCCCGACCCCATCGGCGAGATCACTGGCATGAAGCGCCGCCCGACCGGCATCAGCGTCGGCCAGATGCGCGTGCCGCTGGGCGTGTTCGGCATGATCTACGAGAGCCGCCCCAACGTGACCATCGAGGCCGCCTCGCTGGCGATCAAGAGCGGCAACGCCTGCATCCTGCGCGGCGGTTCCGAGGCGCTGCACAGCAACCTGGCACTCGCGGCGCTGGTGGCGGACAGCCTCGAGGAAGCCGGCCTGCCGCGCGACGCGGTGCAGCTGATCAACACGATCGACCGCGCCGCGGTGGGCCTGCTGATCGCGATGCCCGCCTACGTCGACGTCATCATCCCGCGCGGCGGCAAGGGCCTGATCGAGCGCATCAGCCGCGAGGCGCGCGTGCCGGTGATCAAGCACCTGGACGGGAACTGCCACAGCTACGTCGACGCCGAGGTCGACCTGGACCTGGCGGTGACCGTCGTCGACAACGCGAAGACGCAGAAGTACAGCCCCTGCAACGCGACCGAGTCGCTGCTGGTCCATGCCAAACAGGCGGCGGACTTCCTGCCCCGCATCGGCATGGTGTTCGCCGCCAAGGGCGTGGAGATGCGCGGCTGCGAGCGCACGCTGGCGCTGCTGGAAGCCGTGCCGCGCGACCTCCTCAAACCCGCGACGCCCGAGGACTGGGACACCGAGTACCTCGCGCCCATCATCAGCATCAAGGTGGTGGACTCGCTCGACGAGGCCATCGCGCACGTCAACCGGCATGGCTCGCACCACACCGACGCGATCCTGACGACCAACCACGTCAGCGCGATGCGCTTCCTGCGCGAGGTCGATTCGGCCAGCGTGATGGTCAACGCCAGCACACGCTTCGCCGACGGTTTCGAGTACGGCCTGGGCGCCGAGATCGGCATCTCCACCGACAAGTTCCACGCCCGCGGCCCGGTGGGCCTGGAGGGACTGACGTCGATGAAGTGGGTGGTGCTCGGCCAGGGCGAGATCAGGAACTGATCCCGCCCGGGCCTTCAGCCTTCAGGGCATGCCCGAAACCGCGGCGTCCTTCGGCACGCTGATCTTGTAGACCGCCTGGAAGCGCTGCGTCTGGTTCGGCGCGAGCGGCAGCTCCCACATCTGGATGCCGGGCTGATCGCGCCAGCCGGCCTTGGTCACCGGCGGCGTGAACTGCGCCTGCACGCGGATGTCCTCGTGCTCCGGCACGGGCGCAGCCTCCAGGACCTGGAGCGTCACCGGACGGCCGCGGAGGTTCTCGACCTGCCACTGCCGCGTCACCGCGACCTCGCGACGCGATCCGATGAAACCGCTGTTCGCGCCGTCGCGCTTGTCCGGCTCGACGCGCACGCGCAGACGCTCATCGGTGCCGAAAGGCAGCGTCCAGGTCGTGTCGGTGCCGAACTGCAGCGTGGTCTCGCCGATCATCGCGTTGTCGCGGAAGAGCTGCACCGGTCCGGCCGGCCATGAACCCTGCGGACGCGGCAGCTCGGCGATCAGGTAGGCGGCCTCCGCGGACTTCGGCTGCACGCGGGCGAGCAGACGCGGTTCGGCCGCGATGCGGCCCAGCGTGACCGTCGACATCGCGCCGTCCGCGCGCAGCGTGACGCGCTGCGGCAGCTCGTATTCGGCGCCGAACTCGCCCTCGAAAACACTCGGATCGAAGCGCGCCAGCGGCGCAACGGCCGATCCGGTGATCTGGACGGTCGACAGGTCCGCCACAGGCGCCGGTGCCGGCATCACCTTCGGCGCCCTCATGACCCGCGACTGGGAGACGCGCTCCGCCATCTCCGCGAACCGCTCCTGCGCCATGGCCAGCGTCCAGGGCTCGATCGGCGCGGCCGCCACGGTCTGGCGCGGCGGCACCGTCGAGAGTTTCAGCTTCACGTCGACCCAGTCCTCGCCGCTGGTCTGCGCAATCTGCGCCAGCCGTTCGATGGACAGTGCGCTGCTCGCGGTGTCCAGCCGCGCGCGGTACTGCGGTTGCCAGCCGGCGCCCGGCACGCGGTAGGACAGGCCGAGTTCAGCGCCCTGCGCCGTCGACAGCCGCAAGGTCACGACCGACACCGTCGGCGAGGCGGTCGGCGCCTCGGCCTTCGCGGCCGTCAGGTCGTTGGCGAGTTCGCCCAGGCGCTCCTTCAGCGCCTGCTTCTTCACGGTGAGGTCCTGCGCATTGCGGCGCAGCGTGTCGAGGCTCGCCGCCAGCGCCGCGCCCGGACGGGCCTCGCGGTCCGACAAGCCCTTCAGGTAGCCGAGCGCAAGGTCGATACCGGCGATCTCCGCCTCCACGGCGGTGCGTTGCTGCTCGACCTCGCGGATGCGTGGATCGCGCTGGCGGCATTCGGGCAGCGAGTCGCGGGCGACGCGTTCGATCTTGAGTTCGCCGAGATTGACCCCGGCCGGCGCCTGGACCTGCAGCGCATCGCGCTCCAGGCCGGCGGGCAGACAGGCGAAGCGCGCCTGGGTCGCGCCGGCCGCCACGCGCAGCGTGCGATCGACCTGCGCGCCGCCCGGATACAGCAGCACCTGGGCGATCGCGGACGGGTTCGACGACGCCCCCGCGGAAGGACCGGTCGCCGCGGCGGCCGGCGTCGTGAACGCGGCCAGTCCCGGGATGACGGCGGCGGCGATGGCGCTCACCATGAACACTCGTTGCATTGCTTTTCCTCCTTGAGGCGGACGACGCTATCACGGTGCTGGCACACTTCCGGCCTGCCGCTTTCCCCGACAACCGCGGGTCCTCCGCCCGCCATTTCTCCATGTCCGACGCCGCCACTGCTCCGATCCCCGCCGTCCACGCCTCGCGCCGCAAGGCGCTGGTGCTGTTCTCCGGCGGCCAGGATTCCACTGCCTGCCTGGCCTGGGCGCTGGAGCGCTTCGCCGAGGTGGAGACGCTGGGCTTCGACTACGGCCAGCGCCACCGCATCGAGCTCGACTGCCGCCAGACCGTGCGCGCGCAGATCGCCGCGCAGTTCCCGCAGTGGGCCGCCAAGCTCGGCGAGGACCACCTGCTCGACCTGAGCCTGCTCGGCCAGATCTCCGACACCGCGCTGACGCAGGAACGCGCGATCGAGCTGCAAGCCAACGGCCTGCCGAACACCTTCGTGCCCGGCCGCAACCTGCTGTTCCTGACCTTCGCCGCGACGCTGGCCTACCGCCGCGGCGCGTCGGTGCTGGTCGGCGGCATGTGCGAGACGGACTTCTCCGGCTACCCGGACTGCCGCGACAACACGCTCAAGGCGCTGCAGGTCGCGCTGAGCCTGGGGCTGGACACGCCGATGACGCTGGACACGCCGCTGATGTTCCTGACCAAGGCGCAGACCTGGGCGCTGACGGAGTCGCTGGGCGGCGAGGCCTTCAACGAGCTGATCATCGAGCACACCCACACCTGCTACCTCGGCGAGCGCAAGACCCGGCACGCCTGGGGCTGGGGCTGCGGCCACTGCCCGGCCTGCGAGCTGCGCGCCAAGGGCTGGAACGAGTTCCAACTCGCCAAGGCGGCCGGTCCGGCCGTGGCGCCCTGAATCCCGCGATCGCCGCCGACGCCATGAACGACGTGACCGGGTTCCATCTGAACTGGTGGCTGTGGGGCCTGGCCGCGGTGCTGGCGTTCTGGGGCATCGGCGCCTACAACCGCGTGATGCTGCTGCGCAATGAGATCGGCAAGGCCTATGCGCAGCTGGACGACGCGCTGACGCGCCGCTTCGCGCACGGCGACCTGCTGCTGGAACGGCT
>NZ_DASVNZ010000354.1:0-13817 GCF_036486225.1 Roseateles sp. | reverse complement strand
TGATCCGCCTCGTCGGCCATCGAACCGGCACCGGCACCGCCGCGCGGCGAACCCGCCTGCGACGGCTGCGGCGCCGCGTCGGCCGTCGTGGACGCGCGGCCGGTCAGCTTTTCATAGGCCGACTCGCGGTCGATGTGCTTGTCATAGACGCCGGCGACCAGCGAGCCGCTGATCAGCGCCTTGCGCTGCTCCGGCGTGATCGGCCCGATCTGGCTGCCCGGCGGCAGCACGAACACGCGTTCCGTGATGGCGGGCCGGCCCTTCTCGTCGAGCAGGCTGATCAGCGCCTCGCCGACGCCCAGTTCAGTGATCGCCATCGCGATGTCCAGCCCCGGCTTCGGACGCATGGTGTCCGCCGCGGCCTTGACGGCCTTCTGGTCCCGAGGTGTGAACGCCCGCAACGCATGTTGCACCCGGTTGCCGAGCTGCCCCAGCACTGTGTCCGGGATGTCCAGCGGGTTCTGCGTCACGAAGTAGACGCCCACGCCCTTGGAGCGCACCAGCCGAACCACCAGTTCGATCCGTTCCACCAGCGCCGCCGGCGCATCCTTGAACAGCAGATGCGCCTCGTCGAAGAAGAACACCAGCTTGGGCTTGTCCAGGTCGCCGACCTCGGGCAGCGCCTCGAACAGTTCCGACAGCATCCACAGCAGGAAGGTCGCGTACAGCCGCGGCGCGGCCATCAGTTTGTCCGCCGCCAGGATGTTGATCACGCCCAGGCCGTCCGACGTCTGCATGAAGTCGTGGATGTCGAGCATCGGCTCGCCGAAGAACTTGTCGCCGCCCTGCGCCTCGATCTGCAGCAGCCCGCGCTGGATCGCGCCCACGCTGGCCGCCGAGACGTTGCCGTACTGCGTCGTGAACTCGCTGGCGTTGTCGCCTACGTGCTGCAGCATCGCCCGCAGGTCCTTCAGGTCCAGCAGCGCCAGGCCGTGGTCGTCGGCGATCTTGAAGACCATCTGCAGCACGCCGCCCTGGGTCTCGTTGAGCCCCAGCATCCGCGACAGCAGCAGCGGTCCCATGTCGGAGACTGTCGCGCGCACCGGATGGCCCTGTTCGCCGAACACGTCCCAGAGCGTCGTCGGGCAGGCAATCGGCACCGGCGGCTCGAAGCCGCGTTCCTTCAGCACCGCCAGCAGCTTGGTCGACGGCGCGCCGGCCTGCGAGATGCCGGTCAGGTCGCCCTTGACGTCCGCCATGAAGACCGGCACGCCCATCTGGCTGAACGATTCGGCCAGTTTCTGCAGACTGATGGTCTTGCCCGTGCCGGTGGCGCCGGTGATCAGTCCGTGGCGGTTGGCCAGCGCCGGCAACAGCTGGCACTCGATGTCGCCGTGGCGGGCCAGCAGGATCGGGTCGGCCATGCGGAAGTCTCCAGAGGCAAAAAAGCTAAAATCGCAGTCTAACGAAGCAACCACCGCGCCGCCCCGGAGAATTTCTTCCGGGCCGCGTCACAGGAGAACGAGGACATGGCAGGGCATTCCAAATGGGCGAACATCCAGCACCGCAAGGGTCGCCAGGACGAGAAGCGCGGCAAGGTCTGGACCCGTCTGACGCGTGAAATCATCGTCGCGGCCCGTGCCGGCGGTGCCGACATCAACATGAATCCCCGCCTGCGTCTGGCGATCGAGAAGGCCAAGGGCGCGAACATGCCGGCCGACAACATCAAGCGCAACGTCGACAAGGCCACCGGCAACCTCGACGGCGTGACCTACGAGGAAATCCGCTACGAGGGCTACGGCATCGGCGGCGCCGCGATCATCGTGGACTGCATGACCGACAACCGCGTCCGCACCGTCGCCGAAGTCCGTCACGCGTTCAGCAAGTACGGCGGCAACCTGGGCACCGAAGGCTCGGTCGCCTTCCAGTTCAAGCACTGCGGCCAGCTGGTGTTCGCGCCGGGCACCTCCGAGGACAAGGTCATGGAAGTCGCGCTGGAAGCCGGCGCCGAGGACGTCCTGACCGACGACGACGGCGCCATCGAGGTGCTGACCTCGCCCGCCGACTACGAAGCCGTCAAGAATGCGCTCGAAGCCGCCGGCCTGAAGGCCGACATCGCCGAAGTCACGATGCGCGCCGAGAACACCATCGAGCTGGCCGGCGAAGATGCCGCCCGCATGCAGAAGCTGCTGGATGTGATCGAAGACCTGGACGACGTCCAGGACGTCTACAACAACGCGAGCCTGTCCGAATGAAGGTCCTGGTCCTGGGCAATGGTGGCCGTGAACACGCGCTGGCCTGGCGGCTGGCGCAGGGCGAGCGCGTCACGCAGGTCTTCGTGGCCCCCGGCAACGGCGGTACCGCGCGCGACCCGCTGCTGAAGAACGTGCCGATCACCGACGTGAAGGCGCTGGCCGACTTCGCCATCGAACAGAAGATCACGCTGACGGTCGTCGGTCCGGAGGCCTTCCTGGCCGCCGGCGTCGTCGACGAGTTCCGCGCCCGCGGCCTGCGCATCTTCGGACCCACCAAGGCGGCCGCGCAACTGGAGAGCTCCAAGGCCTTCGCCAAGGAGTTCATGAAGCGCCACGGCATCCCGACCGCCGCCTACGAGACCTTCAGCGACGCGACCCAGGCGCACGCCTACGTCGACGCGCAGGGCGCGCCCATCGTCATCAAGGCCGCCGGCCTGGCGGCCGGCAAGGGCGTGGTCGTCGCGATGACGCTGGCCGAGGCGCATGAGGCGATCGACTGGATCCTGGCAGACAACAAGCTGGGCGTGGTCCACAACGAAGGCGGCGCCCGCGTCGTCATCGAGCAGTTCCTCGAAGGCGAGGAAGCCAGCTTCATCGTGCTGTGCGACGGCAAGAACGTCCTGCCGCTGGCCACCAGCCAGGACCACAAGCGCCTGCTCGACGGCGACCAGGGGCCCAACACCGGCGGCATGGGCGCGTACTCGCCCGCGCCGGTGGTGACGCCCAACGTCCATGCCAAGGCGATGCACGAGATCATCAAGCCGACGATCCAGGGCATGGCCCGCGACGGCGCGCCGTTCACCGGGTTCCTGTACGCCGGCCTGATGATCGACGCGCACGGCCAGCCGCGCACTGTCGAGTTCAACACCCGCATGGGCGACCCCGAGACGCAGCCGATCATGATGCGTCTGAAGAGCGACCTGTTCGAGGTGCTGATGCACGCGACCGACGGCACGCTCGACCAGGTCGAACTGCAGTGGGACCGTCGCGCCGCGCTGGGCGTCGTGATGGCCGCGGGCGGTTATCCGCTGTCGCCGCGCAAGGGCGACGCGATCAGCGGCCTGCCCGTGGATGGTGAGGAGGCGATGGTCTTCCACGCCGGCACCACGATGCAGGACGACGGCCAGCTCGTGACCAGCGGCGGCCGCGTGCTGTGCGTGACCGCGCTGGGCGAGGCCGTGCGCCACGCGCAGCAGCTGGCCTACCAGACCGCGCAATCGATCCAGTTCGACGGCAAGCAGTACCGCCAGGACATCGGTCACCGCGCGATCAAGCGCTGATCCAGGCGCCGACTCCAGCGCCGACCCGGACGCCGACCTGCCGTGGCCCCTTCCGCCCCTCGCCGCTGGACCGGCGCGCTGACGCCGATGCCCGGCGGCAGCGCGCTCGCGCGGGCCGTGCTGGGCGCCTTCGGCTGGCGCATCCTCAACGACGGCCTGCCGGGAAAGCAGGGCGTCGTGATGGTCTATCCGCACACGTCGAACTGGGATTTCCCGATCGGCGTGCTGACGAAGTGGAGCCTCGGTTTCCAGCTGAAGTTCTGGGCCAAGGACAGCCTGTTCAAACCGGCTGTCGTCGGCCGCTGGATGCGGTCCATCGGCGGCGTGGCGGTGAACCGCCGCTCGGCCAACGGCATGGTCGCCGACACGGTCCAGCAGATGCGCGAGGCCAAGGCGCGCGACGAGTCCTTCTGGCTCATCGTCGCGCCGGAGGGCACGCGCGGCTACGTCGATCACTGGAAGTCCGGCGCGTACCACGTCGCCGTCCAGGCGGGCGTGCCCGTCGGGCTGGCCTCGTTCGACTTCGCGATGAAGCGCGTGATGTTCACCGACTTCGTCGAGGTCAGCGGCGATCCGGCCCAGGACTTCGCGCTCTTCGCCGAAGTGCTAGTCGGTCGCCAGGGCAAGCATCCCGAGAACGCCGGACCGATCCGGTTGAAACCCGATTCCTTCCCGGAATCACGAAAAGAACCCGCCAAGGACGGAGATCCCCGATGAATACGCAGTTGGTGCGCGATTACCTGCTCGGCCTGCAGCAGCGGATCGTCACGACGCTCGAGCGTCTCGATGGTCAGGCATTCATCACCGACGCCTGGCAGCGCGAACCCGGCGGCCGCCTCGAAGGCGACGGCCTGGTGCGCCTGATCGAGAACGGCGCCGTGTTCGAACGCGGCGGCGTCAACTTCTCGCATGTGCGGGGTCGGGTGTTGCCGCCGTCGGCGACGGCGCATCGCCCGGAGCTGGCCGGCGCGCCCTTCGAGGCGATGGGCGTGTCGCTGGTGATGCACCCCCACAACCCGTTCGTGCCCACGGTCCACATGAACGTGCGCATGTTCGCCGCGCTGCCGCCCGATCGCGAGCCGGTCGTGTGGTTCGGCGGCGGCATGGACCTGACGCCGTACTACGGCTTCGAGCGCGACGCGCAGCACTTCCATCGCACCTGCAGGGCTGCGCTGGAGCCGCATGGCGAGGCGCTCTATCCGCGCTTCAAGCAGTGGTGCGACGAGTACTTCCACCTGAAGCACCGCAACGAGCCGCGCGGCGTCGGCGGCATCTTCTTCGACGATTTCGCCGAGGGCGGCGTCGAGAACGCGTTCGGCATGGTCCAATCCGTCGGCGACGCGTTCCTGCCCGCCTACGAGCCGATCGTCGATCGTCGGCACGGTCTGGCCTACGGCGAACGCGAGCGCGACTTCCAGGAATACCGGCGCGGACGTTACGTCGAGTTCAACCTGGTCTTCGACCGCGGCACGCTGTTCGGGCTGCAGTCGGGCGGGCGCACCGAGTCCATCCTGATGTCGATGCCGCCGGTCGCGCGCTGGCGCTACGACTGGCAGCCGGAGGCAGGCTCGCCCGAAGCCAAGCTCTACAGCGACTTCCTCCGCCCCCGCGACTGGGCGGACGAGGTGCCGACCCACCTGTGGTTCTGAAGGCGCGTGTGAGCCGGAAGGATCAGCGGTGAGCGACGGCGCTTCCGGAAGACCGAACGATCTGGCGAAGGGATCGGGTCGTGTCCGTCAGGTCGGGTGGTTCGGCGGGTCCTTCGATCCGGTGCACCGCGCGCATCTGGCATTGGCGCACGCGGCACTCGACCAGCTGGCGCTGGACGAGGTTCGCTGGATCGTCGCCGGACAGCCGTGGCAGAAGGCGGGTCGGCAGATGGCGGCGGCCGCGGATCGCGCCGAGATGGTGCGGTTGACGATCGCGGGGCCGGGCGGGGATCCCCGCTTCGTCCTCGACGATCGCGAGATGAAACGCGCCGGGCCGAGCTACACGCTCGACTCGGTGCGCGAGTATCAGCAGGAACGTCCTCACGACGCGCTCTGGCTGATCCTCGGGCAGGACCAGTTGGCCGGCTTCCCGAGCTGGAACGGCTGGGAGGAACTGGTCGAGCGCATGGGGCTGGCAGTCGCGGCCCGCGCGCAGGACAAGGTACAGGCGCCGGCGGCGCTGCTGGAACGGCCGCATCGGCTGGTCCGGCTGACGATGCCGGCGCTGGAATGGTCATCCACCGAGGCCCGCCGACTGGCGGCCGAGGGCGCTGACGTAGGGCCCGTGGTGGGCGAAGAGGTGGCGGGTTATATTTCCCGGCACCGTCTCTACAGTGAGAACTGAATGGACATCAAGAAACTGGAACGTGCCATCGTCGATGGTCTTGAGGATGTGAAGGGCCAGGACATCCTGGTCTTCGACACCGAGCGCCTGTCGCCGCTGTTCGAGCGCGTGATCATCGCCTCGGGCACGAGCAACCGGCAGACCAAGGCGCTAGCCTCCAGCGTGCGCGAGACGGTCAAGAAGCGCGGCATGCAGGTCATGCGCACCGAGGGCGAGGACAACGGCGAATGGATCATCGTCGACTGCGGCGCCGCCGTGGTCCACCTGATGCAGCCGGCGATCCGCCAGTACTACCACCTCGAAGAGATCTGGGGCGGCAAGCCGGTGAAGCTCAAGCTGGGCGATAGCGGCACCAAGCTGGTCAAGGCCTCCGAGCCGATGGACGACGAGGACGCGCCCAAGGCGAAGAAGTCCTCCGCCAAGAAGGCTGCAAAGTCCGACAAGGCTGAGAAGGCCGAGAAGTCTGACAAGGCCGCCAAGAAGGCGACCAAGGTCAAGTCCGTCGACGGCGAGGCCATAGTCGCCGCGTCGAAGAAGGCGCCGACCCGCGCGACCGGCACGAAGTCCGCCGCCGCCAAGTCGGCAACGAAGGCTGCTCCGGTGAAGACCGCGGCAACCAAGTCCGCCAAGCCGGCCGGCAAGCCTGCTGCGAAGAAGACGAGCATCAAGACGACCGCCGCCACGGCCAAGCCTGCGGCCAAGACCACCCGCAAGCCCGCCGCCACCCAGGCGCCGGGCGAGACGGTGAAGGTCGGCAGCAAGAAGCCGGTGACGAAGAAGGTCTCTCCGAAGGTCGCCGCCGCCAAGCCGGCAGCCGCCGTGAGAAAACCGGCCGCCAAGCCGGCGGCCAAGCCCTCCAAGCCGGCCGCCAAGAAGACCACGGTGAAGACCGGCACGAAGTCCAAGGCCAAGGCCTGACCCCGTGCGGCTGGTGTTGTGCGCGGTCGGGCAGAAGATGCCGGCCTGGGCCGATGAGGCCTATGAGGATTTCGCCAAGCGCTTCCCGCCCGAGATGCGGCTGGAGCTCAAGGCGGTGAAGGCGGAACCGCGCACCACCGGCAAGTCGACCGAGCAGCTGATGGCGGCCGAGGCGGTGCGCCTCGACGCCGCCTGCCCCAAGGGCGCCCGGCGGGTCATCCTCGACGAGCGCGGCGAGCGCGTCACCTCGAAGCAGCTCGCGCAGCGGCTCGAGTTCTGGCGCGGCGACGGGCGCGACGTCGCGATCTTCATCGGCGGCCCGGACGGGCTGGACGACAGCATCAAGGCGAGCGCCGACGAGAAGCTGCGCCTGTCCGACCTGACCCTGCCGCATGCCTTCGTGCGCGTGCTGCTGGCCGAAGGCCTCTACCGGGCCTGGTCCGTCATGGAAGGCCATCCCTACCACCGCGAATGAACTGACGATGTCCGCAGATTTCCTGTACCTCGCGTCGCAGAGCCCGCGTCGGCGCCAGTTGCTGGAGCAGATCGGCGTTCGTCATGAACTCCTGCTGCCCGGCGCCGACGAGGACGCCGAGGCGCTGGAGGCCGTGGTGGCCGGCGAGTCGCCCGACGACTACGTGCGCCGCGTCACCGTCGCCAAGCTCGATGCTGCGCTGCAGCGTCGCGCGCGTCGCGGCCTGCCGCCCGCGCCCGTGCTGTGTTCCGACACCACGGTGGCCCTGGGCGATCGCATCCTCGGCAAACCCGACGATGCGGCGCATGCGTCGGAGATCCTCTCCCGGCTGTCCGGTCGCGAACACCGCGTGCTGACCGCCGTGGCCGTCGGCACGCCGGACGGCCGGCGGCTGAGCGCGGTCAACGTGTCGCTGGTGCGCTTCGCCGTGATCGGCGACGAACGCCTGCGCGCCTATGTGGCTTCGGGCGAACCCATGGGCAAGGCCGGCGCTTACGCGATACAAAGTCAGGCGGCCGCCTGGATCGAACACATCGCCGGCAGTTATTCGGGCATCATGGGCCTGCCGTTGTTTGAAACGGCGGAGCTGTTGCGGGAGGCCGGTTTCCCCGTCTGAACACGGACGGGAAAGCGGAGCGGCAGCGGACCCTGGACCGACAAAGCTTTCCGGAAGGCGACTCGAGCGTTGCCGTCAGCCCCGAGGCTGACGAGAACGCTGGAGTACAAGAACATGGAAGACATCCTGATCAACTGGACCCCGCAGGAGACGCGGGTGGCTGTGGTCGAGAACGGGTCCGTGCAGGAACTGCACATCGAACGGACGCTGGAGCGGGGCCTCGTCGGCAACGTCTATCTCGGCAAGGTCGCCCGGGTGCTGCCGGGCATGCAATCGGCGTTCATCGACATCGGGCTGGAGCGCGCGGCCTTCCTGCATGTCGCCGACCTGCACCTGAACGGCGTGAATCCCCGCGGCCATCACGGCCCGCACGGGGAAGCCGCCCAGGCCATCCCGATCGAGCGTCAGGTCTACGAGGGCCAGGCCTTGACCGTGCAGGTCATCAAGGACCCCATCGGCACCAAGGGGGCGCGGCTGTCGACGCAGATCTCGATCGCCGGCCGGCTGCTGGTGCACCTGCCGCAGGACAACCACATCGGCATCTCGCAGAAGATCGGCTCGCCGGAGGCGCGCGACGCGTTGCGCGCGCGCATGCAGACCCTGGTGTCGGCCGGCGTGCAGGACGGCAACACCGGCGGCTTCATCCTGCGGACCAATGCCGAAGAGGCGAGCGACGAGGAGCTGGGCGCCGACATCGGTTATCTGCGCAAGACCTGGAACTCGATCCGCGACAAGTCGCTGACGCTGCCGCCCGGCAGCCTGCTGTTCCAGGACCTGAGCCTGGTCGAGCGCGTGCTGCGCGACCTGGCCAGCGACAGGACCAATTCGATCCGGATCGACGCCAAGCTCCAGTACGACGTGGTGCGCGAGTTCGGCGAGACCTACATGCCGACGGCGACCGCCAAGCTCGAGCTGTACCGCGGCGAGCGCCCGATCTTCGACCTGAACAACATCGACGCCGAGATCGCCCGCGCGCTGGCGCGGCGCGTGGACCTGAAGTCAGGCGGCTACCTGATCATCGACCAGACCGAGGCGATGACGACGATCGACGTGAACACCGGCGGTTTCGTCGGCGCGCGCAACTTCGACGACACGATCTTCAAGACCAACCTCGAGGCGGCCGGCGCCATCGCGCGCCAACTGCGGCTGCGCAACCTGGGCGGGATCATCATCGTCGACTTCATCGACATGACCCGCGAGGAGCACAAGGCCGCGGTGCTGCAGGAGTTCCGAAAGCAGCTGAGCCGCGATCGCACCAAGGTCACGATCGGCGGCTTCACGCAGCTGGGGCTGGTCGAGCTGACGCGCAAGCGCACCCGTGAGTCGCTGGCCCGCATGCTCTGCGAACCCTGCCCGACCTGCGACGCCCGTGGGCAGGTCAAGACCGCGCGCAGCATCTGCTACGAGATCCTGCGGGAGATCCTGCGCGAGTCGCGGCAGTTCAATCCGAAGGAGTTCCGCGTGGTCGCGGCGGCCAATGTCGTCGAGATGCTGCTCGATGAGGAGAACCAGCACCTGGCCGGGCTGTCGGATTTCATCGGCAAGCCGATCTCGCTGACCGCCGAGCCGACGAACCAGACCGAGCACTACGACATCGTGCTGATGTAGCCGCAGGACGGCTGACCGAAGACCGCGGCGCAGCTCGACGCGAGCGGCCACGGTACCGTCGTCAAGCCTTCCTCGAAACCGTGCAGGGCGAGGGCGGCCGCCTGGTGCGCCGTCATCGCGGGCGCATGGTCGTGGATCAGGCCCGCCGTGGCGCTCGCGGCCGCGACCGCGGCATCGCGGATGCCCATCGGCGAATGCTCCAGATAGGCCAGCACCGGCAGCGTGAGGCGCTCGTGCACCTCGATGAAGGCGAGCCGCGACAGCGCAGCCGTCCTGCAGCGGTGATCCACGTCGTCGATGTGCAGCGCATGGCCAAGCTGCTGCAAGGTCGCCAGCAGCACCTCCCGCAGCCGCGCACCGTGGATCTCGGCCTCCGCCGACGGGACGCTCATCCCTGGCGCCAGCGCGCCGGTGTCGACACGGAAGCTCCGGAACATCAGCAGGCCGGCCAGGCGTGCCGCGCCGAGGATCTGCGTCTGCGCGTGAGCCAGCCCTTCGCCGGTGATCAACTGGGCGCGGATCAGGCGATGGAAGTGCGCCGTCGCCGCGACCAGGTGCTTGAAGGAACTGCCGGTCATCGCGCGCCTCCTGCAGGGATCCGTTCCCACAGTTCGGTGCCGGTCTGCGCCAGGGCCATCCGCACGCGCGGATCGGACACGACCTGACCCCAGGACGCCCGCAACTGGTCCGCGAGCTTGCCGGGCAGATGCGGCGGCGCGAGTAGCGCGTTCCATGCCGGCGCGTCCCGAGAGCGGAGGGCGTCGAAGTCCTCCCAGTCTGGCGGCGCGGCGAGGGCCGAGCGGTCGGCCTGCGTGGCGGGAAGGACGCGAGCCAGGGTCGCGGTGTTCTCTGCAGAGGTCGCCGCAGGGGTGGCCGCAGCGGGAGTTGCAGCCGGAGTCGCGAACGCCGGCGGCGTCGCGAGGGGCGTCAGCCATCGACCGAACATGCCGGGCGGAAACACGGTGACGAACGGGAGCTGGCCGACGCGCGCGATCGAGGTGAAATCCTCCGTCGATGCGGCTGGCGGCTGGAACGGGTCGTCGGGGAGGCGCGCGGGGCGTTCCAGCAGGGTGCTGCAGGTCAGCAGCAGGAGCTGCCCGTCGGGTCGCGCCGTGGCCACCTGGCGGGCGGCGAGGTAACCCTGGCGGTCCGGAAGGTTGCGGACCACGACGATGTCGCCAGAGCGCTCGGCCCACACGCGCGCCATCGTGCGGGCCACGTGGTCCGGACCGCTGCCGGCGCTGAACGGGATCACCAGGGTCAACGACGTTTCGCGGCTGTCTGCAGGCGCGTCGGGCGACGCCCCCGTCGTCTGCGCCAGCGCGGCCTTGAAAAGCCCGGCACACATCAGCCACACGATGGCGATCAGCCATGGCCTCAGGGCGTCACCGATGCGGGGCAGGCGGAGGCGGCCGCTGAAGGTCGACGGGGTCGAGGGGATCGAGGGGATCGAGGGGGCGGGCGGGCGACGGGGACGCGTCGGGTCGGACATGACTTCCTTTCGGTGGTCGCGGCGGGCGCGGGCGAAGGGAGTCATTCTGGAAAACTGGCGGCGCCGATGCCATGACCGGAACTCGCTGAACACGCAGGCGAAATCGACTGGTTCGGGTCATCGACTGACTTGTTCAGGGAGGGCTGGCGCGCTGCTTGCCGTTGGCCTTGCCCTTTGTAACCTCGCCGATCCGTTACACCTGTCCAGGCCTCGGGCACAATCAGGCCTCCATTCGTTCCGCAAGCCGATGAGCACCAAGACGATTGCCACCCCCTCCGCTCTTCTTCCCACCGGCATCAGCGCGTTGACGCGCCGTGGACTGCTCGGCGGTCTGGCTGCCGGGCTGGCGATGCCTTCGCTCGCGCAGTTCCGGGTCGAGATCGCCGGCGTCGGCGCCACCCGGCTGCCGATCGCGATCAGCGACTTCAGCAACGAATCGGCCACCGGCCAACCCCTGGCGGCGATCATCCGCGCC
The DNA here is from genome assembly GCF_036486225.1 of Roseateles sp. Taxonomy (GTDB): domain Bacteria; phylum Pseudomonadota; class Gammaproteobacteria; order Burkholderiales; family Burkholderiaceae_C; genus Roseateles. Next base: position 2,424 of record NZ_DASVNZ010000354.1, on the reverse strand, counting down.
GACCTCGAGCGCAGCGGCCAGTTCAGCATCGTGCCCGGCCAGGCCGGCATGAGCGAGACCTCCCAACCCCAGTTCGTCGACTGGCGCGCGCGCGCCGCGGACGCCCTGGCGGCCGGCTCGGCGTCGCGGCTGGCCGACGGCCGCTTCGACATCCGCTACCGGCTCTGGGACGTCGTCAAGGGCACGGACGTGGGCAGCGAGAGCATTCCCGTCGTCGCCGGCGACCTGCGACTGTCGGCGCACAAGATCGCCGACACGATCTACCAGAAGCTCACCGGCGAGCGCGGCGTCTTCGCCACGCGGCTGGCCTACGTGAACAAGGCCGGCCCGCGCTACTCGCTGATCGTCGCCGACGCCGACGGCCTGGGCGCGCAGTCCGTACTCAACAGTCCCGAGGCGATCATCTCGCCGGCCTGGTCGCCGGACGGCAACGAACTCGCGTACGTGAGCTTCGAGTCGCGCAAGGCCGTGGTCTGGATCCAGGACCTGCGCACCGGCAAGCGCCGCAAGGTCGCGGACTTCCGCGGCAGCAACAGCGCGCCGTCCTACTCGCCCAACGGCCAGCAGCTGGTGGTCACGCTGTCGCGCGAAGGCGGCTCGCAGCTCTACCTGATCAACAAGGACGGCTCCGGCGCCAAGCGCCTGACGCAGACCTCGGCGATCGACACCGAGGCGACCTTCTCGCCCGACGGCTCGCAGATCTACTTCGTCAGCGACCGCGGCGGCGCGCCGCAGATCTACCGCACGCCCGCGGGCGGCGGCGGCGCCGAGCGCGTGACCTTCAGCGGCAACTACAACATCAGCCCGGCCATCAGCCCCGACGGCCGCACGATGGCCTACATCACCCGCGTCGGCGGCGGCACGTTCAAGCTGTGCGTGATGGACCTCGGCAGCGGCCAGGTCCAGCAGATCACCGACACCAGCGACGACGAGAGCCCCAGCTTCGCGCCCAACGGCAAGCTGATCGTCTACGCGACGCGCACCGGCGGACGCGACACGCTGGTGACGACGACGCTGGACGGCAAGGTCAAGGCCAGGCTCGACACCCCCGGCGCATCCGACATCCGGGAGCCCGCCTGGGGCCCCTTCGGCAACTGAGCGATGCAGGTGCCGGCCTCGCGCGTGATCGGAGAAATCAAGGCTTTCGCGACGTCGGGCACATGGATTGCCTACGTTGCCGTCGCGCTTCGCCCATCCCGTGCGAAGCGTGATCGCGACGACTCGACCAACCTTCCGCGCAGGCATGCCTGCCCCACGGATGTGTTAGCCGATGATTCACAATTGCTGTTCCCCCGCGGCTTCACCGGCGGCGCTGTCCACCGCCATGTCCTGACCGTAACTTCCCCGCCCGCTTTGACCTCTAGGAGCGTATGCCCATGAAATTCGAAAAACTGATGCTTGGCCTGGTGGCCGCGGCCGCCCTGTCCGCCTGCAGCTCGACCAAGCTGGATGAACCGGCCCCGGTCGAAAACAAGCAACCGGTCCCGACCCAGCAGACCCCGCAGGCTGATCCGAACGCCAACGCGCAGCGTCCGACGCTGCCGACGGTGGACCTCGGCGCCCAGCTGGACGCCGCCGTGTCCAACCAGCGCGTCGTGTTCTTCGACTTCGACAGCTTCATCGTCAAGGACGAATACCGCAGCCTGATCGAGAACCACGCCAAGCGCCTGAACAACAAGAAGACGCTGCAGCTGAGCCTCGAAGGCCACGCCGACGAGCGCGGCGGCCGCGAATACAACCTGGCCCTGGGCCAGAAGCGCGCGGAAGCCGTCGCCAAGTCGCTGACGCTGCTGGGCGTGTCCTCGGGCCAGGTCGAGGCGGTGAGCTTCGGCAAGGAACGTCCGACCGACACGGGCCACAACGAAGAGGCATGGGCCAAGAACCGTCGCGTCGAACTGCGCGACAAGTAATCCGGTGACATGAGCATGCTGCGATCCCTTCGTTCCTTCCCCTTCGCGCCGACCCGGGCGGCCAAGGCCGCGCTGATCGGTGCGCTGATGGCGCTGTGCGCCGCCGGCCCCGCGCGGGCGGCGCTGTTCGAGGACGACGAGGCCCGCAAGGCCATCCTCGACCTGCGGACCAAGATGCAGCAGAACGACGAGGCGCAGCGTGCCCGTGTCACGGAACTGCAGAGCCAGCTCGAGGTCGCGCGACGCGGCCTGCTGGATCTGTCCGGACAGATCGAGGCGCTGAAATCGGACCTGGCCAAGATGCGCGGCCAGAACGAACAGCTGGCGCGCGATCTGTCCGAGACCCAGCGCAAGGTGACCGACCAGTCGGCCACGCTCGACAACCGGCTGCGCCCGCTGGAGCCGCAGAAGGTGTCGCTGGACGGCAAGGAATTCCAGGCCGATCCGGAAGAGAAGCGCCAGTTCGATGCCGCGATGGGCCTGATCCGCCGCGGCGACTTCAACGAGGCGACCT
>NZ_DASVNZ010000349.1:0-17361 GCF_036486225.1 Roseateles sp. | reverse complement strand
TGGTCGCCTTCGGCGCGGCGACGCGGGGCGGCTTCTCGACGATGGTCGACTACCTGTCGCCGGTGTACTGGTTCTTCATGACGCTCAGCGGGCTGGCGGTACTGGCGCTGCGCCGCAAGGCGCCGACGCATCCCCGGCCGTTCCGCGTGCCGCTGTACCCGGTGCTGCCGCTGGTCTTCGTCGGCTGCAGCGCGTACGTGCTGTGGTCCAGCGTGGTCTACGTCAGCTCGGGCGCGATCGTCGGCGTGGCGGTGCTGGCGGCGGGGGCGCTGCTACTGTGGGGATACGGCCGGCTGCGACGGGCCGCCTGAATCCTCGGTCCCCTTCGACCGCGTCCACGGCCCCGTTACTCCTACGCTTTCTTCGGTTTCTTCGACGGCTTGACGAGGCCATCCCAACCGGCCATCGCGATCTCGGCGACCGCCTGGAGTTCCGATCGGTCGGCGCCGTCACGGGCGCGGATCGCCATGCCGCTCTGCACGGTCTGCAAGTACCTGGCGAGATGCGCGATGTCGAGGGTGCGCGGCAGCTCACCATCGGCAACGCCCTGTTCCAGACGGGACGAGAGCACGACGAATGCGCCGGCCCGCGTGGTCTTCATCACTTCGCTGAGTTCGTCATGCCCGTCGCTGCCCACCGTGCTCAGCGTGACCAGACAACCGTGCGGCAGATCGCAGTCGGCGCCCGTCATGGCTGCCGCCGAGTCCAACAGGTAGGCGAGCGCCGCTTCGCGAGCCGTGGCCGCCTGACGGAACCGCCCCAGCACCAGGTGCTCGAAGGTGTCCGAGTAGAGCCTCAGTGTCTCGGCGTACAGCTCGTCCTTCGAGCCGAAGGCGGCATACAGGCTGGTCGAGCCCACGCCCAGCGCCGTGGTCAGGTCGGCGATCGAGGTCGCCTCATAGCCCTTGATCCAGAAGAGCCGCATGGCCTTCATCAATGCATCCTCGCGATCGAAGGCACGCGGCCGCCCACGCCCGCGAGGGGCTGGCGCGACGGTGTCCGCCGGCACGGGAATTTCTTTTTGCAACGATCGCTTCATAAATGCCTTGACGATGCCAGGATTGGGATTCTACTATTAATGCATCAATCACTGCATAAATGGTGGAGCCATGAAGCAACTTGCTGGAAAACGTGCCCTGGTGACGGGCGGATCTCGAGGCATCGGGGCTGCGATCGCGGTCGCGCTCGCGGAAGAAGGGGCCGACGTCGCGCTGACCTTCCAGAACTCGGGCGAGCGCGCGCAGGCAGTCGTGACGTCGATCGAGCGCCTGGGCCGCCGCGGCGTGGCCATCCAGGCCGACAGCGCGGATCCGGCCGCCATCCGGCGATCGGTCGACGAGGCCGTCGCGGCGCTGGGGGGACTGGACATCCTGGTCAACAACGCCGGCATTGCGCGCTACAACACGATCGCGGATTTCAGCGTGGCGGACATCGACGCGCTGCTCGCGGTCAACGTCCGCGGCCCCGTGCTGGCGACGCAGGCGGCCATCCCGCACCTTGGCGCGGGAGGCCGCGTGATCACCATCGGTTCAGCCGGTGCGGATCGCATCGTCGGCGCGCCGGGCACGGTCTACTACATGACGAAGTCTGCGCTCCAGTCGTTCACGCGCGGGCTCGCGCAGGAGCTGGGTCCGAAGGACATCACGGCCAACCTGGTCCAGCCGGGCTCGACCGACACGGACATGAACCCGGCCGATGGCGAGAGCGCGGACTACCAGCGCAGCCTGGCGCCGCTGGGCCGTTTCGCCGCGCCCGCGGACATCGCCGCCGCGGTCGCCTTCCTGGCAAGCCCGGGAGCAAGACACCTCACGGGCACCATCATCAACGTGGATGGCGGACTGCTCGCCTGACCGGCGCTCAGAACGCGACGACGAGCGAGTCCGCGAAGCGCTCCGCCACGAACTGCCGGACCTCCGGCGACTGGAAGGCACGGACCAGCTTGGGCACCCAGGGCCGGTCCTTGTCCTGCGTCCTCACGGCGATGAGGTTGGCGTACGGGCTCCTGGCATCCTCGATCTCGATCGCATCGCGTTTGGGGACGAGCCCCGCCTGCACCGCGTAGTTCGTGTTGATCGCGCTGGCGTCGACGTCGTCCAGCGTGCGCGGCAACTGCGCGGCGTCCACCTGGACGATCTGCAGCTTGCGCGGGTTGTCGGCGATGTCGAGCGTCGTGGCCGAGATGCCCGCTCCGGGCTTCAGCCGGATGACGCCGGCCTTGTGCAGCAGCTGCAGCGCGCGGCCGCTGTTGGTAGGGTCGTTCGGGATGGCGATGCGGGCGCCGGTGGCCAGCTGATCGAGCCGCTTGATGCGCTTCGAGTAGAAGCCCAGTGGCGCGGTGACGGTGACGCCGACCGCGCTGAGCTTGTAGCCGCGCGCCTGGATCTGCGACTGCAGGAAGGGCAGGTGCTGATAGCTGTTGGCCTGCACATCGCCGGCGTCGAGCGCAGCGTTGGGTTGCACGTAGTCGGAGAACTCGACGATCTGCAGCGTCAGGCCCTCGCGCGCGGCGACCTTCTTCGCGACCTCGGCGATCTGCGCATGCGGGCCGTTGGTCACGGCGATCTTGATGACCTCCTCGGCGCGGCTCGCGCTTTGGAAGAGCAGGGCGGCGGCAAGGCCGGTGAGGGCGAGGCAGGCGGAGCGTCGGGTGGCCATGACGATGGGAGCACGAGAGGAGGACGAGAAAGAGCCCGGGAGGCGGAACTCCCGGGCTTGAAATGCTCGGAAGAGCACACGGCAAAGGTCGACCTCAGGATCGCCGAGGCGAGGCCGATGAGCTACGAAGGGATGCGCAGGTGCTTATGAGTTCCCCCTAAGATTCCGCCTGCGATTGCCGGGGAGAGGCGCTCGGGCGAAGCTCTCCGCTCTTTCAGAAGCTCAGCATGGTGAAGCTCTTGTCGACAAGTTGCGTGTCTTTGGCATTTCCTTCCGCGACGAAGCGTGTCGTGCGCATGGCCGCCTGTGCGGCGATGGCCTTCTCATCCGCGGGGCCAGTCGTTGCGGATGCTTCGCCGCCGGCGGCTGTTTCAATGGCGGGTTCCTGGGAGGACCGCGGAGGCAAGAGGGCGGTGTTCTCGCTCGAGGCCCTTCAACAGGGGCGGGCCGTCTGCGGCCGGGTCGAGACCCTGACCGGCGACAAGGTCGACTCGGCGTGGTTCGTTGGCACCTTCGAAGCTGGCAACGCGCGAATTTCGTTTCAGCCGAATTTCACGGGTGATGACGAACGGGGGTGGGCCACGCTGACGGTGCAGGGCAAGGGCTGGCATTGGGAGGTGACCGTTCGTCCCGAGTCGGTGAACCACATCTGGGACCAGGCCGACGTGCGACGGAATGCTTGGGGCGCGGGGCGCATGAGGCTTGTGGAAAAGTGGTGCCAGTCCAAGTGGACAGGCATCCGGGGAGGCCGGTTGGAGGAGGTGGACCTTGGTGAATGACGAGAAGGTCCAGGCCCAGCGGTTCGACGTGCTGTGGGAATCGCTGGTCGTTGGCTCAACGGAACTGGAAAGCGGTGATCCACCGATGGGCGTCGCCTTCGGTAGATTCCACCCCTCGGACAGCTATGTGTTGATCCGGGAGCGTTGTCTGCTCGATGCCGGGATCCAGGCGCAACTTCGCTTGAGCATCCGCCATCGGGACGGGCGGGTCATCGAATGTTTGGGTGGCGTGCATATCCAGGATGCTTCCACCGAACTGGGGCCGCACGAGATCGAGGTCACCGCCCTGGGGATCGGCTATCCGCTCTACAAGGAGCTGTTTCCGCAGCACGTCCTCGCGTACGACGCGATGCTTTCCGCCAAGAGCAACGGCTCGCACTGAACAACCGGAGCAACACCCGATGGCACATCGCGAACACAAGTACCCGGTCACCGTGACGTGGACCGGCAACCAGGGCACCGGGACCTCCGGGTACAGGGCCTACAGCCGCGACCATGTGATCGAGTCGGCGGGCAAGCCGACCATCCCGGGATCGTCCGACCCGGCCTTCCTCGGGGACAGGACCCGCTGGAATCCCGAAGACCTGCTGGTCGGCGCGACCAGCGCCTGTCACAAGCTCTGGTACCTGCACCTGTGCGCCGAGGTCGGCATCGCCGTGCTGGCCTACGTGGACGACGCCGAAGGCACGATGGTGGAAGGCGAGAAAGGCCGCTTCACGCAGATCGTCCTGCGGCCTCGTGTCACCGTGCGCGCGGGCGACGACGTCGAGCTCGCCGGGCGCCTGCATCACGAGGCGCACGAGCAATGCTTCATCGCCAACTCGCTGAACTTCCCGGTGCGCTGCGAAGCGTCGATCCAGACGGAGTGATCCAGGGCGACGCGTCAAGTCCCTGACGGACGCTTCCCCGTCCGGGCTGTGGCCCGGAACGGCGCGGACGGGCAGGATGCGGCCCTCCGACTTTCCGGATCCGATCGCATGCGTTTCCCCTCCATCCGATCCGCGCCGGCGGCCCGTACCGTGTACACCGCCTGCGCCGCGGCGCTGACCGCTCTCCCTGTCCAAGCCGCGCCCGACGCGAAGAGCCTGGCCACCGATCCCGCCGCCATGAGCCAGCTCGTCGAGGCCGTGAGCTTCGACGTGATGTCCGAAACCGCGATCGACGCCTGCCAGGACCTCGGCGCGGCCTCCGTCCCGTCGATGCGCGAGGCCTGGATCGCCTGGCGCGGGCGTTATCAGATCGCCCCGATGCGGGTGGTGCTCACCCGCATGATGCAGCGGCGCAGCGCCGATGCGCCCTGGGAAAAACTCGTCGAGCCCATGCGCCGGCGCGTACTGGGCGACCCGCAGGCCTGCGCCACGCTGGCGCGCGAGTGGCAGGGCGGGGGCAAGGATGTCGCCGCCCAGTACCCGCAGGCGGCCGCCGTGGCCCGCGCGATCGTGCAGGCCAATCTCGTGATGCCGATCACCCCGCTCCCAGTCGCCGCAGAACCCGCCCGGGGCCAGGTCTTGCTGCCCAGCCAGGTGATCGCCCTGACGGAGCAGCGCGGCAACTGGCTCGTGATTTCCGAGGAAGCCGCCCGGCGCAAGCTGGGGCTGGTCTACGTCAAGGGCCGTGTGGCCCGCGACCCGCGTCGTCCGGAGAACTTCCACCTCATGCAGGAGCAGGGCGACCGGATCGGCGAACAGTTCATCCATCTGAAGTTCAACGCCGAATCCTGGGTCGGCCGGGAGATCGTCCTGCGCGGCGTCGTCACCTCGCTGAACCGGCTGTCGATGGACCTCGCCGACGCCGCGCTGGTCACCGATCCGTCGGGGCTGACGCCGTCACCGCTGGCGCAGACGCCGCTCGCGCGCAAGGAGGTGTCGCTGCAGCGCGTGTCGACCGCGCCGGGCAAGGGCCTGGGCGATAAGGACCTGGCGGCCGTCGTGATCCACGGTTACGCCAACAACCTCAACGGCACCCGTTGGGAGGAGGACGTGCGCTTCCTGCTGCGCGACGGCAGCGTCTACCGCCGCACCGAGATGCCGCCGGACCAGCTCGACGTCGCGGCGTCGCGTCAGCTCGAACCGCAGCGCTGGGGCCGTTGGCGCAGCGCCGGCAAGGGTTATGCGATGCAGGCGCAGGACGACGACGGCCGTCCCGAGGGCGACTGGAAGCCCGAGGGCCACGAGGCGGTGAGTCCCTGGCCCAGGGATGCGCGGCTGGAGGGCAGCTTCAGCCGGCGCAGCTTCACCGGCAGCATGATCACCGGCGGCACGTCGGCCACGCGCGGCATCCGCTTCACGAAGGACGGGCGCTTCGAACGCAGCTTCAGCGCGGTCTCCAGCACGGGCAGCCTGCAGGCGATCACGGGCACGGTGATCGCGGGCTCGTCGCACGGCGACGGCAAGGGCAGCAGCAGCACGGGCAGCAGCACCGTGGGCACGGGGCTGGGGGACGTCGGCGTCAGCAGCGGCACGCGCACGAAGGACGACGGCGCGAGCCGTCGCGGGCGCTATCAGCTGAGCGGCTTCGTGATCACGCTCGAGTACGACGACGGCCACAAGGAGCGGCTGCTCAGCTTCCCCGTCGACAGTGACAACCGCTCGGTGTACATCGGCACCGGCAGCTACGATCGCGACAAATGATTCAGCCTCGACCCATGCGACCGCAGCGAAGACCCGCGCTGTATCAGGCGATCGCAGCGATGACCGTCGCGCTGGGCGCCGTTGCGCTGGCGCAGGCGCAGACGGCCTCCGGCTGCCAGGGCGTCTACCTCGATCCCCAGAAGCGCTTCCTCCGCAACGAGGCGCCGGCCGCCACCGTCCCGCAGGCCTTGCCCGCAGGGACGCCCTTGGGCGCGGTGACCTACAAGCCGCGGGGGGCGGCGACGGCCGTCCCGCTCGAGGACTACTTCGGCAGGTTCTGCACCACCGGGTTCCTCGTGATGCATGAGGGTCAGGTCGTGTTCGAGCGCTACCTGCAGCAGGCCAGGCCATCGACGGCGCTGCTGTCGGCGTCGATGTCCAAGACCGTCCTCGCGCTGTTGATCGGCATCGCGATGGCGGAGGGCAAGCTGTCGCTGGACGAGCGGGTCTCCGCGGTGCTGCCGGACTTCCGCGACAGTGCCTTCGCCGACGACAGCGTCGAGGACCTGTTGCGCATGAGCTCGGGCGTGACGCTGAAGAACTCGTTCCGGCCCGGCGAAGCCTCGGACAACCAGACCACGAACCCGATGATCGAGCCTTTCACCGACATGCGCGTCTATCTGGCGGGCAAGAAGGACAAGGATCCCGCCGGCAAGGTCTTCAATTACAACGGCGCGGTGACGGCCGTGCTCGGCCTGATGCTGAGTGCGCGCACCGGCGTGAGCAACACCGACTACCTGTCCACGCGCCTGTGGGGACCGATGGGTGCCGAGTCGCCGGCCTACTGGATCAAGAACCGGGCGGGGCAGGAGGGCGTGCAGGGCCAGTTCGTCGCGACCCTGCGGGACTACGCCCGGCTTGGGCAATTGATCATGAACCTCGGCCGGGTGGGCGAGCGCCAGGTCGTGCCCCAAGCCTGGATCGAGCAGATGACCGCGCTGCGCAAGGACAAGCCCCAGCCCGCGAACGTGCCGTTCTACGGCTTGCACGTCTGGATCCCGCAGGCGGCGGGCGGGCGTTCCTTTGCCTGGGGAACCAACGGGCAGAACATCTTCGTGGACCCGATCGCGAAGGTCGTGATCGTGCATACCGGCAACAGCCCCGACGCGGAGTTCAACGGCAACGACCACCTGTTCCCGATCCGGGATGCGATCACGGCCTCGCTGCGGGCTCGCTAGGAGCCGAGCATGCGCAGGCGCCGCGCGGCTTCCTCGTCGACGGCGTCATCGATCTCGCGGATCACTTCGCCGAGGTCGACCGGTCCCGTCGCATGCTTGAAGCGGCCGGTCAGCGGCGTGTCGGGCGTGAGGTTGCCGCTTTCGTACAAGGCCCAGATCTCGTGCCCGTAGTCGGTGCCCAGCAGGTCCGGGGCGAAGCCGCCGAAGAAGTCGCGCAGGTTGTTGACGTCGCGCAGCAGCATGCGCTTGGCGTGGTTGTTGCCGGCGGCGTCCACCGCCTGCGGCAGGTCGATGATCACGGGGCCGTCTGAAGCCAGCAGGATGTTGAATTCGGACAGGTCGCCATGGACCACGCCCGCGCCCAGCATGCGCACCACTTCGACCAGCAGGCTCTGGTGGTGCGTGCGGGCTTCCTCGGCCGTGAACATCGAGTCGTTCAGACGCGGCGCCGCATCGCCGTGCTCGTCCACGACGAGTTCCATCAGCAGCACGCCATCCATGAAGTTGTAGGGGCGCGGCACGCGTACGCCGGCGCCGGCCAGACGGTACAGCGCGTCGACCTCGGCGTTCTGCCAGGCGGCCTCCTGGGCCTGGCGACCGAACTTCGTGCCCTTGGCCATGGCGCGCGCCTGACGGCTGTTCTTGGTCTTGCGGTTCTCGGTGTAGTCGACGGCCTGGCGGAAGCTGCGCTGCGTGGCTTCCTTGTAGACCTTGGCGCAGCGGGTCTCGTCGCCGCAGCGCACCACGTAGACCAGGGCCTCCTTGCCGCTCATCAGCTGACGCACGACGGTGTCGATCAGGCCTTCCTCGATCAGGGATTGGAGACGCGGGGGTGCTTTCATCGGGACTTTGGGAAGGAGGCGCATCGACCACTGCGGGACGCGGTCGCGAGACGGTGCAAATGCCATCGGTGGAAGGTCGGAACGGCATCTTCTCATGGTGGTGCGGTCAGGGCGGCCCGCGGCGGGTCTGGCCGGCGCGCCGATTGCCCTGGCGAACGACGGTTTCGCGCTGCTCCCGGACCGAAGGATGAGCCCGGAAGAATCGTTCAATGAATGGCTTCAGCGAATTCCTCGCGAATCGAAGGATCGATGCCCGCATGTCCTGGTTGCGCAATTCCCACGGCCTGCCGAGCTTGAGCGGACTGCTGCGTTGGGCCCGGCTCGCCGCCGTGCGCACGCCTGTCCTCGGCGTCCTGCTGCTCGCCATCCGCAACTACGTGCTGCACCAGAGCGCCAACCAGGCGGGGAGCATGGCGTTCTCGATGGTGCTGTCGATGTTCCCCTTGCTGCTGCTCCTGTCCGCGGGCGCGGCCTACGTCGGCTCGCCGGGGGATGCGGCCGCGCTGGCGACCCGCGTTGTCGAGTACGCACCCCCGCTGGTACGCAGCGCGTTGCAACCCGTGGTCAACCAGGTGCTCGCCCAGCGCAGCCAGGCGCTGCTGGCCATCGGACTCTTCGTCACGCTGTGGACGGCGTCGTCCGGCATGCAGGCCGTGCGCACCGCGCTGAACCGGGCCTACGCCGTCGAGCGCGGCCTGCCGTTCTGGCGCGCACGCCTCAAGGTCACGCTGTTCACGCTGATCGTCGGCGGCGCCATCCTGGCCATCTTCAGCTCCGTCATCGTCATGCCCTACGTCTGGGAGGCGCTGGAGAGCGGCGTGGGCACGGGCCGCGAGACACTGTGGCTGCGCCACAGCGTGCGCTACGGCGTCGCCTTCCCGGTGCTGGTGGTGCTGTACGCGCTGCTCTACGGCTGGCTGCCCGATGTCCGCCTGAGACTGCGCACGGTGCTGCCCGGCGCCGTGGTCGGCGCGGCGCTCTGGGTGGCGTCGGCGGCGACGCTCTCCTACACGCTGCGCAGCGCCGGCAAGCTGGCGCTGCTCTACGGCAGCTTCGCCGGCGTGGTCGCCACGCTGGTGTTCCTCTACATCAGCGCGACGACGCTGATCTACGGCGCGGAAGTCAATGCGGTGATCCGAGCGCGGCTGAAGACGGACGCGGCAGCGGACGCCGAGGCCGCGCCCGGTCATCCTCAAGATTGATGATGCCCGCCGCAAGCGGCCTGCCTTAAGGTCTTCACGCGCTCCGCCTGTCGGTCGACGGCGGCGCCGGTGTTCCGGAGGCCTGACCATGATGACCCCTGCCCAGCAGATCGCGGCTTTCATCGCCCATGTGACGGCCAGCACGGACAAGTTCACCGAGAGCCGCAGCAGCCTCAGGAACCTGTTGACCTGGCTGCGCAATCCGGCCAACCAGCACACGCGGCTGGCGGACGTGGCCTCGGCGAAGCAGCGTTGCGCCGATCCCGGCGACCGCCGTCTGGCGAAGTACAACGCGCCGCTGGCGTCGCTGGTCGCCGTCTGGGGAACCACCCACGATTACGCGCGGAACGTGCCGGCGCCGGTCGTGCCCGCGGTCGTCCCGGTCGGCGGCGGCGGCAGCGTGATGGTGCTGATCAACGCGGCCCGGCAGGGACTGGAGCGGTGCCGGAACTACGCCTGCAACGATGTCGGCGCCTTCTCGCAATGCGTCAACCCGGGCCTCCCCTCCGCCAGGCAGGCGGCCATCCGGGACCGGCCCCCGCTGAAGACCGGCATGCCGCTGCTGGTCGATCCGCGGGGCGGGTGGAACGGACCGGCGCTCCAGCAGGCCCACACGAACGCCGATACGTCCCGCTCGGGCGAGTGCACGACCTACGCCTACTACGCCGGCCATGTCCTGAACACCACGCAGATCGCGGGCAACCGGCCGCGGATCGAGATCGTGTCCTGGGAAGGGCCTGGGAGGTTCAAGCACTGTTTCGTGGTGGTCGGGCGGACGGGGCCGAGATCCCCCACAGGCCTGCTGCCCAGCTCGGTCCACTGGAACGCCGAGGCGCGCATCGTGGATTGCTGGGCCCTGACCCTGGGCTACGAATGCGTCTACACGGTCGCCAACTACCCGTATCCGGGCATGATGAATCCGTCGAAGATCATCATGGACAACACGGTGGCCCGGACCATGGCCCCGTTCAACGCGCAGGCCGGCCTGAAGCGGACCGGCGCGCACCTGCCCTGAAGCGGCGGCTGCCGCCCGACACCGTCACGCCCCCCACATCGCCACCACCTGCACCAGCACGATCTTCACGATCGTCATCGACGGGAAGATCATCGCGTAGCCGATGTCGGGCTGGTCGGTGGGCGCGATGCGGTTGGAGAAGGCCAGGATCGCCGGATTGCCGGTGGCGCCGGCCACGATGCCCGCGGCGGCGTCGAACGGCAGCCTGAACACCGCTGTCGCCATCAGCAGCGTCACCACCACCAGCACCGACACGATCGCGCTGCCCAGCGCCAGGTAGAGCCAGCCGCTCTCCGCGATCGTCGCCGCGAAGGTCGATCCGGACGAGATCCCCACCACCGCCAGGAACACCGTCAGACCGAAGTTGCGCAGCACCAGGTTGGCCGAGATCGGCATCACCCAGGTCAGCGGTCCGGTGCGGCGGCGCCAGCCCAGCAGCAGCGCCACCAGCAGCAGCCCGGCGAATCCCAGCGAGAGGTGGCCCAGCAGCGGCAGCGGCAGGCTGATCGCGCCGACGGCCAGGCCCAGCGTCACGCCGACGCCCATGCCGATGTAGCTCACCTCGCCGGTAGCCCGCACCGAATCGCCGAAGTAGCGGCTCAGCGTCGGGAAGCTCTCCCGCGGCGCCAGCACGCCGATGCGGTCGCCGAACTCGAGGACCCGGTCCGCGTGCGGCGCCAGGTCCACGTCGCTGCGGCGCAGGTGGAGGATGCGGGCGCGGCATTCCGGCGGCAGTTGCAATTCCGACAGCCGCTTGCCCGCCAGCTGCGGGCTGGAGACGAAGAAGCGTTCGTAGTCGAACTCGCTGCGGTCGCGCAGGATCCGGCCCGGTTCCGCGTGGCCGAAGCGCAGCGCGGCATGCCGCAGCGCGCCGGGATCGGTGCCGCTCAGCAGCAGCACGTCGCCGCGCTGGAGCTCGACATCGGGCGCCGCGCCCATGTTGTGGTGACCGCGACGGATCGCGGAGATCGCCACGCCCTGCGGCAGCGTCTGCGCCACGGCGGCCATCGTCCTGCCGAGGACCGCGACGTCGTCGACGCTGACCTCCTCCACCTGGAGCGACGGCGGGGCAGGGCGCTCCAACCGGGGCTTGCGCCAGGCGTTGTAGAGGCCGAGCAGCAGGATCGGGATCGCCACGCCGACGGGATAGGCCACCGAATACCCCGTCGCCGGCGACGGCCCGAACACCGCGAGCGCCGCCTGCAGCGCCGCCGTGCTGGTACCCGCGCCCGAGAACGCGCCCAGCGCCTTGGGCAGCTCCACGCCCGGCCAGAGCCGCGTCGCCGCGATCATCAGCCCGAGCGAGGCCAGCACGCCCAGCAGCGCCGCCGCGTTCGCCTTGGCGCCGCGCGCGCTGGTCAGGCCGCGCAGGAACTGCGCGCCGTACGCGATGCCGACGCCGTAGAGGAAGAGCATCAGCCCCAGGCTGCCGATGAGCGCGGGCAGCTTCAGCTGCGGCGCGGCCGCGCCGATCGCGAGCCCGACGAAGAGCACCGCGCCCGATCCCAGCGCGAAGCCCTTGATGCTGCGGGCGCCCAGCCAGTAGCCCGCCGCGATCGTGAGGAAGAGCGCCAGCAGCGGCTGCGACGCGAGGAAGAGTCCGAACCGGTCGACGACATCCATGGAACGACACCCTCCGAGGAAGAGCAGTCGAGTGTAGGGGCCAGTCCTTGCCCCGTGCACGAAGCTTGACGCAACACCAGTGTTGATCGAGCCTGTTGGTGTTCCTTCATGATTCAATGGGGCGACGATTCCAGGGAGGACGCTGCGCATGACAGCCCGGTTGATCGCGCTCTATCGTTACTTCAGGCAGGCGGTGCCGTTCCGCCTGATCCCCGCGCTCATCACGACGGCGGTGCTCGTCGGACTGCTGCTGGTACCGGTTCCGGACGGGCTCAAGCCCGAGGCCTGGCAGCTGGTGGCCATCTTCCTGACCACCATCGTGGCCATCATCCTGAAGGTGATGCCGATCGGCGTGATGGCGATGATGGCCATCGTCATCCTGTCGCTGGCGCAGGTGACGTCGCCGACGTCCAAGGGCGCGATCACCGACGCGCTGAGCAGCTTCTCCAACCCGCTGATCTGGCTGATCGTCGTGGCGGTGCTGATCTCGCGCGGTCTCAAGAAGACCGGGCTCGGCAACCGCATCGGGCTGATGTTCATCGCGCTGATGGGCAGACGCACCGTGGGCATCGGCTACGGCCTGGCGATCTGCGAGCTCGTGCTCGCGCCGTTCACGCCGAGCAACACCGCCCGCGGCGGCGGCATCGTGCATCCGATCATGAAGTCGATCGCCAGCGCCTTCGACTCCGATCCGGCCCAGGGCACGCAGGGCAAGGTCGGCACCTACCTGGCGCTGGTCAACTACCACGCCAACCCGATCACCTCGGCGATGTTCCTCACCGCCACGGCACCCAATCCGCTGGTGGTCGACTACGTCGCCAAGGCCACCGGGCAGTCGCTGCACCTGACGTGGACCACCTGGGCGCTGTGCATGCTGCTGCCGGGGCTGGTCGCGCTGCTGACGATGCCGCTGGTGGTGTTCCTGCTCGCGCCGCCGGAGCTCAAGGCCACGCCCAATGCCGTCGCGTACGCGCGCGGCGAGCTGACCCGCATGGGGCCGCTGTCGGGCACGGAGCGCGTGATGCTGGTCGTCTTCGGCCTGATGCTGCTGCTGTGGGCGAACGTGCCCGCGATGATCTTCGGCCCGCATTGGACGCTGGATCCGACGGTGGTCGCCTTCCTGGGCCTGTTCGCGCTGATCATCACCGGCACCATCGATTGGGACGACGTGCTGTCGGAGAAGAGCGCCTGGGACACGCTGATCTGGTTCGGCGCGCTGGTCATGCTCGCGGAGCAGCTGAACAAGCTCGGCGTGATCAGCTGGTTCTCGATCGGCATGCGCGATGCGATCGTGGCCAGCGGCATGGGCTGGTTCTGGGTGGCCGCGGTGCTGGTGGCGGCGTTCGTGTTCTCGCACTATCTGTTCGCGAGCACGACGGCCCATATCAGCGCGATGATGCTGGCCTTCCTGACAGTGGGCGCGCAGTTGGTGCCCGGGACCTATCTGGTGCCGTTCATGCTGATGATGACAGCGGGCTCGGCGATCATGATGACGCTGACCCACTATGCGACCGGCACCTCGCCGATCATCTTCGGCAGCGGCTACGTGACGATGGGGCAGTGGTGGCGCGTGGGCGCGGTGATGTGCGTGCTGGAACTGCTGATCTTCGCGATCGTGGGCACCGCGTGGTGGCGTGTGCTGGGCATGTGGTGAGAGGCAAGGAGCAGGAACGATGAAAACCGCCGTCTTCAGTACCCGTCGATACGACCAGACCCTGCTGCAGCAGGCCAACCGCGAGATCGGCCATGAGCTGGTGTTCGTCCAGGATCAGTTGACCGTCGACACGGTTGCGCTGGCGGCCGGATGCAAGGCGGTGTGCGTCTTCGTCAACGACGCCGTGGACGAAGCGGTGCTGACCCGGCTCGCCGCGCAGGGCACGCTGCTGGTGGCCACGCGCTCGACCGGCTTCAATCACATCGACGCGGCGGCCGCGCGCCGGCTGGGCATCGAGGTCGTGCGGGTCACCGACTACTCGCCGTACTCGGTCGCCGAGTTCGCCGTGGGCCTGCTGCTGGCGGTCAACCGCAAGATCGTCCGCGCCAGCGTGCGCACGCGGGACGGCAACTTCGAGCTCGACGGGCTGATGGGCTTCGACCTGCACGGCAAGACGGTGGGCGTGATCGGCACCGGCAAGATCGGGACCATCTTCGCGAGGATCATGGCGGGTTTCGGCTGCACGGTGCTGGGCCACGACGCCTTCCCGAAGCCGGAGTTCGAGGAACTCGGCGGACGCTACGTGCCGCTGCCCGAGCTGATGGCGCAGTCGGACGTGATTTCCCTGCATTGCCCGCTGACCGAGCAGACGCGTCACATCGTCGATGCCGGCTCGCTGGCGCAGCTCAAGCGCGGTGCGATCCTGGTGAACACCAGCCGCGGCGGCCTTGTCGACACCGAGGCGGCGACGCAGGCGCTCAAGACGGGCCAGCTCGGCGGCCTGGCGATCGACGTCTACGAGCAGGAAGCCAGCCTGTTCTTCCAGGACCTGTCCTCCACGGTGATCCACGATGACGTGATCCAGCGGCTGGTGTCCTTCCCCAACGTGATCGTCACCGGGCATCAGGCCTTCTTCACCGTCGAGGCCATCGGCCAGATCATGGCCACGACGCTGGAAAGCCTCAGCGCGTTCGAGCGCGGGGAGCCGTTGGTGAACCGGATTCCGGAGGGCTGAGCTGCGGGTCCGGTCGATCAGGCGCCGCTGGCCGGCCCGGCGCCAGGCGCCTCGCCGACGACGGTGAACTCGAACACCACATTCGGCGCCTCGTACCGATAGCCCAGCGTGCCGCCATGCTCCTCGACGATGCGTCGCGTGATGTAAAGCCCGAGGCCCAGGCCGTTGCGGTTGTGCGCGCCGCGCTCCAGGCCGCGCTTGAACGGTTCGAAGAGCTCCGCGGCCGCTGCGGGCGGGATCTCGTCGCCCTCGTTGGCCACGCTGAACCGCTGACCGCCGTCGCCGCTCGGCGCCAGCGAGACCGTCACCGGCCGCCCCGGCGCGCCGTAGTTGCGCGCGTTCGCGATGAGGTTGGACATCGCCTGCGCCAGCCGCACCGCATCGCCGCTCACCGTGGCCGGTCCCGCCGTGCGGGTGACGATCTCGAAGCCGGGATGGCCCATCCGGACTTCCTCGACCAGGTCCAGCAGCAGCGCTTCCAGGTCCAGCGCGCGCAGTTCCGTGTGCAGCTGCATGCCGACCTCGGCCCGACTGAAATCGAGGACTTGCGTGATGAGCCGGTGCATCCGGCCGCTCGACGCATCCAGCCGCGCGCCCAACCGGCCCGTCTGCGCCGGATCGGGCTCGCGCTTGAGCACGCCCGCCACCATCTGGATGGTCTGCAGCGGATCGCGCAGGTCGTGGCCGAGCATCGCCAGCAGGTTGCGCCGCGCCGCCTCGACCTCCGCATGCCGCGCCGCCGCCGTGCGCTGCAGCTCCAGCATCAGCTGCTTGCCGAAGCGCACGTCGGTCTCGGTCCACGGCTCGGCGCAGTCCTTGACCTGCTCGCGCCATTCCGCGAAGGAGCCGCGCGGCGTCAGCCGCGGACCGTTGGGGCCGCGCGCCACGACCTTGTCAGGCTGGCCGGCCCAGCGGACCGTCTCGCGCTGTTCCTTGCGCAAGGCGATCAGGCGGCCGCCGTTGCTCGCGTCGAAGGGCAGGCACATCGCGCCCACCCAGTGGCCGAGCAGCGGCCGCAGCGCCTCCGGCCAGTCCTCGCTGCAGGATCTCAGCGCGGGCATGTCGCCGGTCCAGGGCACCGTGGCGATGGCCACGGCCAGGTCCTGCGGCAGGTCGCCGTCCGAGACCACCTTGCTCTGCTGCGCCAGCACCAGCGTGTCGGCGCGCAGCACGTCGCGCAGGCGGGCCGACTGGCCGAGCAGGGCCGTGATGGCGTCGTCGGCGATCGCGAGGTCGCCGGCCAGTTCGCCGACCAGCGAGGCCGTGTCGGCCTGGCGCCGCGCGAATTCGCGTGCCTCGATCGTCGCGATCGCCGAGGACAGGATGTTGGCCAGCACGTCGCAGTCCGAGCGCACCGGGTAGGGCACCTGCAACGAGCTCATGTGGTGACAGGCGATCAGGCCCCACAGCTTGTCGTTGACGACGATGGAGACGCTCATGGACGCGCCCACGCCCATGTTGTGCAGGTACTCGACATGGATGGGCGAGACGCTGCGCAGCACCGAGTGGGTCAGGTCCAGCGGCGGCGCTTCCGGATGCCCGACCAGCGCGACCGCGCGGTAGCTGACATGCGGGATCAGCCGCAGCGTGTTGAGCAGGTAGAGCCGGCGCGCCTGCGCCGGGATGTCGCTGGCCGGGTAGCGCAGGCCCAGGTAGGAGGAGAGGGTGTCCGACTTGGCTTCCGCCTCGACCTCGCCGCTGTCGTCGTGGCGGAAGCGGTAGGCCATCACCCGGTCGAAACCGGTCCAGGCGCGGATGGCGTCGACGGCCACCTGCAGCACCGCCTCCATCGAGCCGGCGCGGCGGACGCGGTCGTAGACCCGCGCCTGCGAGCTCAGCGGCGCCAGCGGCTGGGTGCGGGGCTCGATCTCGATCAGGGTGTGGTGGTCGTGGACGTGGACCACGGCGTCGTGCGGCCGGCCGGCGATCTCGACCTCGCAGAAGGCCGGCATGCCGGGCGTCAGCGCGGCCTCGTCGGCCAGGAGGTCCAGTTCGCTGTGCACCGTGCCGGGCAGGGACAGGTCCTGCCAGGCCAGGCCCAGCGCCGGCTGGACCCCGAGCAGCGCCGGCGCGTTGTCGCTCCAGGCGGCGATGCGGCCCTCGCGCAACGCGATCAGCAGGCCGTGCGGCTGGATCGAGCCGGGGATGTGGATGGGCTCGTCGGCGCAGGACTGCAGCGTCGGAAACGAAGGCTCGAAGCGTTCCATGGTGACTGGAGGAAGGGGGCCCCGGACTGTACCTTCCGAGGTAGGCCGTCCGTCCCCGCGCGGACCCTGGGATGGGGGCCCCGGACGCCAACGGCCCGGGTCAGGAGCGCGGATTGCCGAGAGGCCTGTCCGGCGCCGCCATTGCGCGCCGACCCTGGCACTTCGTGCCCCTGGAGGACAGGCGATGAAGCAATTCAGCATCTTCCTGAGCGCGTTCTGCGTGACCCTGCTCGCGGCCGCCGCCATCGCGCAGACGAGCGAACCGCCGGTCTCCAGCAATGCCAGCCGGCGCCAGTCCGGGACCGTGGGTCCGCCGCTGGACGCGGCCTCGATGAACCAGCCGGCTGCTTCGTCGGCCAGGGCGGCGGCGACCAGGGCCGCGGCGACGCCCGCGCCAGTCCCGACGCCGGCCCCGGTTGCGGAGACCGAGTCCACCGACACCGCACTGCCGGCGACCACCGCGCCGGCTGAATCCGCCAAGCCCGCTGCGGGCAGTCGCGCCAGCCGCCGGGCGAGCGGGCGGGTGACCGAGGTGGACGGATCCTCGGGCGGACTGCCGGT
>NZ_DASVNZ010000338.1:0-2834 GCF_036486225.1 Roseateles sp. | reverse complement strand
GGGCGGGCTCGAACTTCGGCGGCATCCACATCCCGCGCATCGGGCAGGAAGTGATCATCGGGTTCATCGAAGGGGACCCGGATGCGCCCATCATCATGGGGCGGACCTACAACGGCGAGAACCTGCCGCCGTGGGACCTGCCGGCCAACGCGACGCAAAGCGGCTTCCTGACGCGCTCGACCAAGGGCGGCAGCTACGGCAACGCCAACGCGATCCGGTTCGAGGACAAGCACGGCGACGAGCAGCTGTGGATCCACGCGGAGAAGAACCAGGACATCGAGGTCGAGAACGACGAGACGCATTGGGTCGGACGGGATCGGACCAAGACCATCGACCGGCATGAGACGACGCTGGTCAAGGGCAACCGCACCGAGACGGTGAACCTGGACGAGACGATCACGATCCATCAGAACCGCACGGAGCGCGTCGACCTCGACGAGAAGATCTCCATCGGGATGAACCGGACCGAGGACGTCGGGATCAACGAGACGATCTCGATCGGCGCCAACCAGAAGATCGACATCGGCGGCATGAAGACCGAGACGATCACGCTGGCCTCCATGCAGAACGTCGGTCTCGGTCGCATGGACAACGTCGGCCTCGGCTACAGCCTCAACGTCGGCGGCCTGATGGCCACGGTCGTCGGTCTCAACCAGACCACCGCCGTGGGGCACTCGATCAACATCACGGCCGGTGACCGCCTGAGCATCACCGTCGGCGCGAGCAGCCTGCTCATGACCAAGGACGGGCGCATCGAGATCAGCGGCAAGGAAGTGATCGTCCGCGGCGACAAGAAAGTGGAAGTGCACGGCGATGACGTCGACACCAACCCGGTCGGTTGACGGCCTGCGCGGCGCCGACCTGCCGCGACTGATCCTGCGCGATCTGACGGGACGCACGCACCTGCAGTTCGATGCTCTGGATCCGGCGCTGCGCCTCATTCACACGGTGGTGCTGAAGGAGCGCTACCGGCTCGGCGAGCCCGACGAGTCCGGCGTGGCACCGCTGCTGCTCGAGGACGCGCCGGCGCCGCTGAACGACGAGGACTTGCCGCATGACGGCAACCCGGCGCTCACGATCCGCGAGGAGAGCGACCTCGCGCCCTACAAGCCGATGTGCGACGTGCTCGTCGTGGGATCGGCCCATGCGCCAGAGACGACGCCCGTGTCGTCCTTCGTCGCACGCTTGCGCGTGTTCGAGCGGAAGGCGATCTCCGCCGGAGCGACGGCGATGTCGACTGCAACGTCGACCTCGCCTGAGCCGGTGTCGGCGCGCGACGCTTTCAACGTGCTGATCGACAAGCAGGTGCGGGTGCACGGACCGCGCTGGTGGATGCGACGACCCGCCGATGGTGAACGGCCGAACCCTCGATCCTCCGGCGCCGGGCCTGACGACTGGATGCTCAGCGCCGCCGAGCCGATCGAGCGCTGCGCGCTCCGCTACGAAAACGGCTTCGGCGGCCAGGCCCGGATCGACGTCGGCAGCCCCGTCGCCGGCGACGTGCCGGTGCGCCATCAGCTGCGCCCCGAACAGTTGGCGGCTCACCCGGATGCTATGGCCGAGGCGCCGCTGCGTCCGCTCGCGCACGAGGCCAGCCGCTTCAATCCGGCGGGCCGCGGGTTCACCCGGGAGTGGTTCCTTCAGGCGACCAGGCTCGACCGGCTCCCCGCGCACCAGATCGAGCTCGCGCATCAGCCGGTCACCGTCGACGACTTCTGGCACGTCGCCGCCGGCCGCGAATCGCTGGAGACCGTGGGCCTCGGTCCGCTGGAGCGCGGCTGGGCGCCGCGTGTCGGCTGGATCGGCCGCGAGGCGCCGGATCCGGCGCACGTCGCCGCGGGACTGGCGCTGAATCCCGATTTCGACTTCCGTTACTGGAACTGCGCACCGGCGGATCAGCAATGCCGGCCGCTGCGCGGCGGGGAGCGCGTCGTGCTGGACAACCTCTGGCCGCGCACGCATCCGGCGGCCAGGCTCGTCCAGGGCGGTCACCGGATGACGATGTTCGAGCTGCCCGATCGCGGTTTCACCCTCATGGGCATCGATGCCGAGGGCGACGTGCGCTGCTTCGATCCCGTGATCGACACCGTGCTGATCGACAGCGACGAGGGTGTGGTCGACCTCTGCTGGCGCTGGAGTGTCAGCGCGCAATACGGCCTGGAAGAGGCCCGGTTGATGGAGGCCAGGACTCCCGGACAACGCGAGCGGCTGGCCGAGCTGCGCGCCGTGATGGCGCAACCCGTCGTGTAGTCGCCGCCGCAGGCGCGGACGCGCCGCTTCCGACCTTCTCCCGCAACCGCCGCCGCCACGCCGTCGGCCCCTGATCGTCCTCATGGCCCGCGAAACCGTCACCCGATCCAAGCGATTCTTCTGCGTCAGCCTGCAGCCCGATGTCTGCCTCACCCCGGTGGGCAGCAACATCGTGCCGATCCCGTATCCGATCAAGGGCGAATTCAAGGAGGCGTCCGCCGCCTCGCGCAACGTCAAGCACCAGGGCGATCCGGCGGTGCTGCACGGCCAGACCTTCATTCCGAAGGTGACCGGCGACGCGCGCGGCGTGAAGGGAGGTGTCAAGAGCGGCACCTACCTTGACAAGGCCGAACCCAAGGACAAGAGCAGCACCGCGACCAGCAACGCGAAGGCCTGGGTGCGCGAAGCCGACCTCATCTGGATGAACGCCCGCAACACGATGGGGCGTGTCTACGAGCGGGGCACGGCCGCGGCGAAGGGCCGGCTCAAGGGCGCGGCGCAGGCGTATCGCGACAGCGGCGCCTCCGAGGCGCTGCACGACTTCAGCGACGAGGCCATGGAGACCGGCGGCAAGGTCGCGACCG
>NZ_DASVNZ010000310.1:0-19638 GCF_036486225.1 Roseateles sp. | reverse complement strand
GGCGAGTACCGGGCGGCGACCTCGCAGGCGCTGGCCGACCTCTATCTCGCGGCCGTCGACGCCGCACCGGGAACGTCGCTCAAGCTGCGCCTGGACGAGATCAACTTCACCCCGCGGGACAACCGCTCCCGTTCCCGTGACGCGGCCGCGGGTGTCACCCTGACGCTGTACAAGCGCCTGCGGCAATTGAACCGCGCGGGCCTGGTCGGGGAGGTCATGTGGGCGTCCAGCACGCCGCACGCCGACGCGAAATGGCTGCCTTCAGGGACCGGGTTCGTGTCGACCGATGACATGCGCGACCTGAGGGCCCGCTGGATCTTCGATCCCGCCGCCGGCCTGCAGGAGCGGGCGCAGCCCGCGCTGCCGCTTCCGGCTCCCATCGACGACGCCCGGCCGCTGCGCGCCCTGGCCGCGCTGTCCCCCGGACTGCGCCAGACCCTGGACCGACAGGCCGGCACCGTGCGTCTGGCGTGGACCTCCGCGGAGGTCCGCGGCTACGCGCTCCTGCTGCTGCCCCCGGAGTCGACAGGCAGCGGCATGTCGGACCTGGATGGTCGGCTGCGCCAGCTCGACCTGCTCGTCTCGGCCCATGTCGCGCGCGCCGACGGGGCCGATCTGGACGCATTGCCGGCCCGGCTCTCCTTCACCGCGACGGAACTCTCCGACAAGCGGCAGGTCATCGCCCGCGACACGTCGTCGGGATGGCGCTTCGGTCTTGACACGCCCTCGGTTCCGAGGGAGGCGCGGCCGATGCCGGTGGACGGCACCGGTCGCGTGGAAGTGGTCACCTCGCTGCTCCAGGCGGCCACGACATCCTGGCACGCCCCGGCCGGCTGGACCGACGCGGAGAAGGACACCCTGGTCGACGCCTTCGGCGTCCGCCGCTTCGAAGAATTCGCGGTCGGGGACAGCCGCACGCTGTCGATGCGTCCTGTGTCCGAGACACTCCTCGCCGGGATCCTCGACCACTCGGTCCGCACCTTGCGCCGGGCCTATGACCTGATGCTGCGCGCGGTGCGACCCGATCAGGACCTCGCCCCCCTGCATCGACAGGCGGCCATGGTCTTTCGCCTGCTGGTCGACCGCGCGAGCGCCTTCCTGGCCGATCAGCCGGGTGACGGACAGGCGATGGTCCGCAGTCTGCCGGGACGCACCTTGGCCGGCTTCTACGCCGATCTGCTGACCTCGGCCGCCGATGGCACCCCGCTCACCCTGGACTTCGAATCGATGCGCACCGCGCTGGATCGCGGCTACGTCAACGATCCGGCGGCCACGAGGTATTGCGGTCTGGTGCTGGCGATGCGGGATCAGCTCCGGCTGATGGCGGCCACCGGCGTCATCGGTCCCGTGCGCCATGCCGCCGCGCGCGTGCCCAACGACGATTCGGGGGCGGGGTGGGCCTTCGACGGTCAGCGCTGGACGACGCAGCGGGACATGATGGCCGAGTATTGGCCGACGGCCGCCTTCGATCCGGTCTCCGGGAAGGTCGGGCGGCTGGGTCGCAAGGGCCTGGTGAGACCCTGGGAGGATTTCGCCGACGAGCTCGGCTCCCGGACCTGGCCGGACATGGCCAGTCGGATTGCCGCCAACCGGCTCGAGGACTGGGCCGACACCACCGCCGACGAGCTGAGATCGCTCGCGCGCAAACCCGTGGCCGACCGTTCCGCCGGCATGGGCGCCGCCGCCTGGCGTCGACGCAGGTCCCAGGCGCAAGCCCTGCGCGACGGCATCCACCTGGAGGGCAGGATCGACGAGGCGGTGCGCGATTACGCGGACCGGTTGGTCGCCTTCGCGCAAGCCGCCGCCGAGGAGGCGGCGACGCCGGCCCGGCAGGCCGTGTTCGGTCGGGGCACGATGCCCGCCGTGGACGACGCCGCGCCCCTGCCGCTGCTGGAAAGGATGGCGCCCGGCGTGTCGCAGCAACTGGATCGCGACACGGGCGTCGTCCGCCTGAGCCAGGGCGGCACCGCCGCCGTCTGGCGTCTGCCTGCGGCGTCCGGAGGCGACGCCGCAGCCCACTGGCGCCTGGATGAAGCGCTGCGGACCGTGGATGCGCTGGTCACCCGGGACTTCGCCCGCGGCCACCCCTCGACCCTCGAGACCCTGCCCCGGCACCTGACCTACGCCGCGGGCGAGCTGCGTGCCGGCTCCGGCGAACTGCTGGCCCGTCGCCTCGATCCGTCCCCATCCGATCCACGCCCCGTGCCCGAAGCGGCCCTCGACGGTGATTCGGGCGCCATGGCGGACGTCAGCGCTGACGGCTCGTCGTCGAGCGCGATGTCTGCGACGTCGCTGCTCGACCGGCCGCTCGCGCGGTGGCGCAACGAACTGACCGCCAGGAAGCGGGGCTCGGTCGCCTGGCAGGCGCTGAAGGACCAGGTGACCACCGCTGGACGCGCCGGCAAGCAGCCGCGCATGATGATGCAGCGCGTGATCCTGCAGATGGATGATTCGCCGCAGGCGTTCGAAGCCAGCCTCAGGCACGCCGGCCGGGCCAGCGCCCGCGGCGGGGTGCTGTGGCTGCAGGCGGACCGCCGCGGCAGGGAACGGGTGGTGGCAGGCGGCGAGCTGATCGGCACGACCTGGGCCGGCGACCGGCTCAAGCTGGTCGTCGTCGGCCAGGGCAGCCAGCAGGGGAACGGGCAGCAGGGGAACAGCCAGCAGGGGAACCGCCAGCACTTGAGCGGCTACGACGGATCGGCCCTGGCGACACGCGTCGAGCAGGTCCTCTCCCGACAGCTCGGCAGCGGGCGCCCCGTGTTCGGCAAGGTCACCCTCCTGGCCTGCGACCTGGAGGCGGACCTGCCGCAGAGCCGCTTCGTTCCGGACTTCGTCGCCGGATTCCAGCCCGCGCTCGCGTACGACGTCACCGCCTTCAAGGGCCAGGTCCTCTTCCCGGTCGACGACCCGCAGGCCGACGGACTGACCCAGCGCTGGACGCTCGGCGAAGGCGCGATCCGCGCGATGCGCCATGCGGCGGACGGCGCGTTCGTGACCCGGCATGTGCCGGGCGCGCCGCAGCAGCCGGCGACGCCCAAGCACGCGCACGACGTGCCGATCGTGTTGCCCACCGCGGAGACCCTCGGCGCACTGGACACGGCCCTGGACGACGGGGTCGCGCAGGCGCAACGGCTCCTGGCAACGATCGAGGAGTCCCTCGCCATCTACGATCCCGCGCTCGACGGGCGTCCTCCGGAGGTCCTTCGAGCGCTGTTCACGCACGCCGACGGCCAGGTCGACGAGGAGCGCCTCCAGCGCGTCGCCTCTGATCCGCTGGAGCAGGACCAGTTGCTGCAGGACCTGCGCCGACGACTGGCCACGGCGGAACCGGGACAGGTCGACGCCCGGTCGTTGTCGCGCTGGACAGGTGAGTCGCTGGCGGGCCTCGTGGTCTCGATGCGCGGCCACGACATGTCGGCCGCGTTCCTGGACTCGCTCGGCGCCCGCGTCAAGCAATGGCAGTCGCCGGACATGCGGCTGTCGCAGATGCTCGGCCAGGAGAGGCCGCGCGACGGCATCCTGCAAGCGCACAGAGGCCTGACGCTCGACGCCGAGTCGTTCCAGCGCGTGCTGCGGCAGCTCCCCGACGAGGCGGGATCCTGGGTCCGGCTGGCGGCCGTCACGGACTGGATGTCGGATCAGGGCGATCCGGCGCCGCTGTTCCACGGCCAGGGCCGTGCCGGCGCCATGGCCATGGCCGAACGGCTCGCGCGGACGGTGTTCGACGCCCGGAACATCGACAGCCCCGCCATCGTCGACCTGCACGCCGCGATCCTGGGCGGCGAGGTCGGGTCGCCGGGCGGGGCCGGGACCGTCCCCGGCGTCGGCGACGGCCGCGTCGCGGCCCCCGAGTACGGGCTGCTGGATGTTCTCCATCGCGCGCTGACGCCCGCTGTCACGGAGGGGGGCCCCGCGCCATGGACACCCGAGCGTGCGCTCGCCTGGAACGCGAAGCGCGAGCAGTTGTTCCGTCTGCTCGCCGCGGACTGGCCGGTCGTCGAGCAGCCCGCCATGCGGCTCGCGCTGACGGCCGCCGGCGAGGAGCTGCTGACGGGCGGGTTCAGCCAGGGCCGCACCGCGTTCCGCGCTGCGTTTCGCGCGGACGGCCAAGGCGACGCCATCGCCGCCCTGCCCGCCGGTCCGTTCGGAGACATCGATCGTCTGCGCATCGACGAGACGACACGATCGGCGCACGTTCCATCGCGCTCGATCCGGCGGTCGACCCGGCTGTATCTCGACTTCCTGGACGGGATGGCGGCGCTGATCGAGGCGAACCCGGAGATCGCGTCGGCGCCGTGGCGCAAGGCCGCGACGCTGCGATGGATGCGGGCCGCCATGGCCAGCGGCCTTGGGGACGCACCGTTCCTGATCGACATCGATCGGATCCAGCGCGATCTCGCCTCGTCGACGCCCGCGGCGTCGGGACGCATCGAGGCGCTGAAGCAGGGCTATCCCGCCCTGGCGGAACTGTCGCGTCAGGGGGCGATCGGCCAGATCCGCTTCATCAGCAGCGACACGGCACGCCGGGCCGAACCGTCCTGGACGCCGATGGGCCCGCAGTGGTCCTGGTCGCGCGTGGATCAGATGCCCCGGCTCATCCCCGACCTCCCCCACCCGCCCGCCGCGCCCGCCCCGGAGGACACCCTGCGGGCGATCTTCGGCGAACGGCGGTATCTCGTGTCACGCGAGCAGGGCACGCTCTGGGTCCCGCACGACGGGCCCCACGGTCGCCGGACCCTGATCCACTTCGCCCCGCCGTCGGAAGGATCGCCCGACCGCCTCGCCGCGCAGGACGCCTCGCTGCGCACGCTGGCCCGGCTGCTCCCGCTCAGCGGCCTGACGGAGGAAACGATAGACCGGTGGCCCGAAACGATGTGGCTCGATCCGCGCGAGTTCAGGGCCGGCGCCCACGTCCTGGCCCGGGCGACGGGAGACGGCCGATGGACGATCCATCGCGGCACCGTCGGCCGGCTTCTCGCCACCTTCGACCGTCCGCAGCTGTCGGCCACGACCGAAGGCTTCACGTCGGCCACGAACGGCACGAACGGCGCGGGCGGCTCGGCCCCTGCCGTCCGGATGGAAGATGTCGTGATCGACCGGAGAAATCTCACCGCCTGGCAGGCGGCCCTCGACAGCGATGGGTCCGCCCGCGACGGGCACGACGGCCGGTCCCCCGCCGCGGCCCGCGATCCCGTGCCGGAGCGCGGCCTGATCGCCTACCTCCATGAAACGCTCACGCGCCCGCTACCCGGGGACGCCGGGGACGTCGGGAGCCGGGCCGCGGACGCGGGCTGGCGCGACTCGGCGACCGGGCGCCGCCTCATGGACGACGCCCTCCTCCTGCGGTGGCCGCAGTTGCGCAATATCAGGATGCTGAGGATCGTGGACCAGCAACGCGACGCGATCCTGGACGGCCGGTTCCCGAACGGCCACGAGGCCTTCCTCGACGCCCTCACCGGCGACAACCCCCAGTTGCCCTTCACCGAAGGTGCGCCCGGTCCATCGCGCACGATCAGTGCGTCGACGGCGCTCTACCTGGACTTTCTCGAGGAGATGATCCGGTTCGTGGACGCCAACACGCCGCCGACGCCGGATCTCCAGCGTCAGTCGCCCCGGTTGCGCTTGATGCGCGAGGCCCTGACCAGCGGCCTGAAGCGCACGCCTTTCCTGATCGACCTCGACGGGATCCAGCCAAGCCCTACGCGCCGGTTGCCCGATGGCGAAGCCCACATCAACGTCTTGAAGCAGTCCTACCGCGCGTTGACCGAACTGGCGCGCCAGGGGGCGATCGGCGAGATCCGCTTCACCAGCAGCGACCCGGCACACCGGGCGGATCCGCGGTGGACGCCGATCGATGAACAGCGGTCCTGGTCCGGTGACGATCCTCTGCAGCGGCTGTTCACCGATCTCGCCCCCCTGCCGCTCGCGCAGTCCGCCGAAGACGCCCTGGCGGCCGTCGGCATCGCCGGGCGGTCCCGCCTCGACCGGGCCGCGGGCACGCTCCGCGTGGCCACGGGGACACCCGGGGAACTGGACACCGTGATCCGCTTTTCCCCGTTGCCCGCGGACGCCTCCCCCGACCTTCGCGCCGGTCAGGACCGGCAACTCCTGACCCTGGCGCGGCTGCTGCGCCTGAGCGGGTTGGCGGACACCCCCGTCCGCCACTGGCCCACCGCCCTGTCCATCGGGCAGGACGAGTTCAAGGCGGGGTCGCTCCTGGTGGCCCGTGACGACGGGACCGGCCGCTGGACGGTCGACGACACCGCCCAGCGCCGGCTCCTGCGCATCGTTCCTCGCGCGCGGGACGCCGCGTGGTCGGCCCCCCGTCCAGCGTCGGTGTGGAAGGACTACCGCCCCGTGGACGACGGGCCGGATCACCCCGACCGCGATCTCCTGCCGAAGTTCGACCCGCGCGCCGTCCGCGACCCCGACCTGCTGCGGATCTACGTCGCCCTGCAGGACGACCGGGTGATCGATCAGATGGGGCACGCCCTGTCCCGCAAGTATGACCGGGGCGTGGTCCTGGTCCGGCTGGCGGAGGATGGGTCCTGGACCATCACCCACGGGCGCGAACTGCTCAACGACGTCATCCTCGGAAAGCGCCCCGTCCGCCTGATCCTGGGCGGTCACGGCCAGGTGGACCCCGTGACGAAGGCAACGCGCCTGGCGACGTATACCCCTGAGCGGATCGCGACCTCGATCGGGCGATTGCTCGCGGCCTTGCGCCCCGGCGTGACGACGAAAGTCGAGGGGACCCGCATCCTGAGCTGCGCGCTGGAAACGCCGACCGCGGAGGGCAGCTTCGGCCGCGCCTTCGCGCAGGCCGCCGACACGGCGGGCTGGGCGGCGCCGGGCATGCGCACCACCGTCTACTCGGACCTGCTGGTGCACCAGTTGCACCCCGCCTCGAGCGCCAGCAGCGACGACGACCATTTCTTTACCCGGATCGACCAGGAAGGACAGGACGTCCGCCGGGCGGCAGGCGTCACCTGGCAGTTCTGGCTCGACAACGGCGAGGTGCAGAGCCGGGACAAGTATCCCGAGGGCGGACAGGGACAGCCGATCGAGAACGAGGGCCCGCGATCCATCGTCGGCGATACGGAAGGCGCCGCGTCGCGCGTGCCCCTGTTGACGACCGCCCAACACGCCGACCAGGCCCGGCGCGTGCGGCGGGTGCTGGAGGTGTTCGCGCAATTGAGACAGGAAGCCCCCATCGCGCCGTCACAGACGACCACCATGTCCGACGCGGTCATGGCCCTGTTGATGGCGCGCGTGAAGACGCGCGACGTCGACCTCGGACGGATGGCGGTGATGCGGGACATTGCCGATCATCTCTCGCAAGGTCTCTTGGGCGACGCCACCCCGCTGCGCCGGGCCTATGCGGCGATCGACCTGGTGGCCCGGGGGGAGTCCCCCGTCGCGGTGTCCCGCCACTGGCTCGCCCGCGCCGACGACTGGCAGCTCGCGCGAACGGTCGTGAATCGACTCGACGGCGTCCCGGCCCGGATCAGCGGGACGAATGATTTGTTCCTCGAGGCCCTCTCCGCGGCGCGCGACAGCCTGTTCGAGCCAGGCCAGACGCTCCGCCCCTCCTCTGCCAGGACCGCCGGACGGATCACCCTGTTCATCGGCGCGCTGGGCGCCGCGGCATCGGACGGAACGCTGCACGTCGATCTCTCGCGCGCCGGCCTGCCGTCGGGCGCGCGGGCAGAGGCGGACGTCGATCTGGTCCGCGCCCTTCCGGCGCTCTCCCATCTGCGGGACATCGGCGCGCTGCGCGCCCTGAGCGCCGTGTCCATCGACGCCCCGGGCGCCGCGCCGCGGCCGCTCGCCGAGGGATGGCGCTACCTCGGGGACTTTCAGATCGGGCCGACAAGCGGCCATGCGCCCCACCGCGGCGTCTCGGTGCGGGTCGCCCCGCTGACCGGGCCCCTGGTCGCGGCCGGGCTGCCTCACGTGGGTCGGTTCGAACGGGCAGGTCGGCCCAGCGACTGGGGATCCCGGTCCAGGGACGGTCTGGGACTGATGATCCATGCGCTGGAGATCCCGTTCGACGAAGCGCTCGATCAGTTTGTGCGCTTGCCCGACCCGCCGGAGAGGCCGGGGCAACCCCGTGACGGCCAGGTCCACGGTGCCGTCCGTGCGCTGATCAATGACCTCGGCGACAGGCTCCTGCGGATGCAACGCCATAACGCGCCGGCGTGGACCTACGACTCGTTCCAGCGGGAGGTCCTGGACGCCCGCACCGTTCCCCCCTTGCGTCGAGACGCGGTCGATGCGGACGATTTCGCGGCGCTGTTCGCCGATCTCGGGCCGGCGGAGAGCGAATACCTCAGCAGCGCGATGGAGATCCACCGCCGTGCGTTGCAAAGACTCGCCGATCGGATCGAGGATTTCCGCAAGATCGTGTTCACGCCTGGCACCTCCCTCGACGCCGTCGACCTGCTGGCCGACGATGCTCCGTTCGCGGCACTGCTGGATCGTGCGCCGCAGGTCCGTCAGTCGCTCGATCGCGCGCAAGGGGTGATCCGGCTGAGGCATGAGCACACCGCGACCGAGACGACTGTGTCCATCGATCCGTTGGACACCTACGGATCGGACGACGCGACCCCGAGGGCCGCGATGGTCCGGCAGGATGCCGACATCCGCACCGCCGAGGCCCTGATCATCAGCTTCCTGCAGGCCTCTCCCGACGCGCCCGCCGAGCTGCCGCAGGCGCTGGGCGAGTTGCCCCGACGCATGAGCCTGCTCAACGGCGAGTTCAGCGTCAACGATCAGGTGGTCGCCTGGCGACGCGACGGCGCGCCGGCCGCCGGCGAGGGCATCGGGGGCGCCGCCTGGGGCGTCGACCGCGATGCCGTGTCCTCGGCGCTGCGCGCGCTTCACCGCGCGCCCCGACGGACGCCCTTGACGTCCGATCCGGAGGCCTTCGGACTCTCGCGTCTGCCGGAGCCTGCCGTCACCGGAGCCCCCCCCCGGAAGCTGAAGCTGATCGTCCAGCTGGACGGCGATCGCGACAGCACCGTCGCCGCCTGGTTGTTGGCGCGCAAGCACGCGGACAACGCGGTCTGGCTGCAGATGGAAGACCCCCCGGGCGTGCTCGGCGTGGTCGAGGGTCCCCGCATCACCACGGTGGTCGGGGAGCGGCTGTACCAGGCTGCAGGGACCACCACCGACGTGGACATCCTCGTGATCGGCCATTCGGGCATGTCGTCGAGAGAGTTCCAGCACTTGAGCGGATGGGGCCCCGGGTCCCTGTCGACGGCGCTGCGCACCCGACTGTTCAATCGCGACACCGGCCTCATGCCGACGCTGCGCCGCGTCAGCCTGGTCTCCTGCGACCTTCAGGCGCCGTCGCTGGCGTCCCCCTTCGCGGTCGACTTCCTCAAAGGGCTGGCGAAGCCAGGATGGACGGCCGACGCCGACGTGACGGCCAGGACCGGGCATGTCCACGTCGCCGAGCTCGATTCCGGCGACGGCTCGACGCGGATCATGAAGATGACCAGCCGCCTGGATCCGGAGGGCCGGGCCGTCCTGCGACATCGCATGCCCCAGGACACGATGTTGCTGACGCTGGACCGGGAGACCGGTGCCGTCTACATCGTCGACCGCTACGCGGATCCGGACGTGGCCTCGTCCAGGTCGTGGGCGAGACCGGCCGACGAGCTCCGCCTGATGTTCGACAGCGTCCTCGGCGGCACGGTGCCGACACCGTTGATCGAGCTCTTCACCGGCGCCGACGGCCAGGTCGACGAAGCGCGGATGCGCCGCGTGGCGGGCGATCCCGTCGAAGTGCACCAGCTCGCGGACGATCTCGCGCGCGCGGTCGAGGAGCAGCCGCAGCACCTGCGCGACGACGGGTCGACACACGCGCTGCTCGACGCATCGCTGGCCGGACGCGTCGTGACGCTTCAAGGCCGGGAGCTGTCCGCGCAGTTCCTCCACGCGCTCGGCGCCCGGATCGACGGCGAACCCTTGACCGCGGCGCGACTGGCCGCGATCGATCCTGCCTCGGATCTCGCCGGACGACTGACGCTGGCGCCGACGCTGTTCGAGCAGATGCTGCCGCTGCTGCCGGCCGAACGGAACGCCGCGCTCCGGCTCGACGGACTGGCGGCATGGTTGCGCGCAAGAGCTTCGGCGGATCTGCCGGCATCGCCTTTCCATGGCGTCGCCTCGGCGCGCGCCATGGCCCTGGCGACCCGTCTCGCGGCCGTTCCCGTGGACGCCCGCGGACATGCCAACAGCGAGGAGCTCCGGCTCGCCGCGCTGCGGCCCGCGCCGGAAACCACCGCCTCCGGCAGCTTGATGAGCAGCATCCTCGGGGAGCTCTCGCAGGACACCCTCGCCTTCTTCGACGGCCTCGACATCGACGCGATCAAGGCGTTGCCCGTCGCTTCCGATGCCTCGCCCCACGCGCCGTTGGAGCGTGTGATGGCAGGCATCGCCCTCGATGGGGCGCCGGGCATCCAGGACCCCTGGGGCATCTCGGCGATCACGCAGGAGAACGCCCTGGCGGACCTGCGCGAGCAGGGCCTGGTGACCCTCGACGGCAACGGTGTCGCCCGGTTGGACGAAGCGCAGGTGACCCGACTCGTCGCCGGGGACGCCGACGCGTCCGCGACGCGCGCCGCTACCGCGCTGCTCTCGCTTCCCGAGCCGGTCTTCGCGCGCCTGTCCGCATCGCACGGCCGCGGGGTCGTCCGTCGGTTCATCAACCACGCGCGTGCGGTCAGGGCCGCCCTCCTGGCACGCCTGCGCGGCATCGACCTGCAGACCGCGGGCAACCACGGCTTCGGCGTGATGAACACGCTGATCGGCGCCTGGCAGCTGAGGGAGGGCTGGAAGTGGATGGACGCGACCACGCGAGGGCTGTCCGTCGTGCAGACGGGCAGCATCGTGATCACGCCGGCGATCGCGAAGATCGGCGAGAAGCTGCTGGCTTTAGGCCCGGTCGCCCGCAATTTCGTGACGAGGACCGTCGCCACCATGATGAAAGCCGGCGCCACCGACATCATCATGTCGGGCATCGCGCTCTACTTGATCGGCAAGCAATGGGAGGAGTTCCACAAGGGCGGATTGAGCACCGACAGCTACCAGTACAAGAGCCTGGTCGCCAACACGACCATGACCGTCGCCTTCACGGTCCACAGCCTGGCCGCCACGGGGACGGCCATCGGCGCCGCCCTGGTGCCCGGCGCACTGTCGGGCACGCTCGGGACGCTGGCCGGCGTGCTGGGCTCGAGCGCGCTGCCCGTCGGGATCGCCAGCTGGATCCTCACCGGCAGCGTCAACGCCTTCCAGTGGGCCGAGGAGTACGGCGATTTCCTGCGCGCATCGGATCAGGGGGACGTGGTCGGCGCGACCTTGCTCAAGATCATGGGTTTCCAACCCGCCATGTTCCAGCGCGCGGAAGTCGAGAAAGGCGCCGCGGAGGCTGCTGCGGCGCGCGCGCAGTCACGCCGCCAAGGCTGGGCGGAACATGTCGAGTTCCGGGCCGACCAGCTGGCGAAGGTGGGCTACGGCTCGATCCGGTCGCCTGACTTGAAGTTCGAGGTCGCCCATGCGACCTTCCGGGTCCCGGACCAGGATCCCCCTTACAGCTTCGTCCTGCAGGATCGCCGACCCCGGACGCTGGGCTTCAAGGAAACGCGACGTGACCCGGGCGCCTCGTCCGGACCGGTCGCGACGGCCTGGATCGGCTTGTCCGAAGCGCACTGGATACCGCACCCCGCCACGGATGCCCGCGGCGGTCACCTGTTCGAACTCCAGGGCAGCACGCACCGCTACCAGGTCAGCGCAGGCGCCGACGCCGACCGTTTCCTGCTGGATGGCCATAGCCGGGTCGAGATCTTCGGCGGCGACGGCGTCGACGAGGTCGTGATCGATGCTTCCGGCCGACACCTTGTCCTCCTTCCACGCCCGACACAGGGATGGAAGCTCGGCATGGGCGACTCGCCGGCGCTTGCGAGGACCATGGGCTCGGAGCTGTACCAGGTGGAAAAGTTCACCGTCCGCAACGCCCTGTCGGTCGACCTGCAGGGCGGGGACGGCGACCAGTACTTCGATGTGGCGGCGAGCACCGGCGTCATCGCCGGTGGCGGTGGCCGCAACACCTATGTCCTGCACACGGGGGTGCGCATACGCAGCACGTCGGACGACGCGCTGGTCTGGAACCGCGGGGTGACGACGGCGGTCGAACTCGCTGCGGCCACGCCCACCCACCTGATGCTCAAGGTCGACGTGCTGCACGAGGCGCTGTCGATGGGACGCACCGGTGACGATCTGTCGCTGCGGTGCGGCGCGGACGCCTTGACACTGTCAGGGTTCTTCACGCGCTCGGCGGGCCGGGACAGCGAACCGTCGCTGGTCATCGTCGACGCGCTCGGCACGCCGATGACCTTGGCTGATCCGCGCGGCCTGAGCGACCAGGTCCGTCCCTCGACGTCGATCGACCATCAGATCGTCCTCGCCGCGGACACCGTCGGCTTCCGTCGGACGCTGGGCGGCACACAGGCCTCCACGCGATATCACCTCATGGCCGGCGCGGGCGCATTCCGGACGGCGCCACGCAGCGCGATACCGCTGGACATCGTGCTGGACGTGGTCGTGGCCAGGCTGCGTTACCGCCGGGATGGCGCCCATCTGCTGATCGAGGAGATCCCGCCCGGGGATGCCGCGCCCGGCTACACGCCCCTGCGGCTGACGCTCACGAGCGGTGCCGCCTCGGCCAGCGGTGACTCCCTCGGTCGCTCCTTGCTGTGGGCCCGCGCCGACGCGAAGACGGGGGGTGCCGTGCTGCTTCACCGGCCCCGGCCCGATGACCCGGACGAAGGACCGATGCGAGTCGTCCGCGATGGAGCGGTGGCGTCGCCCCCGCAGGCGGGGATGTCCGAGACGCCGTCGATCGCGGCGGCCCCGGCCGCCGGTCGCGCGTCGGGCAGTGGCGACGCGGACGTGCTCGATGCCGGATCGCTTCCGGACGCCCTCCTGCTGTCCGGCGGCGAAGGCAGCGACACCTACCGGATCCCGGCGGGCCGCTCGATCGTGATCGACAACACCGCCATCGATGGCGCTCGCGACTTCCTGGAACTCGACATCGATCCC
This sequence comes from Roseateles sp., assembly GCF_036486225.1. Lineage (GTDB taxonomy): Bacteria > Pseudomonadota > Gammaproteobacteria > Burkholderiales > Burkholderiaceae_C > Roseateles. The sequence continues at coordinate 6,531 of NZ_DASVNZ010000310.1, read as the reverse complement.
GCCCTCCTGCGGTTCCGTCGCGAAGGTGACGATCTGATCGTCGACACGGGCAGCGGCAGCATCACGCTCCGAGGCCATGCCGTGGATCTCACGGCACGCCATCTGTCGCTGACACTGCCCCGGCGCCAGGGCCAGGGCCAGGGCCAGGGCCAGGGCGGACGCTACGCGCTGCCGGTGATCCTCGACAGCGGCCTCATGATGTACGGCGACGATCCTGCCGACGGCAGCGTGCCCGGATTCGTGCCGGGACGCCATCTCGTCCTGGCCACGCCCGGAGCAGCCTGGATGCCTCGATCCCGTTTCGTGGACGGCACGCTCACGCGCAAGGTGGCGCTGGGGCGGGACGCCAGCTTCCTCAAGGATGGCGCCTCCCTCCTGCTCTCCTCCGGCGCTGGCGCCGGCGCCGCCATTGACGACAACGACAACGACGACGACCACGACCACGACCACGACCACGACAGCGTCACGTCCAAGGTCTACGTCCTGGACTACTACCGGCGCTTCGGACAGTTCGAGATCGACCCGCTGTCGTGGCAGACCGCGCCCTATGCGGCGTTCCCGAGCGGCGACTGGCTCCACCCGCTCCTGCCGGACGGACTGGGGGACACCTGGCGGCGTTATCAGGCCCTGGGCGCGCCGGCAGCGATGCTCGCGCTGCTGCAGGCCCGGGGAATCGTCGACGAGACGCAGGTGAAGCAGGTCTCGCGGGTCGCCCGGATCCTCTTCAACGGCACGGACGACGGTGCGGGTGATTGCGATCCGGCCGCCGTGCGGCTCTACCTGCAACTGATGGGGCTGCCCGCTCCCATCGCCGGAGCGATCCGGTCCACGCGCCCCGCCCACCTCCGGCGCCTGCGCGATCTGCTTCATGTGGCCTCAGCGGCGGGCGTGACGCCTCCCGCCAACTTCCTGGACGCCTACGCCGCGAGCGACGTCGGCATTGCGCTGTCGCCGGAGCGGCACGGCGCGCTGCTGAGGCACCTCGCCGCCGATGGCGTGCCCTGGGCCTATGCGGAGCGGGTGCTGTCCTTCGATCTGCCGCTGGAAGCGATCCGACCCTTGGAAGCATGGATGCGCGCCCGGCCGGGCAATGCCCTGGACAGGCCACAGGCCCTCGACCAGCTGGATGAATTCGCCCGACTTCTGGGCGCCGGGCCTGAAGGAGCGCTCGTCCCGACCGCGCACACCGCGGCCTTGCTCGACCTGGTCCTGCGGATCCGGGGTCGGCCGGCTGACGTGGCGACAGCGCTGGCGACGGCGATGGTCGCGCTGGGGACGCTGGACGAGGCCTGGATCGACGGCATGCAACGCGCAGGCGTCGTCGACCACGGCGTGCTCGCGCGGCTGCACCGTGCGAAGGTCCCGGTGCAGGACCTCGTGATCGGCAATGCCCACCGGCTGCGGTACGAGGACGGCGATCGCCGGTGGCTGATCGATGTCGGCGTCTCGCCGGATCTGCGCCAGCCGGCGTCGAAGGTCTTTCGCAACGAGCTCTCGAAATACCTCGCCCTTGACGGCGACGGGAACGGCTTCATGACGCAGGACACGGAGGCGGTCCCCGGAAGGACCTATGACCTGGTGCCGGGCGAGGTGCTCGATCAGTGGGGGCAGTCCCCGGACACGGAGAAGGCCAAGCTGGATTGGGAACTGGCGCGGATGGACCTGGAGGAGGAATACGAAGAAAAGCATGCCGACCAGTACTGGAAGTTGAAGATCAGCCGGAACATGAAAGAGAAAGACAGGAAGGCACTTGAGGAGAGTCTGGCGAATGGCAAGGCCAGCTACGTGAAGCGCAAGAGTCCGCCACTGTCTGCCTTGAGCCACCTCAAGGAAGCCAAGCTGATCGAGACGCGGAAGTCGACGCTCCCCGGTCCGGAGGGGTTCGGGCGCAGCACGCTGGACAACCTCGTGGACGGTGCCTACGCGGCGGGCGAGGCCACGGCCTGGCGGCCCGTGGACGGATTTTCGGGCCGGACGCCTCAGTTCCTCCAGTTCGACTTTGCGCACGCTGTCGCGCTCGACGGCGTCGAACTCCGCTATACGCCGGGTCCGCTCGACAGCAGGAACGTCGACTGGTCGCTCGGACTCTGGAAGCTTCAGGCGCTGACGGATCGGGCCCGGTGGCTCGATGTTTCCCGCGAGGATCATGTGCTCAAGGGAACACGTCGGCACTTCTTGCGCGTCGACACCGGCGGTGTGCCGTATCGGAGCTATCGATTGAGCGCCGTCGATCCGTTCGACGGCTGCATCGCCGCCGACTCCTGGTTCAACGAGGTGAGCTTCACCACCACCGAGGCGGGCTTGAGTCCGATGATCACGCGGCTGATGGCCGCCGGCTACAGCCGTGAGGACAGCGATGCGCTGATGGCCCGGGGCGTCGTGACCGAGGCCGCCGTCGCGCGTGCCGTGGAGATCAGGCGGCGTCTGGGAGAGATGCCGGCCGGGCTCCTCGCCGAGGACATCGTGGAACAGCCCGCCCTGACCGAGGCGACCTGGAGCGACCTCGACCGGCTCCGGCCGTTCGTTGCGCCGGCGGTCCTGCTGCGCGAAGCGAGGCAGGGATGGTCGGCGGGGTCGCTCGCCCACCTGCTCGCCGATTCCTGGCCGCGCCCGGCCAGCATGGCGGTGATCGACAGGGGCACGATGGCCCCCGTCTTGCACGACGCGTTGTCATCCTGGCGGCTCGGCCAAGGCGCGAACCTCGTCGACCTGCCGGCCGGCCACGACGCCGCACTCGTCCAGGCGGTGCTGGACGCCGCGACGGGAGACACCCGGGCGCTGGCCAGGGCGCTCCATCTGCCGGGCTGGCGCGGCCGCACGCTTGGCGGACAGCGGGCGGCCTCGCGCCCCATCCATCTCGACGCGCCGCGGCTGAACGAACTTCTGTCGCCGCCGTCGGACGGCACAGCGATGCCGACGGCCAGGTTCGATGCGCCGTTCCTCCTGGCGGCGGACGCGTTCATCCATCTGGTCAAAGCCCTCCATCGCCGACTTGTGCTTGACGGGGACGAGCAACCAGCCATCCAGGCCTCGACGCCTGCGCTCCTGCAACTCCTGGCCGTGACGGCCCGGACATCCGGGCTCGCCTTGACGCTGGCTCGCCCGACGGGGCACTTCCCCAGCGGCGAGTCCTTGCGCGCTGCGGTCGACGGCGTCAGCCGCCACCTGTCCCAGCTCGGCATGACCGGTGTGCTGAAGGTCGGCCCGATCCTGGACATGGATCTGCCCGGATCCGCCGACGCCACGGCGGGTCCCCTGCACAAGGCCCTGACGCTGATCGAGGGACTCGGCTACGACAAGTGGGGCCTCGATCGATTCCCGATGGACGCGTTGGCACGCCGCCGCCTCGACGTGAAAAAGCGCTTGATGGCGGCCATCTTCAAGGACGCCGAGCTGCCGGCGGCCCCCCATCTGGAGGATCTGGCCGATCTCATTCTCCGATCCGTCGCCTGCGAACCGGACGCGTTGCCGCTCGCGCTCAAGCTGGCGGCCGGGCTGCTTCACCGGTATTCCGCCAAGGATTCCTCCAAGGATTCCGCGGAGGCCGGGAGGGAGGCCATGCTGCTGGTCGGCAAGACCATGAAGACCGTCATCGACGGGTGGCGGAAAGGCCGCGACGGCCTCCTGAAGCGCTACGACGCCCGCGTGAGCGTCGCCCCCGAAGGAATGGCGGACATCCTCGTCGCGGCGGCGTTGGACGTGCCTTACGAGTTCCACCTGCCGCAGCAGGCGCGCGACGAGATCGCTCAGATCGTGCTGGTCATGCGCGACAGGAGTGCCCGCCAGATCCAGGCGGTGCGCGACGCCGGGTTGCTGAAGGTGACGGTTCTCTCCGAGACACGACCCAGGCATGGCATCCTGGTTTGGCGGCAGCGCGAGGAATCCCGTCAATGGACCACCGAAGCCCCCCTGCCCGCGGTGTTCAGGGAACCCGGCCTGTACCTGCTGAGCCTTGGCATGACGCCGGATCGCATCGAGGAGATCCTGGACGCAGGCATGCGGAGCCCCGATGAGATCGATCGATTCCTGCAGTTCCAATCCACGGTGATGAAGGATGCACCGCTCGCGGCCGCCTGGGCCAGGAGCGACCCGCGCCCCCCTCTGGACCATGCTGCGACACTGTGGATCCCCCGGTTGCACGGTCTGGGAGTGGCCACGAGCAAGATCCTGGACATCGTCAGCAACGGCGTCTCGGACACCGAGCGGGCGCTGGTGCTCATCGACCATCTGCCCTACGACACCTGGGGCGGGAGCGCGCTCGTTGCCGCGGATCTCGCCCCCCTGCGCGACGATATCCAGCGATCCGTGAGCCCGTGGATGTCGCCCGAAGCCTCGTCGTCCTTCTCCGGACTGCTGGTCCGCGCCATCTGCGGAGACCGGGCTGCGCTGCGCGACGCCGTACGCCTGGCGCCCGACTTGAGCGTCCTCATCGAGGCGGCGCAAGGCCTGTACGAGAAGGTGCTCACCCTGTCGGTCGGTCGACTCGGGGAGGAGCAGGCTGCCGAGGCCGCGATGCCGTTCGCGCTCACCCTGCAGACGCTCAGCGAGGTGCAGCGCGACAAGACCCTGTACGTGCCCGCCGACGGCCATGACTCGCCGCGCGAGATCGGGGAAGCGCGCGTGCTTGCGCGCGCAGCCCCGCAGCTTCAGCGGCTGGTCGACGTCGGGATCCTGCGGGCCCAGGGCATCTACGAAACGGAGCCGCTCGGCGACGACCATGTGCCGTTCGACCTGTCTGGCACGACACCCACGTGGCGCTCCTCCCTGCCGCTGACCCGGGTGTTGACAGGCCCGACCACCTCTGGGCCCGTCACGCAGGCATCGCTGCTCTCCCAGGCGATGGCGACGTCGGGAGCCGCCGCCTCGCCTCCCGCAGCGTCCCAGGCCATGCCGCGACGGGAGGTGGCCTCGGCGATGCTGGCGCCCCAGGCCGCCTGAACGGCATCGCGGGTCGGATCGGTCGAGGCGGGAAGGCGCGGCGGGAAATCAACGAGGGCGCGACGCATCGGCCCGCGCAGGACACTCACGCGGCTTTCCCCGAGCCGCGAGTCTCCATGGCCGACCCCTCCGCCCCGCCTCTGCTTCCATCCTCCGCACACGAACCGCCCCGCGTCTCCCCGTTCGCGGCGCTCTGCCTGATCGCGGCCTTCCACGAAGTCGCCGCCGAACCCGAGGCGCTGGCGCACCAGCTCGGCCTCGGCCCGAACGATCCCGTCGACGCCGACGACCTGCTGCGCGCCGCGCGGCTGCTCGGTCTCAAGGCGCGCCGCCTGAACGCCGACGCCACCCGCCTGGCGCGTGTCCCGTTGCCGGCGGTGGTCTGGCTGCGCGGCGACGGCGACCCGCCCGAGGCGCCGGTGCGGCCGGTGGTGCTCGGCCGCTTCAACACCCGGGAGGCGCTGATCGCCGACCCCGCCACCGACGAGGGCCGGCCCGCCAAGCTCACGCTCGACGCGCTGCTGGCGCGCTGGAACGGCGAGCTGATGCTCGTGGCCAGCCGCGCCAGCCTGGTCGGCCAGATGGCCCACTTCGATTTCTCGTGGTTCATCCCCGCGCTGGTGAAACACCGGCGCCTGCTCGGCGAGGTGCTGCTGATCTCCTTCGTGCTGCAAGGCTTCGCGCTGGCGCACCCGCTGTTCTTCCAGGTCGTGATGGACAAGGTCCTGGTGCACAACGGCCTGTCGACGCTGCACGTGATCGTCGTGGGCCTGGTCGTGGTGATGCTGTTCGAGAGCCTGCTCTCCGGCCTGCGTCACTACATCCTCAGCCACACGACCAGCCGCATCGACGTGGAACTCGGCGCGCGCCTGTTCCGCCATCTGGCCGCGCTGCCGCTGGCCTACTTCCAGGCGCGGCGCGTCGGCGATTCGGTCGCCCGCGTGCGCGAGCTGGAGCACATCCGCGCCTTCCTGACCGGGCAGGCGCTGACGGTGATACTGGACCTGTTCTTCTCGCTGGTCTTCATCGCCGTGATGTTCCTCTACAGCGTGCCCTTGACGCTGATCGTGCTGGCGGGCCTGCCCGGCTACGTGCTGCTGAGCGTGCTGATCGTGCCGGTGCTGCGGCGCCGTCTCGACGAGAAGTTCGCGCGCGGCGCCGAGAACCAGGCCATGCTGGTCGAGTCCGTCACCGCGATCCAGACCGTGAAGGCGGGCGCGCTGGAACCTACCTTCGCGCGCCGCTGGGACAAGCAGCTGGCGGCCTACGTGTCGGCCAGCTTCCGCACGCAGAACCTGGCGGCCTGGGGCCACGAGGGCGTCGGCCTGGTCGGCAAGCTGACGCAGGCCGCCACGCTGTGGTGGGGCGCGCAGGAAGTGATGGACGGTGCGCTGACGGTGGGCCAGTTCGTTGCCTTCAACATGTTCGCGCAGCACGTCGCGCAGCCGGTGATGCGCATGGCCAATCTGTGGACCGACTTCCAGCAGACCGGGCTGTCGATGGCGCGGCTGGGTGACATCCTGAACACGCGCACCGAGGCGCCGCCGACCAGCGCCGCGCAGCTGCCGGCGTTGCGCGGCGCGGTCGAGCTGC
>NZ_DASVNZ010000281.1:0-6427 GCF_036486225.1 Roseateles sp. | reverse complement strand
AGCCAGATGCGTTTCACCGTCGTCGACGACGACGGCGAGCACGACATGTACGACCAGCCGCTACCGGTGAACACGGAGGCCCTGCGCGCGCCGTACTACTTCCTGCTGAACCTGGCGGTCGGCGGCAACTTCACCGACGCGGCGAACCCCTCGCAGGTGACGGCGCCGCTGCCGGGCACGATGTACGTGGACTACGTCCGCGTGTACGAGCTCGACGGCAAGGGCGAGGTGAAGCTGGGCAACCAGACCGTGCCGGAAGCGGCGGGCAAGTTCGGCGTGTTCACGGACAACACGGCGATCACCAACAAGCTGCAGGCCGGCAGCACGTCGGACATCTTCCTGTGGAACGGTGCATCGACCGGTGCGGGCAACATCCAGCCGGCCGAGGGCACCAACGTCATCGCGTGGAGCTACAACACGCCGGGGCAGTGGTTCGGCGGCGGCATCCAGGCGCGTCAGCTGCGTGACCTGACGAACTATCGCAACGGGAACCTGAAGTTCAAGATCAAGATCCCGGCGAACGTGTCGTTCAACATCGGCATCGGCGATACCTACACCAACCAGAACTGGGTCAACTTCCCGGCGAACACGACGGCCTTCGGCCTGGTGCGCAACGGCGAGTGGGCGACGGCGACGGTGCCGATCTCGACGCTGATCGGACCGAAGGTCGCGCTGCAGTCGATCGCGGACATCTTCATGTTCTCGGGCGACAACACCAAGCTGCCGACGCAGGCCTTCCAGTTCGCGATCGACGACGTGTACTGGGACACGGGCACGACGACGCCGACCGATCCGAACCCGCCCACCACGCCGACCACGCCGGATGGCATCAGCCAGCCGACGGCGACCTCGGTGAAGTTCTCGCAGGCGACGGGCACCTGGGCCGACGTGCACTACACGATCAACGGCGGCGGTCAGCTGAACGTGCGCATGCTCAAGGAGGGCAGCGGCAATGCGTTCACGGTGTCAGGTCTGAAGAAGGGCGACGTCGTGCGCTTCAGCTTCACGTACTGGGACCCGGCGCGCAACGGTGCGTACGACACGGCCCAGCAGAGCTACACGCTGAAGTAAGCGCTTGAACAGGCGCGCCCCGGAACCCTCCGGGGCACGCCCTTCGACAGAGGTCCTGTCGCAAAGCCGCCTTCGGGCGGCTTTGTCATTGGGCCTCGGACGAAAGAAAATTTTCCGGGCGCTGTAACCTCTGGGGCGGCGGCCACGAATAGAAGGGTGCGGAACGCGCAGGAGCGCTCCGTTTCATCAACCTGAACCTTCTTTCGGAGTGCCCCCATGATCAGCAAGACCCAATCCGCCGCAATGGCCGCTGCCGCCGCCATGTTCGCCCTGTCCGTCCAGGCGGCGCCCGCGCCCCAGGGCAGCAGCGGCCTGGCCGTGGCCGCCAGCGACAAGGTGCATTGCTACGGCGTGCACGAGTGCAAGGGCAACGCGGACTGCAAGACCACGGAAAACGCCTGCAAGGGCCAGAACGAGTGCAAGGGCCACAGCTTCAAGGGCATGAGCGCGGCGTCGTGCCTGAGCGCCGGCGGCACGATCGGCGACCTGTCCGCGAAGAAGTGATCCCGTGAGGCCCGGCACCGCATCGCGCGTCGCGCAGCCGAGCCCGGGCTTCGGCCTGGGGCTGCGCAGCACGCACTATCGAGACTTCCTCGATCGGCCCCAGGCGGTCGACTGGCTGGAAGTGATCTCGGAGAACTACCTCGTGCCCGGCGGCAAGCCGCTGGCGATGCTGGACGGCATCCGCGCGAAGTATCCGATGGTGATGCATGGCGTCTCGATGAACCTGGGCGCCGTGGCCGGTCTGGATGCCGACTATCTGCGGCAGCTGGCGGCGCTGGCCCGTCGCGTCGAGCCGCTCTGGGTCTCCGATCACCTGTGCTGGACGGGCGTCCACGGCCGCAACCTGCACGACCTGCTGCCCTTGCCCTACACGGACGAGGCCCTGCGGGTGGTGGTGCGCAACATCGGTCAGGCGCAGGACGCGCTCGGCCGCCGGCTGGTGGTGGAGAACGTCTCCAGCTATCTCGACTACGCGGACTCCAGCCTCACCGAGGCGCAGTTCGTGGCCGAGGTCGCGCGACGTGCCGACTGCCTGTTGCTGGTCGATGTGAACAACATCCATGTGAGCGCCGTGAACCACGGCTTCGATGCGCTCGCCTACCTCGACGCCTTGCCCGCCGGGCGCGTGCAGCAGATCCACGTCGCCGGCCACAGCGACCACGGCGACCATCTGATCGACACGCACGACCAGCCGGTGGCCGAGCCGGTCTGGCAGCTGTATGCCGAGGCGCTCCGACGATTCGGTCCGGTGGCGACGATGATCGAACGGGACGACCACATTCCACCGCTCTCGGAACTGCTGGCGGAACTCGATCAGGCCCGCGTGATCACCGCGACCCTCTGGCCCGGTGACGCCGCGAGGAAGGCCGCATGAACGCCGTCGAGCCACTCCTTCAGTCCCTTCAACTCCTGGACCTGCAGCAGTCGCTGCAGGCCTACCTGATCGGGCAACCGAGTCTGATCGACACCCAGCTGCGCCGTGGCCCCGGTATCGCCGGGGAGCGACGCCTGTCCATCTACCACCATGCCTATCGAGCGCGCCTGCACGAGACGCTGGCGGACAGCTATGGGCACACGCGGCGATACCTCGGCGGCGACTGGTTCGAGCGCGAGGCGCTGGCGTTCGTCGAGGTCCACGGCTCGCAGCATTTCAGTCTGCGCTGGTACGGCGCGGACTTCGCCCGTTGGCTGTCGCAGCGATGGCCGGACGATGGCGAGATCGCCGAACTGGCCGCATTGGACTGGTCGTTGCGAAGCGCCTTTGACGCCGCCGACGCGCCAACGCTGACGATGACCGACCTGGCATCGCTGGCGCCCGAGGATTGGGCCGAGCTGCGACTCCGGCTGCCGCCCAGCTACGCGCGCCTGAAGCAGTCCTCCAACACGCTGGCGCTGTGGCAGGCGCTCGATGGCGACGAGACGCCGCCGACTGCGCAGCGGCTGACGGCGCCGCTGGACCTGCTGATCTGGCGGCGCGGCCATTCGCCGCATTTCAGAAGCCTGGGCCCGCTCGAGGCGCAGGCGCTGGACGCGCTGGCCGCGGGCCGCACCTTCGCCGAGACGTGTGCGGACCTGGCCGAAACGTCATCCGGTCTGAATGTCGTCGCCGAGCTGGGCACGCTGCTCCGGCGCTGGGTGGACGAGGAGCTCCTCGTCCGCTGAGCCGTGTCGGCTCATTTCACGACCAGCTGGCCGACCATCCCCGCTTCGAAGTGCCCCGGCAGGAGGCAGGCGAACTGGAATTCGCCGGCCTTGGTGAACTGCCAGACGATCTCGCCGCTCGTGCCGGGTTTGACGTGAGCCATGTTCGCGTCGGCGTGCTCCATGCCGGGGAACTTCCGCATCAGCGCCGCATGCTCGGCCAGGGCCTGGCTGGTGCCGAGGACCATCTCGTGCAACACCTGGCCCCCGTTGCGGATCACGAACCGGACGGTCTCGCCGCGTTTGACGGCGAGATTCGCCGGCGTGAAGCGCATGGTGTCGGCCATGTCGACCTGGATGGTGCGCGTGACCTTCTTCGGATCGCCCTCCTGGCCGATGTCGGTGACCTCGACCTGGGCGGGATCGAACTTGCGCGGCGTGGCGTGGTCTTCGTTGCCATGGGCGAAAGCGGCGGGGGCGGCGGCGATCAACGCGGCCAGCGTCAACAGATGCGATGTCTTCAAGAGGCTCTCCTTCGGAGACCGTGAGGGTCTCGGGACTGGGTGTTCGTGCGGGATCCGGGCTCGTCCATGCCAGGGTGACGAGCTGGCGAGGATGCTGAACCTTGCCCCTGTGGCAAGGTCAAGTGGGATGTGAGCCGGACCTTGACCGCAGGTGTCAGGTGGAGCGCCCTCTCTGCCCAGGGCCGTTGGGGCCTCAGGGTTAGCCCGCGATTCTTCCGTCGGAGGTAAAGGTCGCAACGTCTGGTTGATTGATCGCGTCGGGTACCGCTTTGACACTCCGCCCGCATACCGCCACCCATGGCGGACCTGGAGACAAGCATGACCCTGACTCGACGCCAGTTGATGAGTGCCGCCGCCGGCACTGCCGCAGCCGTCTGGCTGCCCACCGCGCACGCTCAAGCGAGCGCGCTGAAGATCTCCCACCAGTTCCCCAGCGGCACGCTGACCGAAGGCGACTTCCGCGACCGGCTGTGCCGCCGCTTCGCCGCCGAGGTGGAGAAGCGCTCGGGCGGTGCGCTCAAGGCGGCGGTCTATCCGGGCTCGTCGCTGATGAAGACCAACGCCCAGTTCTCGGCCATGCGCAAGGGCGCGCTAGACATGAGCCTGGTGCCGCTGTCCTACGCCGGCGGCGAGGTGGCCGAGACCAATGCCGGTCTGATGCCGGCGCTGGTGCCCAGCTACGAGCAGGGCGCGGCCTGGAAGACCGCGGAGGTTGGCAAGCTGCTGTCCAAGGTGCTGGACGACAAGGGCGTGATGATCGTCAGCTGGGTCTGGCAGGCGGGCGGCGTGGCCAGCCGCGCGCGGCCGCTGGTGACGCCGGACGATGCCAAGGGCCTGAAGGTGCGCGGCGGCAGCCGCGAGATGGACATGATGCTGAAGCAGGCCGGCGCGTCGGTCATCACGCTGCCGTCCAACGAGATCTATGCGGCGATGCAGACCGGCGCGATGGACGCGGCGATGACCTCGTCGACCAGCTTCATCTCCTTCAAGCTGGAGGAGATTGCCAAGCACCTGACCTCGGGCCGCGAGCGTACCTACTGGTTCATGCTGGAGCCGCTGATGATCTCCAAGGAGGTCTTCAACAAGCTGCCGAAGGCGCAGCAGGACATCGTGATGGGCGTGGGGGCGGAGATGGAGGTCTTCGCCCGCGATGCGGCGAAGGCGGATGACAAGGCGGCTGCGGCGATCTATGCGAAGGCCGGCGCCAAGGTCTACGACATGGACGAGGCGACGCTGAAGAAGTGGCAGGCCATCGCGCGCGACACCGCGTGGAAGGACTTCTCCGAGAAGAACGAGTCCTGCGCGGCGATCCTCAAGGCCGCCCAGAAGTTGCTGTGAGATCGCGATGAGCCACGGCTTTGAACTGAAGCCGGCGGTCGCCGGCATCGACCCCGACACGCCGGCGGTGCTGCTGCCGCTCGCGCGGCTGCTGCACCTCATCAATCAGGGCGTGGTGGTGCTGGGCATGCTGGCGCTGCTGGTGGCGTCGTGCGTGCTGACGTACAGCGTGGTCTCGCGCTACGTGATGAAGGCGTCCACGGACTGGCAGGACGAGGCGGCGGTCTTCTGCCTGGTCGGCGCGACCTTCCTCTGCGGCGCCTTCGTCCAATCCTTGCGCGGACACGTGGGCATCGAGGCCATGGCCGGGCTGCTGCCGCGGTCGGTCAACCGCCTGCGCCTGGCGCTGGTGGACCTGCTGTGCACGGCCTTCTGCGCCTTCTTCGCCTGGAAGTCCTGGACGCTGTTCCACGAGGCCTGGGTCGAGGGTCAGACGACCTCGTCGTCCTGGGCGCCGCCGCTGTGGATTCCCTACGGCCTGATGGCGTTGGGCATGACGCTGCTGAGCCTGCAACTGCTGGTTCAACTGACCGCGCGCATCAACGGGCTCTTCAAGAAAAACAACTCGGCAAATCAATCGGGAGTGGGCGCATGAGCATGCTCGTCCTCGGCTCACTGTTTGGCATCGTCACGCTGCTGTTCATGTTCTCGGGCGCGCCGATCGCGTTCGCGCTCGGCAGCGTCGCGGTGCTGTTCATGGCCCTCTTCATGCCGGCGTCCGCGCTGGACACGGTCACGCAGAACGTCTACGAGGAGATGGCCAGCATCACGCTGCTCTCCATTCCGCTCTTCATCCTGAAGGGGGCGGCGATCGGCAAGTCCCGGGCGGGGCAGGACCTGTACGCGGCGATGCACGTCTGGATGGGGCGCATCCCCGGCGGACTCGGCATCGCCAACGTCTTCGCCTGCGCGCTGTTCGCGGCCATGGCCGGCTCCAGCCCGGCGACGTGCTCGGCCATCGGCAGCGCCGGCATCCCGGAGATGCGCAAGCGTGGCTACTCGCCCGGTTTCGCGGCCGGCATCATCGCGGCCGGCGGGACCTTGGGCATCCTGCTGCCGCCGTCGATCACGATGATCCTGTACGCGGTGGCGGCGGAGCAGTCGCTGGGTCGCTTGTTCCTGGCGGGCATCGCGCCGGGCGTGCTGCTGGTGGTGCTGTTCGCCGTCTATGCGGCGCTGCGCTACCGCAAGGAGTACGCGCTGGCCGAGGCCGAATTCAATCGCACCGGCGCGGCCTCAGCGCTGCTGTCGAAGGAGACCTTCACCACGCGTCAGAAGTTCGAGATGCTGCCGCGGGTGGTGCCCTTCGTGCTGCTGCTGATCGGCGTCATGGTGGCGCTGTACGGCGG
>NZ_DASVNZ010000274.1:0-8636 GCF_036486225.1 Roseateles sp. | reverse complement strand
TACCGAGCCGGTGGAAGCCCGCGGCGGCCAGTCGCCCTCGCTGGCGCTGGTCTCGCCCGCCCCGTCCAAGGCCCCGGCGAAGAAATCCGCCCCGGCCCGCTCGAAGGCGCGCAAGCCGGTCGGCGACCCCAAGCTGTTCGTGCTCGACACCAATGTGCTGATGCATGACCCGATGTCGCTGTTCCGCTTCGAGGAACATGACATCTATCTGCCGATGATCACGCTCGAGGAGCTGGACGGCCACAAGAAGGGCATGACCGAGGTCGCCCGCAATGTGCGCCAGGTCAGCCGCGACCTGGACGCGCTGGCCGGCAGCCTCAAGTCGAGCACCATCGAGGAGATGTCCAAGGGCCTGCCGCTGGACCAGACCGGTCACCGCGAGGCCGGCGGCAAGCTGTTCTTCCAGACCACGCTGTTCGAGACCCCGCTGCCGCAGGGCCTGCCCCAGGGCAAGGCCGACAACCAGATCCTGGGCGTGGTCCAGGCGCTGAAGCAGCAGCAGCCCGGCCGCGAAGTGGTGCTGGTGTCCAAGGACATCAACATGCGCATCAAGGCCCGCGCACTGGGCCTGCCGGCGGAGGACTACCGCAACGACAAGACGCTGGAAGACTCCGACCTGCTCTACACCGGCGTGCAGGCGTTGCCGGCCGACTTCTGGGAGCGCCATGGCAAGACGATGGAGAGCTGGCAGCAGGGCGGCACCACCTTCTACCGCATCAGCGGTCCGCTGGTGCCCACGCTGCTGGTGAACCAGCTGATCTACCTGGAAGCGCCGGGCGCCGCGCCGCTCTACGCCAAGGTGCAGGAGATCACCGGCAAGACCGCCGTGCTGCGCACGCTGAAGGATTTCGGCCATCAGAAGCACTCGGTCTGGGGCGTGACCGCGCGCAACCGCGAACAGAACTTCGCGCTGAACCTGCTGATGGATCCGGACTGCGACTTCGTGACGCTGACCGGCTCGGCCGGCACCGGCAAGACGCTGATGACGCTGGCCGCCGGCCTGTCGCAGGTGCTCGACGACCGCCGCTACACCGAGATCATCGTCACCCGCGTGACGGTCCCGGTCGGCGAGGACATCGGCTTCCTGCCCGGCACGGAAGAGGAAAAGATGGGCCCGTGGATGGGCGCGCTCGACGACAACCTGGAAGTGCTGGGACGCGGCGAGAGCGGCGCCGGCGAATGGGGCCGCGCGGCCACCAACGACCTGGTGCGCAGCAAGATCAAGATCAAGAGCTTGAACTTCATGCGCGGGCGCACCTTCCTGAACAAGTACGTGATCATCGACGAGGCGCAGAACCTGACGCCCAAGCAGATGAAGACGCTGATCACGCGCGCGGGTCCGGGCACGAAGATCGTCTGCCTGGGCAACCTGGCGCAGATCGACACGCCCTACCTCACCGAGGGCAGCTCCGGCCTGACCTTCGCGGTCGACAAGTTCAAGGGCTGGGCCCACAGCGGCCACGTCACGCTGGCGCGCGGCGAGCGCTCGCGGCTCGCGGACTTCGCCTCCGAGGTGCTCTGACCCTGCACGGGCACCGGGCCTCACGGCCCTCTGCGCTCCCGCAAAGCCACCCCTCGGGGTGGCTTTTTCATGCGCCCTACTCTTCGGGGGTCAGCTTCGACTGCACGGTCTCTTCCGCGGCGCCTTCGTCGCGACGCAGCTGGTAGAAGATGAACGCCGCCAGCGCGGCCATTGCGCCCAGCGCGAGGTAGGTGCCGTGGAAGGCCGGCACGATCGCAGCGCCCTCGGTGCGCGGCAGCCCGTGCGAGAACAGCAGCAGGAAAGCGCTCGAGGTCGCCACGCCCAGGCTCATCGACAGCTGCATCACCACCGCCAGCAGGCTGTTGCCGGGGCTGGCGGTGCGCTCGTCGAGATCGCCCAGCGTCAGCGTGTTCATCGCGGTGAACTGCATGCTGTTGACCATCCCGAACAGGCCGAGGTGGATCGCCAGCCACACATGCCCGACGCCGCGCGGGATCAGCGCGAAGCTGGCGATCAGCACGCCCAGCAGCAGCGTGTTGACGATCAGCACGCGGCGGTAGCCGGCGCGCTTGATCAGGCGGATCGCCAGCGTCTTGGTGAACATCGCGCCCAGCACCGACGGGATCATGGACAGCCCCGCCTCGCTCGGCGAGAAGCCCAGCCCCACCTGCAGGAAGAGCGGCGTCAGGAACGGCGTCGCGCCGCTTCCGAGCCGCGCGAAGACGTTGCCCAACAGCCCGATGCGGAAGGTCGGCACGGCGAAGAGCGCGGGCGTGAAGAGGGGCTCCTCCGTGCGGGTCGCATGCAGCCAGTAGGCCATCATGCAGGCCACGCCGGCGATCAGCATCACGAAGCAGACGGCGACGCTGACCATGTGCTCACCGAAGCCCTGCAGTGCCAGCGACATCAGCATCAGCCCGACGCTGAACAGCCCGTAGCCGCCCCAGTCGAAGCGTTTGCCGATGGGGCCCTTGATCTCCGGCATGAAGCGCCGGCAGGCGAAGGCGCCGGCCAGGCCCACCGGCAGGTTGATCAGGAAGATCCAGTGCCAGCTGACGAACTCCACCAGCACGCCGCCCAGCGTCGGCCCGAGCAGCGGCCCGACCAGGCCCGGCAGGCTGATGAAGGTCATCACCGCGAGGAATTCGGCCTTCGGGAAGGCCCGCAGCACGACCAGCCGTCCGACCGGCACCAGCAGCGCGCCGCCGACGCCCTGCACCACCCGCGACGCGACCAGCACGTGCAGGCTGGGCGACACCGCGCAGGCCAACGAACCCAGGCTGAACAGCCCGATCGCCCACAGGAACACGGTCCGGGTCCCGAATCGGTCCGCCAGCCAGCCCGAGGCGGGGATCAGCAGCGCCACTGTCAGCAGGTAGGCGACGACGGCCGACTGCATCCGCAGCGGGTCCTCGCCGAGGTCGCGCGCCATGCCCGGCAGCGCGGTGTTGAGGATGGTCGTGTCCAGCGTCTGCATGAAGAACGCCAGCGCGACGACCCAGGGCAGCCAGCGGCGCGTGGCGTCGTCGAGGATCGGGCGGCCGAGCACGTCGAGCGGCGTCGTCGAGGAGGAAGGCATGGGCGGCATCCGGCAAGTATCGGACCCCGACGGCGTAGGATGTGCGACCCATGCGCTTCTACGTCTCCGACCTCGACGGCACCCTGCTCGATCCGCAGGCCCGCCTCTCCGACGCCACCCGCGCCGGCCTCACCGAACTGCTGACCGAAGGCCTGGCCTTCACCGTCGCCAGCGCGCGGCACGTGGTGTCCATCGCCCGCATCCTCGAAGGCCTGCCGATCTCATTGCCGGTGGTGTCGTCCAACGGCGCCTACATCAGCGACCTGCGCACCGGCCGGCACGAGCTGGTCAACGCGATGGAGCCGGCGCTCGGCCAGGCGATCTTCGCGCTGGTGCGGCGTCACGGGCTGATGCCCTTCATCGCGACGCACGGTGCCAAGGGCGACCAGCTCTTCTGGCAGGAGGTGCAGAACGAAGGCCAGCAGCGCTTCGTCACCGAGCGCCAGCGCAACGCCGACCCGCGGCTGCGCCAGGTCGACCGCCTGCAGGACCAGCTGGACGATCCGCTGGTCACGCTGCTGGTGGTCGGCCGGGCCGAGCCGCTGGAAGCGCTGCAGGCCGAGATCCTGGCCACCTGCGGCGACCTCGTCACGACGCACCTGGCCGAGGACCTCTACATGCCGGGCTGGCCCTGGCTGAACGTGCACGACCGCCGGGCCAGCAAGGACCAGGCGATCGCCACGCTGGCGCAGCGCTACGCGCTGCACGAGCGCGAGCTCGTCGTCTTCGGCGACCAGGTCAACGACCTGACGATGCTGAAGTCCGCGCATCACGCCATCGCCATGGCCAACGCCAGCGACGACGTGAAGCAGGCCGCGCACCGCATCATCGGTTTCCACCATGAGGACGCCGTGGTGCAGTTCATCCGCGACGACTGGCGGGCGACCTACTTGCGCAAGTAGTCGTAGAACGCGTTGGCGTTGGAGTCGCGGCCGA
The DNA here is from genome assembly GCF_036486225.1 of Roseateles sp. GTDB lineage: Bacteria > Pseudomonadota > Gammaproteobacteria > Burkholderiales > Burkholderiaceae_C > Roseateles. The sequence goes on along the minus strand of NZ_DASVNZ010000274.1, from coordinate 4,638 downwards.
GGAAGTCGCGCACCAGTGCCGGCGCCGGTTTCTCCGCACCGCGCGACAGCACCGCGTTGCGATAACGACGGCCGACGGCGGCGTCGAGCTTGTCCGCCGCGAACGGCGTGCGCAGGTCCATCGCGACGACCAGGCTCCACAGGTAGCCGTAGTAGCCCGCGCCGTAGCTGCCCGCGATGTGCGCGAAGCGCGACGGGAACATCGTGCCTGGCACGTGGCCCAGCGGCGTATCGCCTTCCATCTTCGCCCACAGCGCCAGCGGGTCCTGGATGGTCGCGCCGTGCAACGCGAGGTCATAACTCGCGTACAGATGCTGGCGGCCGAACTTCGTGCCCTTGGCGAAATCGCGCGCCTCGCGGGCCTTGCCGACGAGCTCGTCCGGCACCGGCTTGCAGGACGGGCAGACCTCGGCCATCAGCTTGAGCACCTTCGGGTCGTAGACCCAGTCCTCGAGCATCTGCGACGGCGCCTCGACGAAGTCGTGCATCACCGCCCACTGCCCCAGCGACACGTCGCGGGTGGTGGAGAGGTTGTTGTGGACCGCGTGGCCGAGCTCATGCAGCAGCGTCTCCAGCTCGTCCAGCGACAGCCCGCCGCGATCGAGGTTGACGACCAGCGCGGCGGCGGGAGCGCGACCCAGGCGCGTGCTGCTCGATCGCAGCGGCCAGACCGCCGCGTGGTTGTACTTGCCGTCGCGCGGGAACGGGTCGACATAGAGCGTGCCCAGCGACCTGCCCGAGGACCCGTCGCGGACGACATAGGCCTTGACGTCGGGATGCCAGAGGCCGGGCACCGACACCGGCGTGTGCGTCACGCCGAGCAGCCGGTCGACGACGCGCAGCGTGAAGGCCAGGCTTTCCGCGGGCGGGAAGTATGGCCGGAAGGCCTCCTGGTCGACGGTGAAGCGCTGCTTGCGGATGCGCTCCGCGTAGTAGACGCCGTCCCATTGCGTCACCGTGGTGGCCTCGACCGCGGTGCCCAGGTGCGCCGCCTTCGCGCGGCGGAGTTCCTCCAGATCGGCGCGTTCGCCCTGCTGGACGGTGCCCTTGACCTCGCGGAGGAAACGCGTCGCCGTCGCCGCGTCCTTCGCCATCTGGCGCCGCAGGTTGAAGTCGACGTAGTTGTCGTAGCCGAACAGGCCGGCGTATTCCTTGCGCAGCGTGATGATCTCGGTGAGCAGCTGGAGGTTGCCCTCGCCGCCCTCGTTGGTCTTGGCGCGCCAGATGCGCTCGCGCGCGGCGCCGCTCTCGGCGGTCTGCATCAGCGCGGTGTAGGTCGGGTTGTCGACGCCGAGCAGATACCGTCCCTGGTCGTCGCGGGGCTTGTCCTTCCAGACGCCGTCGGGCACGCCGCGCAGTTCCTCGGCGGTGAACGCGACACGGATGTTGGCGTCGCGGATGGCTTTCGAGAACTGCTGGTCGAGCGCGGAGAGCCGGTCCAGGATCTCCTTGGCCCGCGCCCGCTTGTCCTTGGACAAGCCGACGCCGCTGTCCTCGAACAGGCCCAGCGCGTTGCGCTTGAGCTCGCGGTCGATCGCATCGGCGGCGGGCGCGGTCTTCAGGCCGCGATAGATCTTCTCGTTCTGCGTCAGCGCGGTCTGGAAATCGGTCCAGCGCAGCGCGCAGGCCTGGGCGGCGTCGCGCACGGACTTGTCGGCGTGCACGTTCTGGACGAAGTCGATCGGGAATCGCGCATCCTCGTGATGGGCGATCACCAGGTCGTAGGCGGCCAGCCAGCCCTTGTCGACCTTGCGCCTGGCCAGTTGGGCGACCTCGGCGTTCAGCGCCTTCAGGCCGGCATCGCAGGCCTGGTCCACGGCCTTGCCGTCGGCGAAGCTGGGGAACGCCGGCGTGGGCAGCGGGGACAGGCTCACCTCAAGTTCGGCGAACGCCGGTGCGCTCATCAGCGCGCAGGCGGCCAGGATCAACGCATGCCTTTGCTTCATCAGGTCGTCCCCTTCATCAGGTCGTGGATCTGTTGCAACGCGGCCGGATCGTCGAGGGTGATCAGGTCGCCGGGATCGCGATGTTCGCAGACGGCCTGGATGGCGCGACGGAGCAGTTTCCCGGAGCGCGTCTTCGGCAGCAGCGCCACGAAGCGCACCCGCGACGGCCTCGCCACCGCGCCCAGGCGCTGGTCGACGCGCTTGAGGATCTCGCCTTCGAGCGCCAGCGCCTCCTGCGGCGTGGCGGCGCGCGCCGGGTCCTTCAGCACCGCGAAGGCCATCGCGACCTGACCCTTGAGTGGATCGGCGACGCCGACCACCGCGACCTCCGCGACCGCCGGATGACCGGCGATGCACTCCTCGATCTCGCGCGTGCCCAGCCGGTGACCGGCGACGTTGATGACGTCGTCGCTGCGCCCGAGGATGAAGTAGTAGCCGTCCTCGTCGCGCAGGGCCCAGTCGAAGGTCGAGTACACCTGCCGGCCCGGCACGCCGTCCCAGTAGGTGCGCACGAAGCGCTCGTCGTCGCGCCAGACGGTCTGCATGCAGCCCGGCGGCAGCGGATAGGCGATCGTGAGCAGGCCCTTCTGGTTGGGCGCCTCCAGCACCTCGCCGGTCCGTTCGTCCAGGAGCTGGACGCGGTAGCCGAACATCGCCACGCCGGGCGAGCCGAACTTCGGCTCAGCCGGCTCGACACCGCGCGCCAGCGTCAGGATGGGCCAGCCGGTCTCGGTCTGCCAGTAGTTGTCGACGATCGGCTTGCCGATGGCATCGGCGATCCAGCGTGCCGTCGGCTCGTCCAGCGGCTCGCCCGCGAGGAACAGCGTGCGCAGCGACGACAGGTCGTGCCGCGTCAGGCAGGCCGGGTCCTGCTTCTTCAGCACACGCACCGCGGTCGGCGCGCTGAACATCAGTGACACGCGGTGGCGCTCGACCAACTGCCACCAGATCGCCGCGTCGGGGCTCACCGGCGTGCCCTCGTACATCAGCGTGGCCATGCCCGCGATCAGCGGGCCGTAGACGATGTAGCTGTGGCCGACCACCCAGCCGATGTCGCTGGTGGAGAAGAAGGTCTCGCCCGGATGACCGTCGTAGATGTGCTTCATGCTCGCGGCCAGCGCGACCGCATAGCCGCCGACGTCGCGCTGCACGCCCTTGGGCCGGCCGGTCGTGCCGCTGGTGTAGAGCGTGTAGCTGATGGCGTCGGACGGCAGCCACTCGCAGGGCACGCGCGCGCCCAGCAGCCGCTCGCGTTGCGCGGCGTAGTCGAGATCGCGGCCTTCCACGCGCTCGAACGCGCTGAGCCCGCGATCGACCATCAGCACCTTCGCCGGCTTGTGCGCGGCCAGGCGGATCGCTTCGTCGAGCAGCGGCTTGTAGGGCACGACCTTGCCGTTGCGGCTGCCCGCATCGGCGCTGATGATGAGCACCGGCTCCGCATCGTCGATGCGGTTGGCCAGCGCATGGCTGGCGAAGCCGCCGAACACCACCGAGTGGATCGCGCCGATCCGCGCGCAGGCCAGCATCGCGAAGGTCGCCTCGGGAATCATCGGCAGATAGATCAGCACGCGGTCGCCGACGCCGACGCCCTGCTCGCGCAGCATCGCGGCCATGGCCTCCACTTCCTCCTGGAGCTGGGCGAAGCTGAACACCCGCTCCTGGCCAACCTCGCTCGACGCCCAGATCAGCGCCGCGTCGTCGGGCCGCGCCGCCGCATGGCGATCGACCGCGTTGTGGCACAGGTTCGTGAGCCCGCCGACGAACCATCGCGCGAACGGCGGTCGGCTCGTGTCGCAGACCTGCTCGAACGGATGCGTCCAGTCGATCAGCCGCGCCTGCTCCGTCCAGAAGCCGTCCGGATCGTCCATCGAACGCCGATACATCGCCGCGTAGCTCTCGGTCATCAGGGTCTCCTTGGATGTTGGTCTCGAATGCGCGAAATCCGCACGGATCCTCGCATCGGCAGCTTTTCTGAAACTTTCGTTCACAGCCTTGCGTCATGGGGCTGTGGTCCAATCCGGGTTTTCCTGGGAAGGGTCTCGTGGCCACGCCCGGACTTTCCCTAGCCAGGCGCGCACCTGCGGGCATTCGCGCTTGACCGGTACGGAGATGGTGCCTAGTCTCCGCGCCCAACACCGATGAGTACTGTTCGTCCTTCCCGCTCCGCTCCCCGACACCTGAAGCTCCAGCGCGCCATGGCCGCACTGGGGCTGATCTGCGTCGTCGCGAGCGGTAGTTGCTGGGCGCAACAGTCGACCTCGTCCACCAACGGGTCGCAGGACAAGTCCAAGGCGGAGGCCAAGGCGGCGCCGGCCAAGGCAGCCGCCAAGCCGGCGGCAAAACCTGCCACCCGGAAGACCGCCGACACGAAGTCCACGACCAAGTCCGCCAAGGACGGCAAGGACGCCAAGTCCTCGAAGCAGGTCGCGGCCAAGGACGCCGGCAAGGACAAGAAGACCAAGGCCGACGAGGACAAGTCTGCGTCGACTGAGATCACTGCGGAGAAGACCGCTTCCGAGAAGGCGAGCATCGACAAGGTCGCTTCGGCCAAGCCGGAAACGAAGACCGCGGACAAGCCCGCGCCGGCGAAGGCCGACGCGAAGCTCGACGCGAAGGTCGCGGACGTCAAGACCGACGTCGCGCCGCCCGCCGGCACGATGATGGGCGCCTACGGCCAGAGCCTGATGCGCTCG
>NZ_DASVNZ010000268.1:0-13645 GCF_036486225.1 Roseateles sp. | reverse complement strand
GTGCTGATCACCTCGCGCGACCGCTTCGCGTCGCTGCGGGCGGTGCTGGCGGCGTGCCCGTCGGTGCGGCACGTCGTGGTGGTCGATCCGGCACCGGATACGGCATCCGGTGCGTCCGCCGACGCCTCGTCCGAGGCCCCGAGCTTCACCTGGCACCGCTACAGCGACCTGCTCGACGCCCCGGCGCAGACGGCGCATCGCGTCATCGACACCGACATGGTGTCCATCCTCTACACCTCCGGCTCGACCGGCCGCCCCAAGGGCGTGGTGCTGTCGCACCGCAACATGGTGGCGGGGGCGAAGAGCGTCGCCAGCTACCTCGGCAACCGGCCGGAGGATCGCCTGCTTGCCGCGCTGCCGCTGTCCTTCGACGCCGGTTTCAGCCAATTGACGACGGCCTTCCACGCCGGCGCGTCGGTGTCGCTGCTGAACTACCTGATGCCGCGCGACGTGCTCAAGGCGCTGGAGCGCGACCGCATCACCGGCCTGACGGCCGTGCCGCCGCTGTATATCCAGCTCGCGCAGCTGGAATGGCCGGCCGCGATCGACCAGCAGCTGCGCTACTTCGCCAACACCGGCGGGCGCATGCCGCGCGAGACGCTGAACCTGCTGCGCCAGCGCGTGCCGTCGGCCCAACCCTTCCTGATGTACGGCCTGACCGAGGCCTTCCGCTCGACCTACCTGCCGCCGGAGGAGGTCGACCGCCGGCCCGATTCGATCGGCAAGGCGATCCCGAACGCCGAGATCCTGGTGCTGCGCGAGGACGGCACGCCCTGCGCCCCGGACGAGCCCGGCGAGCTGGTCCACCGCGGCGCGCTGGTCGGGATGGGCTACTGGAACGACGCCGAGAAGACGGCCGAGCGCTACAAGCTGCTGCCGCTGGGCGCGGCCGGCCGCGAGGCCGGACTCCAACTGCCCGAATACGCCGTGTTCTCCGGCGACAACGTCCGTCAGGACGCCGAAGGCTTCCTGTACTTCATCGGCCGGCGCGACGAGATGATCAAGACCTCCGGCTACCGCGTCAGCCCGACCGAGGTCGAGGAGATCCTGTACGCGACGCAGCTGGTCGGCGAATGCGTGGCCTTCGGCGTCGACCATGCGACGCTGGGCCAGACCATCCAGGTGATCGCGACACCGCCGGCCGGCGCCGACGCACTCGACAGCGCCGCCTTGCTGGTGCAGTGCAAGGCCCGCATGCCGGCCTACATGATTCCCGCCGGCGTCGAGGAGAAGGCCGGCCCGCTGCCGCGCAACCCCAACGGCAAGATCGATCGCAAGCTGCTGAGCACCGAATGGGTGGCGAAGCAGGAAGCCCAGTGAGTGCGCTGAAAAACGCGCTGAATGAAAACCCGGTGACGAATCCGTGAGCAACGACGACAAGACCCCCGCAGCGCTGCCCAAGGCCGCGCCGCAACACGCGCCCATGGACCAGTTCACCGCGCGCGACGGCGTGCTGCAGATCGGCGGCCAGCCGCTGACGCGGCTCGCGGACCGCGTGGGCCGCACGCCGTTCTACGCGTACGACCGCGCGCTGCTGACGCGCCGCGTCGAGGAACTCCGTGCCGCGATGCCCGCGAAGCTGGAGCTGCACTTCGCGATGAAGGCCAACCCGATGCCGGCGCTGGTGGCGCACCTGGCGACGCTGGTGGACGGCATCGACGTCGCCTCGGCCGGCGAGCTGCAGGTCGCGCTGGACGCCGGGGCCGACCCGCGCGAGATCAGCTTCGCCGGTCCCGGCAAGAGCGTGCTGGAGCTTAAGCAGGCGCTGGCTGCCGGCATCCTGATCAACCTCGAATCCTTCCGCGAGGTCGAGCTGCTGCGCACGCTGTGCGCGGAGACCGGCTACGCGGCGCGCGTGGCAGTGCGCGTCAATCCGGACTTCGAGCTGAAGTCCTCGGGCATGAAGATGGGCGGCGGTCCCAAGCAGTTCGGCGTCGATGCCGAACAGGTGCCGGAACTGCTCGCGCGCATCGGCGAGGCGGGTCTCGGTTTCGAGGGCTTCCACCTCTTCGCCGGCTCGCAGAACCTGAAGCCGGAGGCGATCGTCGAGGCGCAGCTCAAGAGTTTCGAGCTCGCGCTGCGACTGGCCAAGGACGCGCCGGCGCCGGTGAAGGTGCTCAACCTCGGCGGCGGCTTCGGCATCCCGTATTTCCCGGGCGAGCAGCGCCTGGACCTGACGACCATCGGCGCCAATCTCGCCGCGCTGATAGCGCGCGCGGCGATCGAGCTCCCGCAGGCCAAGCTGGTCGTGGAGCTCGGCCGCTACCTGGTCGGCGAGGCCGGCGTCTACGTCTGCCGCGTCGTCGACCGCAAGGTCTCGCGGGGTCAGGTCTTTCTCGTCACCGACGGCGGCCTGCATCACCACCTGGCGGCCTCGGGCAACTTCGGCCAGGTGATCCGCAAGAACTATCCGGTGGCGATCGGCAACCGCGTCGGCGGCGAGCCCGAAGCCGGGGTGTCGGTGGTCGGGCCGTTGTGCACGCCGCTGGACCTGCTGGGCGAGCGCATGACGCTGTCGCGCGCCGAGCCGGGCGACCTGGTCGTCGTCTTCCAGTCCGGTGCCTACGGCATCACGGCCAGCCCGCAAGGCTTCCTGAGCCACCCCGGCGCGGCCGAGGTCCTGGTGTGAGTTCCGCCCCGCGCCTGGCGCAGCTCGATGCCCTGCGCGGCATCGCGGCGCTGGCGGTGGTGCTGTTCCACTACACGACGCGCTACGACCAGCTCTTCGGCCACGCGCAGGCGCCGGCGGTTTCGTTCCCGTACGGGTACCTGGGCGTCAACCTGTTCTTCATGATCAGCGGCTTCGTCATCTTCATGACGCTGGAGCGCACCGCGCGGCCCATGGACTTCGTCGTCTCGCGCTTCAGCCGGCTCTACCCGGCGTACTGGGGCGCGATCCTGCTGACCTTCGCGCTGACGCATGCGATCGGACTGCCCGGCAAGACGGTGGGCTGGGACGTGCTGCTGGTCAACGTGACGATGGTGCAGGGCTTCTTCGGCGTGGCGCATGTCGACGGTGTGTACTGGACGCTGGAGGTCGAGCTGCTGTTCTACGCCTGGGCGCTGCTGAGCTTCCGCGTCGGCGGCGCGGCGGGGCTGCGGCACTTCCTGTTCGCGTGTCTGGCGCTGCGGCTGGTCTACGCCGCCGTGCAGGTCTTCTGGGGCGCCGACCTGCCGTGGATGGGGCAGCGATGGCTGCTGCTGCCCTACATCTGCTGGTTTGCGCTGGGCGTGACGATCTACCGGCTGAGTCGCCAGGACGCGGCGTCCGCCTGGGACTGGGCGCTGGCGGTGGCGGCGGTCCTCGTGATCGGGCTCGTCGAGGACTGGGGCCTCGCGGCGCTCGCCGTGGCTTTCTATGCGGTGCTGTCCGGTGCCGCGCGCGGACGCTGGACCTGGCTGGAGCACCCGGTGCTGCTGTGGCTGGGAGCGATCTCGTACACGCTGTACCTGCTGCACGAGAACATCGGCTGGGCGGTGTTGCGTCGGCTCGAATCGTGGGGCGTGGAGGTGCACCTCGCCATCGCGCTGACCATGGCCGTGTCGATGGCGCTGGCGCACGGACTGACGACGCTGGTGGAACAGCCGGGGATGCGCTGGATCCGCGACCGCTACCGCGCGCGTTCGCCCGGGTCGAAGGCAGCGCCAGCCGGGGGCTGATCGCAGGGCGGAGACAATGCGCGCTCCCCCTCCAGCCGACGACGCTCCTGATGACCGAAGAACGGAAGAATCCCCTGATCCCGCTGGCGATCGGCGCGGTGGCGCTGCTGTCGTGCGGCGGCATGATCGCAGCGGGCGTGGCGATGCTGCGCAACGGCAAGCCCTCGACACCCGCGGACGACCTCGCGCAACGGATCGCCGCCATCCACGACATGCCGGTGACGGCGCCTGACTGCGGCACGGTCTTCAAGAACGAGCAGCCCGTGGTGATCGTGGTGATGGGCCAGTCCAACGCGGCGAATCACGCCGACCCGATCCCGCCGGCGGCCGTGCCGGTGCCGCCGATGCCGGTGCTGCACCTGGGCGGCTGCGGCCTGGCCAGTTCGCCGGTGCCGGGCGCGACGGGCACCGGCGGCAGCCTCTGGCCGGCCGTGAACCAGGCCCTGGGCGGGCGCTGGCAGGGGCACCCGATCGTGTGGGCGGTGGTGGCGGTGGACGGCAGCTCCATCGCCGAATGGACCGACCCCAACAGCGCGCTGCGCGCCTACTGGCAGACGCAGATGGACCGCATCAAGGGCACTCGCTGGCCGGTGGCCGCGGTGCTGTGGCAGCAGGGTGAGGCCGACGCGCGCGACCGCACGGCGATGGCCGACTACCGCGACGCCCTCGCGGCGCTGCGGGCGGGCGTGGCCGCGCGGGGCGTGGACGCGCCGTGGTGGATCGCGCGTTCCACGTATTGCCCGCCGGCCGACGGCGGCCAGGTGCGCGAGGCGGTGCGGGAGCTGCTCGCGATCCCCGACAGCGGCTTCCGCGCCGGACCCGATACCGACACGCTCAGCCTGCCGCTGCGCAACGGCTGCCACTTCACCGTGGACGGCACGGCACGCGCGGCGGCGTTGTGGGCGCAGACCTTGAAGCCGGCGGCGACGGGACGGTAGACCTGCCGCGGGCGCAGGCGCGGATACGGGTATCGTCGCCAGTCGCGACGGGCGGAACACCGCCCGCGCGATACCACGCCCAGGGAGGGACGATTGAACGCACGCCGACTTGCCCCGTTGCTGGCCGCCATCCTCGCGGTGCCGGCCCTGTTCATGGCGATGTCCGACGCCATGGCCGCCGAGGACGCGAACCGCTGCCGCATCGAGACCATGAGCATCCCGGTGCGGCTGGTCGACCGCCGACCGGTCGCCACCCTCCAGCTCAACGGGGTCGCCGTGCCGATGCTGGTGGACAGCGGCGCCTTCTACAGCTTCCTGAGCGCCTCCACGGCCCAGCAACTGGGTCTGCCGCTGCGCAAGCCGCCGTCCCACCTGGAGGTACGGGGCGTCACCGGTCCCGTGCAGGGCCTGCGCGTCACGACGGTCAAGAGCGTGCGCCTCGAAGAAGCGGAGCTGGAATACATCGAGTTCCTCGTCGGCGGCAGCGAGATGAGCGCCGGCATCATGGGCGTGCTGGGCCGCAATTTCCTGTCCATCGCCGACACCGAATACGACCTGGCGCACGGTGTGGTGCGCCTTGTCTTCCCCAAGGGCGACTGCGACAAGACGTCGCTGGCGTACTGGGCCGGCGACGCGCCGGTGATCGAGGCGCCGATGCTGAGCTACAGCCGGTCCGACCGCACGGTGCGTGTCGAGGTGCAGGTCAACGGCCGCAGGCTCGAGGCGGTGATGGACACGGGCGCGACGAATACCGTGCTGACCTTGGGCGCGGCGCGCAAGGCCGGCATCGAGGAGAAGGGCCTGACGCCGGCGGGTCGCACAAGCGGGGCGGGCGCGGACCTGGCGCAGGCCTGGCTCGCGAACGTGGAGCGTTTCGAGTTCGGCGGAGAGAAGATCCGCGACAACCGGCTGCTGGTGACGGACGTCAGCAGCCGGGACAGCGACATGCTGCTGGGCCTGGACTACTTCCTGGCGCACCGGGTGTATGTGTCGCGCCTGCAGGGCAAGGTCTACGCGACCTGGAACGGCGGCCGGGTCTTCCCGCCGAGCCGGCCGGGCAGCGAGGCCTACAACGCCAGCTACGCGGCAAAGGCCGACGAGATTGCGCCCGACGACGCCGACGGCTTCGCGCGGCGGGGCAATGCGTCGCTGGTGGCGGGCGATGCGCAGCGCGCGTTGGAGGACCTGGACCGCGCGATCCAGCTGGCGCCGGCGGTGGCGGGCTACTTCGAGTCGCGCGCCCGGGTGCGGATCGCGCTGAAGCAGGGGAAGGCGGCGCTGGCCGATCTGGACGAGGCCCTGCGCCTGGATCCGGCGATGGCCGAGACGCGGCTGCGCCGGGTGCCCTTGCGCCTGGCGTCCGGCGACCGCGAGGGCGCGGACGCGGACCTGAAGGAACTGGACGCGAGCTTGCCGCCGGCATCGAACCTGCGCGCGTCGATGGCGGTGAATTACGCGCGGCGCAATCTGGTGCCGGAGGCGATGCGCCAGTTCGAGCTCTGGATCGGCAGCCACCCGAGGGACTTGCGCCTGGCCTCGATGCTGGCGGAGCGCTGCTGGCTGCGGACGCGGCTGAACCTGGAGGCGGACAAGGCGGTCGACGATTGCAAGTCGGCGATCGACCGGGACGACGACGAGGCGGCGTACCGCTGGCAACTGGGCTGGGCCTGGCTGCGGCAGGGCGACGCGTCGCGGGCGCGCAGGGCCTTCGACCAGGCGATCGAGAAGAAGCCTTCCGCCTGGGCCTTCTACGGACGGGGCGTGGCGCTGACCCGGCTCAACGAGGCGGACAAGGCCCGCCAGGACCTGGAGGCCGCGCGCAAGCTGACGCCGGCGATCGATGAGAACGTGAAGAAGGCGGGGTTTGCTGCCTTGGTCGGCACGATGGCAGCGACGACATCGGAGTGACAGGACACCTCGCGTTCGACGTACCCCGAGCGGATGACGCTAACGCTCGAACGTTTCCAGGAAGCGTCGTGCTTCGATCTCGATGATCTCCTTCATGCCGCCGACCTTGGCCACGAGGGGGGTCAGGTCGTTCAAGGTAGTCAGCACGATGGTGGCCAGCTCGATCACACGGGCCTTGATCTGGGCCCGGGTCATGTTGCAGGCCTGCCCAAACTCGAGCAGGCCGAGCCGCGACGCGAAAAAGCTCTTGTTGCCGTCCAGATTGAGCGCGAGGTTGTCCTCCCGGATGTAGACCCGTGTGCACACGATGTCGTACGCGGGCGCCATGCCGACCTCACCGGAGATGCGGTCGTACAGGACACCGAAATTCTTCAGATGCGCGTCTCCATTGCCCAGAATGCAGGAGAGCACGACCATGTCGAACAGTTGCTGGACGGCTGGCCTCACGAGGCGAGGCGCGCAGAACAAGGTCAGGAGGCGTCGTATCTGCTCGTAGGAGCCGCTGTATTTCTGGTCAGGCGCTTTCCCACTCAAGGACAGCATGTCTTCGAAGCCGAGGACGCGGCCATCGGCGGGTCGATCGAAGCGACGCATGATGAAGAGTTCGCCGTCGTTCGACAGGAAGAACTCAGGGACCGGCACGCCCGCGCGTTGGACGGCGGTCATGCACACGAACTCGTTGATCGACAGGCCGGGGAATTCGCCCAGACCGGATTTGACGATCAAGTCGGAGGTCGACAATGCCGCCTTGAATTCCGGATCCATGCTGCCGCGTTCCGGAACCAGCACCTTGGGCTGCACGCCGCTGATGCCGCTACGCATCACGTAGTCATCGACGAGTCGAGCGAACAGCTCTCGTGTGCCGCGGGCGGCGAGGAGGTCGGCGAGGCGTTCCCCTTCGCCAGGTTCGCGCGGGGACGGCTGATCGTGTCCTGCCAGGGTATAACGAAGCCTTCCGATCGGCGCCTGGGATCCGATCACGCTCAGCAGCAGCAGGGGGTCGAGCCCCGCCGTCTTCGCCAGCCGGTTGCGCAGCTGTTCCAGCACGAACCCTTCCGGAAGATTCATGTGGAAGACCGGATGCAAGGTGGGCTGTTCGTAGGGGCGGGCCCGCAGCGGCATCGTGAGTGCGGGTGCGTGCTCGGCCGTTGCTTCGGCAGTGAACGTGAACAGGTAGTTCCCGTCGCGGCGGACGTGCCCGGAGAGTCCCTCGGGTGTGAAGACGGCGAGTTGTTGAGCGCCAGCGCGAACGTCGATCATTCGTCGTCCTCCAGCAGCTGACGGATCTCATCCAGCGTGGGGCGCTGTTGCGGCACGACGCGCATCTCTGCGCCCATCGCAGCAGCCACGCGTGCATACGCAGCGACGGAGACGCCGGGCTTGGCCGCCTCGATCTGGACCACTTTCAAGCGAGGTACCCCGGCCAACTGGGCCAGGTCGGCCTGGCTGTGTCCACGCTCCAGCCGCATGGCCTTCAGGGAGTGAGCCAGGTGAATCAATCCGGTTTCGTAATCCGCCATGAAGTATTGAATTCGATACTTTGTTTGTGACAAGTATGGTATTCAATACATTGCAAGTCAAATCAGCGTTGAAAATGGCCTGTTCCAGGCGGGATCAGGCGTTCAACGCCGGATCTCCCCAACGCTCCACCCTCGCTGCATAACACCCCCGCTTCGCGAAATGCACCTGGAGGAAGCTCACCTCCGGGTGGGCGAAGAGGCGTTCGATGAGGGGCTCGACGCGGTCGCCGTCGACGAGATCGGCGTCCACCATCATCCCCGCCGGGTCGAACGCCCGGACCGACAGCATCCGCCCGCGCAGCGCCTTCGGCACCTCGTTGATGCGGTCGAAACGCTCGGCGTCGGCCTCGCGGACGTAGATCGCGTGGGTGCCGCGGTAAGGCGTGCCGGCGTCCAGGTACACGTGGTTGAGCAGGAGCACCGTCTCGCCCGGCGCGGCGTCATCGAGCGTGACGCGGTCCGGCGCCGAGCGCGGACTGTCGATGCGAACACGCAGGGCGCCGCGCTCGCGCAGGGCCGCGTCGCTCATGCCGAACATCGGGCGGAAGGGGGCCGGGTCGAGGCCCAGGATGCGGAAGTCCATGTGAGCGCGGCGCGGCGGCCGTCCAAGTAGTGGATGTGCTCACAATAGGGAAGCAGTCGGCCGCGGTCGCGCCGTTTCCGGACGTGGAATTGCACGCCGCCTTGTCGCCTTAGCGCTTGGCCGCCCTTCGTCCTGGGGGCTGGTCCGGCCCGCGGGTTCGCGCGATCATGGGTGTTCATGCGCGCGCGATGCCGCGCCGGAGGATTGCATGCCGACCCATTGCCTCGCCGATTCGGAACGCCTGTACGGCCGCTGGCAGCGCATGCTGGAAGTCCTCGCCCAGCAGCTCGACATGCCGGTCGCGATGATCAACCTGGTCGACGGCAGCGACCTCGTCTTCTTCGGCGTGCGCGACGAGCAGCAGCGCTTCCCGCGCAACGGCCGCCTCGAGCTGGCCGTCAACAGCTACTGCGCCAACGTGATCCGCCGCGGCGAGCACCTGCTCGTCGGCGACGTCCGCCGCCTGCCCGCGATCGGCGACCGCAATCCGACCGCGGCCCTCGGCCTGGTCCACTACTACGGCGAGCCGATCCGCGATGCCGAAGGCACCGTCGTCGGCACCGTCTGCGTGATGGACGAGCGCCCGCGGGAAACCTCCTCGGGCGTGCGCATGCTGGTCTCCCTGATGCGCGATGCCATCGAGGACGACCTGCGCACCTGCACCGAGGTCGAGCGCTTCGAGGCGCGTCATGCCGAGCTGAAAACCTCGGCGCGTCGACTGCTGGACGCGATGACCCGTTCGGGCTTGGGCGAGGCGAGGGCGCTGGAAGCGCTCGGGTTCAGCGCCGACGATCTGGAGAACCACCAGCGGCTGGCCCAGCTCGCGCAACCGGCCCAGTCCAGTCCGCCGGCCTGATCGGCCTGACCGACCGCAACTGCGGTTGCGGCTGGCGCGCGTGGGATCGACCGGAGCCTACGCGGGAAGCTCGATCGTGAGCCACGGCCAGCGCCGCTGGTACGACGCCGCCTTGCCTTCGAAGAGCGCGCGATGCGGCACCAGCGGATTCATCGCCAGCACGCCCCGGTACAGGTCCTCGAGACCGTACGGCGCATAGACCTCGCCGGGCCGCACGCCGACGCAGGTCGACGGCACGAGGAAGCGCTCGATGCCGTCGCGCGAGCTGTGCAGCGGCTGGTACGGTTCACCGAAGTCCTCCTCGTACCAGAGGTGCACGCGCGCCTGGTTGGCGGCTTCGATCGTGATGCCGAGGTCGCCCAGCACCGCGTCCGCGCGGGCCTGGACGCGGCGCTCGGCCTCGGCGCTCAGGTCGTCCGGATCGAAGTAGAAGAGGTCGTAGTCCTTGATGTCCGTCGTCGGCGGCCGGCCATCCCGCAGGTTCCAGACGGTCTGGAACAGGCAGCCCGCCACCAGCCAGCCGTCGGGCAGCGCCAGCGCCTCCCAGCGGTCCAGGATCGCGCGGTTGTTCGGGTTGGTCAGCAGGTCCGCGATGAAGCGGTCCTGCAGATTCAGCGAAGGAGGTTCGAAGGGCATCGTGCCATTCTGGCCGCGCCGACTGAGGCGCTCCGGTCAGTGGAATCCCTCTCTGGCGGTGGAAACGCTGAAGTCCCTGCGCCTCAACGTCCTGTCGTGCGCAGCTCCGCCGCCTCCGGCAAGCGCACCATCTCCGGCACGCTGACGACCACCAGCGCCTGATCCGGCGACAGCGAGGCCAGCTCGATCGACTCACCCGCGTTCTCGCGGCGCACGCCGGGCTCGCGGGTCTGCGCGGCCCGGCAGGCCGTCTCGTTGGCGCAGACGATGATGCGCAGCCAACGGTCCTGGTGCCGGATGCGCACCTCGGCCTGGTCCCAGTGCACCGGCAGGCAGGCCGTGACGCGCAGTCTTCCCTGTTCGACGACGACGCCGCAGATCGACTCCAGCGACGCCCGCAGCAGCCAGCCCGCCGAGCCGCTGTACCAGCTCCATCCGCCGCGCCCGACCCAGGGCGCGTGCGAGTAGATGTCGCCCGCCATCACGTAGGGCTCGATCGCATAGATCGGCCCCAGTCGCGGATCGGCCCAGCGGTGCGCCGGGCTCAATCCCGTGTAGACCTGCCACATCGTGTCGCGCTGCCCCAGCCGCGCCAGCGCCATCAGCGACCACACCGCCGCGTGGTTGTACTGGCCGCCGTTCTCGCGCACACCCGGTGCGTACGACTGGATGTAGCCCGCGCTCGGCTGCGCCATCGCCAGCGGCGGATGCAGCAGCCGCGCCAGTTTCGCCACCGGGTCGAGCAGATGCGCGCAGGCACTCGCCATCGCCTGGCGCGCATGCGCCGGATCGGCCGCCGCGGTCAGCACCGCCCAGCTCTGCGCGATCAGGTCGATCTTGCACTCCGCGTTCTCCGACGAGCCCAGCGGCGAGCCGTCGTCGAAGAAGCCGCGCCGGTACCACTGGCCGTCCCAGCCGGGACCGTCCAGCGCGGCGATCCAGCCGTCGCGCGCCGCCTTCCAGCGTTGCACGCGCTCGTGCTCGCCACGTGCCGTGGCGATGGGCGCGAAGTCCTCGATCACCTGCGCCAGGAACCACGCCATCCAGACCGATTCGCCCTTGCCCTCGTGACCGACGCGGTTCATGCCGTCGTTCCAGTCGCCGGTGCCGAACAGCGGCAGACCGTGCTGCCCGCTGCCCAGGCTGCGGTCGATCGCGCGGGCGGCGTGCTCGTAGACCGAAGCCATCGGGCCGTCGGTGCGCGGGCTCTCGTAGATGTCTTCCGCGCCTTCGGGCACCTGCTGCCCGTTGAGGAAGGGCACCGCGTCCTCCAGCAGCGTCAGGTCGCCGGTCCGGACCAGGTAATGCGCCAGCGCATACGGCAACCACAGCCGGTCGTCCGAGAAATGCGTGCGCACGCCCGCGCCGCCCGGTTCGTGCCACCAGTGCTGCACATCGCCTTCGGGGAACTGGCGTGCCGCGCTGCGCCGGATCTGGTCGGCCAGCAGCTGCGGCGCGACGTCCGTCAGCGCCATCGCGTCCTGCAACTGGTCGCGGTAACCGAAGGCACCGCCCGCCTGGTAGAAGCCGGCGCGCGCCCACATGCGGCAGACCAGTGTCTGGTACGGCAGCCAGTGGTTGGTCAGCGCGTCGAAGCGCGGATCCGGCGTCGATACCTGCAGACCGCCCAGCAGTTCCGGCCATTGCCGCCGCTGCCGGTCCAGGCGCACGGCGGGATCGACCTTCCAGGCCGCTTCCATCAGCGCATGGGCGGCATCCGGCGACGGCGCGTGGCCCAGCAGCACCGTCAGTTCCGCCGGCTGCGAGGCGTCGAGCTCCAGCCGCGCGGACAGCGCGGCGCAGGCATCGAGACCGCTGCCGCTGCGACGGCTCAAGGTCTTCGGCAGCACCATACGGCCGGCGCTGTCGAAGAACTCGCGCCGGTCGCAGGTCCAGTCCTGCTGGTCGAGCCGCACGCGAACCTGACCGGCGTCGCCGCCGGTCGCTCCGCCCGTGCCGCCGCTTCCGATGCCACCCGCGCCACGCGCATCGCCGCCGTCGCCGCGTTGCCGCGGCCGGATGCACAGCGCCGCCGTCGCGTCGCCGAAGCCGCCGAGGTGGTCGAGCTGCGTCGCTTGCAGTGCGAGCGCGCGTTCCGGTTGCGGCAGTCCCTCGCCGAGTTCGCCGACTGTCAGCCAGTCGTTGTGCGTCGTCACCGAGAGGCGCTCGCTGCGCGCGCTGCCGAGTTGCCATTCCGCCAGCGCGACCAGCCGCAACCGGCGGCGCGATCGGGCGCCCGAGTCGATGCGCACCTGCACCTGCTTCACCGAAGCGTCGCGATCCACGCACCAGCACAGCTCGACCTGCAGGTCGTCCAGCCGCTGCCGGCTGCGCGAGTAACCGATGCCGTGCTCGATCGACAGCGGCGCTTCCCGTCGCAGTTGCCGACCCAGCGGCCACACGCGGTCGTTGTCCAGGTCGTGCAGCAGCAGCCACTCGCCGGGCGGGTCGATCAGCGGATCGTTGGACCACGGTGTGACCTGGTGCATCCGGCTGTTGCCGGCCCAGGTGTAGCCCGCGGCGATCTCGGTGACCTGGCAGCCAAAGTCGCGATTCGCCAGCACGTTGACCCAGGGCTTGGACGGATGCCGGTCCGGCGACACCTCGAAGGAGAAGCCGCCGTGGTCCGGATCGAAGCGGCCTTCCGGTGGACGCGGCGTCGCTTCGGGGCGAGGGCGCTCGGCCAGCGCGTGCGCCACCGGCAGACGCTGCGATTCGTTGGTCGGCGCCGTGTCCTCGATCCAGCGTTCGAGCTGCTGCGACAACGGACGGCCGTCGGCCTGCAGCCGCAGCCGCGTCAGCGTCTGCAGCGTGAAGCGCTCGTCGGGTTGCAGGTCGCCGTCGCGCAGCACGTGCAGCGCTGAGCACAGGTGTGCCGGCCGCCCTTGCGCCTGGCCCTGGAGCCGCGCCTGCAGGGCCTGCAGCGCCTGTTGCACCGGCGCGTTGTACGAGGACGGTTCCTCGTTCAGCACGACGAGGTCGACGCCGACCGCATGTGTGGTCCACATGCGCAGCGCCTTCTTCAGCGATCGGATCAGGTCGATGCCTTCTTCGCCGGTGACGGTGACCATGATGATCGGCCGGTCCCCGGAGATGCCGAAGCGGTACAAGGCGCGGCGGTCGCAGCGGCCGCGCGGCTCGCGGACATGCGCGGGCTCGCGGACCGCCTGGCCGGTGATCAGCGTGTTGAGCTGCAGCAGCGCACCCCAGGTGGCCGTGTCGAACTGCAGCTCGCGCAGCCGGATGCCGCCCATCGTGTGCGACATCGACGCGGAGCGCTCCACGTGCGCCGGCTGGCGGTACTTGTCGACCAGCGCCCGCAGCAGGTCGCCGTCGCGCGAGGCCGCCGTGCAGAAGGTCAGCCGCACGGTCGCGCCCGGCGCCAGGTCCAGACCGACCCGCAGGCCGGCGACCGGATCCAGGCCGGTGTCGAGCAGCCGGCCCGGCTCGCCCGCCGCCGTCACGTCGGCCTGGTCATCGACGAACTCCGGCCGCGCGTCGCCGACCGGCCGCGTCGTGCTGCCGTAGCGGCCCAGCCAGCGCG
>NZ_DASVNZ010000224.1:0-5657 GCF_036486225.1 Roseateles sp. | reverse complement strand
GCCATGTGGCCGGCGGCGTCGCGTCCGCTGAGCGACGGTGCGCCGCCGGTCAGGCGCAACCAGCGCCAGAGCTTGTGCGGCGCGTAGCCTTCGATGTTGAGCCAGCGGCCGCGCAGCCGTCGCCGGATCGCGGCGGCGCCGCGCGCGTCCAGCCAGCTGAAGGCCGGGCCGATCGCGCGGCCGTCGCGACCGAGGCAGACGGTGACCTCGGTCTGCGTGGAACAGCACACCGCCGACACGCGCCGGCGACGCGCGGCGTCGGGCGCGAGCACTTCGCCGGCCGCCTCGAGCAGCGCCTGCCACCAGGCCTCGGGATCCTGCTCAGCCCGCGCGCCGTCGACCAGCAAGGGCACGGGACGGAAGGCCCAGGCCAGGACCTCGCCGCCCAGGGTCACCAGCGCGCACTTGCAGCCGCTGGTGCCGAGGTCGACCGCCAGCACCAGCGGCGAGGTCGATGAGACCGGAGCGCTCATCAGAACTTGCGCGACACGGACACGACCAGCGTGTTGTTGTCCTGGCGTTTCCAGCCGTCGCCGTCGGGGATCATGAAGAGCTCCGGCCGGTGGGTGCGGGTGGCGACCCATTCGGCGGTGAAGGCGAGGCCCCAGCGCTGATGGGTGACGCCGATCGAGTAGTCGCTGAAGTCCGCCTCCTTGAAGTGGCGGATCTTCTGCGTGCCGGCGTGCAGGTTCAGGGTCGTGGTCGGCGTGAGCGGATGGCGATAGGCCAGCTCGTAGAGCATGCTGCCGCGCGAGTTGTTGTCGCCGCGGGCGTAGCACTCGAGCGCCGGCGTGGGATCGACGCCGGCCACGAGGATCTGGCCGCAGACGCCGCCGGTGTCCGCGCCGCGGTAGGTACGCGAGAGCACGTTGAGGATGCGTCCTTCGAGCTTGCCCCAGCCGATCTCCAGCACGGCGTAGGCGGTGTCGTAGCGGGTGCGGCGGAAGTCCACCGGCACGCCGGCTTCCATGTCGATGCCGTGCGGCGCGTCGAACTTCGCGCCAGGGAAGAACTCCTTGGCCAGGCCCACGCCGAAGTGCCAGCCGTCCGGATCGCCGAAGCGGTAGCCGGTGCCGAGCAGCAGGTTGAGGCCGTCGCCGTCGGTGAAGGCCTTCTTGCTGACCGTGGACAACTGGGCGAGGCCGATGATCCCGGATTCATGCGCGACCTGGACGCCCAGCTGCAGCGAGGGCTTGCGGCCGGAGTCCGACACGCCGCGGTTGCGCAGGTCGGAGAGCAGCTTCACCTCGGTGTCGACGGCCATCGTGGCGGTGCCGGTCTCGTCGGCGCGGGCGGTGGAAGGGCAGAGCACGGTGAGTGTGGCGAGGGCGGCGCAGGTCGTCAGCGCAGCGGTCTTGTGGTTCATCTCTGGTCTCCTCGTTCTGATGTTCAGGACTTGCTCACGCTCAGGATTTGCAGACGGGTGAAGCGGGCAGCTCGGCCACGCGCTTCATCTGCTCGGTCTGACCGAGGATCTCGGTCCCGATGTAGACGCGGACGTAGAGATCGCCGCCCTTCACACGCAGAGCGCCCTTGTATTTCTTCTTGTCGCGCGGGTCGTAGACCCAGCCATCGCGCCAGGCTTCGTTCTCGTAGCGGTCCAGCTGCGCGATCTGGATGCCGCAGGTGTCGTTGGCCTTGCCGGCGTCCTTGTCCCAGACGATGCGGCCGCACAGCGCGGTGAGCTTGTCGTCGCAGGGCTTGAACTCGATGACGGCGCCGCCGTCGGCGCTCAGCCATCGGCCCTTGGCGTCATCCGGTCCGACGGCCATCGCCAGGCCCGGGAGCAGCGCGAGGCACAGCGTCGAGATCGTCGTCCCCACGGTCGGCCAGGCCGACGTCCTGGGGGCGCTTCGTCGGGGAAGGGCTTGTCGAGCTGCCATCGCGTCCTCTCCGGAGGGTCTCGCCCTCGCGTCAATTGGATAGTGATGGCTATGGTATAGCGATGACTATCGAATTTGATTTGCGGAGAAACCCTGGCGGAACCCATTCTTGCTCCCTCTCCCGCTTGCGGGAGAGGGCAGGGGTGAGGGCCAGCGGCCGTCGAAGTCAGTCCGTCGTGTGTCGGACGGGCGAGCGCGTCAGAGGCAGCGCGAGGATCGCGAGCGCGGCGAAGCCAGCGGCCACGAACGGCACGGGAGCGACCTCATCGCCGGTGACGACCAGCGAGGCCATCAGCGGTCCGAATGCGCTGCCGAAGAGCTGGGCCGCCGGCACCAGCGACGCGACGCGCCCGCTGCCGTCGACGCGGAAGGCGAGCGCCATCTGGAACGGCAGCATGAACAGCCAGGTGAAGGTGAACAGCCCGCAGAGCGCGGCGAAGGCCGTGGCGCCGCCTTGCTCCGTTCGCGCGATCCCGAGGGCACTGAGCCCCAGCACGACGGCGCACCCCAGCAGCACGGGCCGCACCGGCAGCCGCCGCACGAGCCACGTGCCCACGCTGCCCCCGACGACCTGCATGCCGAGTCCGGCGGCGATGAGCGTCTGAACCGCCAGGGGCGAAAAGCCGGCGCGGGTGCCGAGCGGCTCGGCATAGGCCCACAGTGCGCCGAGGGTGGCGAGCTGCAGGAAGACGACCAGCAGCGTTCCCACGCGCGGCCGGGTCCAGGTCATGCCGATGCCGACCTGGCTCACGGTGGGCGTGAGCGGGCCCAGCGGCCGGGCGAAGGCGAGGGCGAGCAGGGCGGCCAGGCCGCAGAGCCCGGCCAGCACGGCGAAGCCGCCAGGCCATCCCGCCGTGGGAATGACGAGATGCGCCAGCGCGAGGCCGAGCATCGACTGCGCCAGGGTCTGCACGACGAAGAAGAGGCCGGCCAGCCGCTCGGGCACGGCGGCCCGGACGATGACGGCGGTGGTGCTCCAGACCATCAGGCCTTCGGCGATCCCGGCGCCGGCGCGGACCAGGCCCAGCGCCAGATCGCCCACGACCCGCATGGTGACGAGGTTCAAGGCCGCCGCGGCGACGGCGGCCACCACGGTGATGGCCCGCAGCGATCGCACCGGTAGCACCAGGTCGCCGATCAGCACGCCCAGGCCCAGGGCCACGATCTCTCCCATGGCGACCAGGCCGACGCCCTCCAGGGTGACGTGACCGGCCTCGAGCAGCGCACCCAGCAGCAGCGGTTGCAGGCCGAGCATCAGCAGCGCCACCGAGCCGACGACGATCGCCAGCGCCTGCGCGCCGCGCGTGCGGGCCGAGGCGGGCGCAGGAACCGTGAAGGGAAGTGTGCTCATCTCGGCGCAAACCATGCGTTGGAAGATGAGCGGAGATCTTATAGTCATGGCTATCGTTACGGGGTGCTCGCCAACCCTGGAAGAATCCCGCAGTGCTCACGCCGGTCCACGCCCATGCCACAGACTCGCCGCAAGACCTCCGACCTCTCCCTGGACGCCGTGCCGACCATCGGGTCGGCGCATGGGGCCTTGCCGGAAACCTCGTCTGAGACCATGCCTGACGTGGCGTCTCCGCCGTCCTTGGCGGGCAAGAAGCTGCCCGCGCAGCAACGCGCCACGGAGACCTACGAGCGCATCCTGGAGGCGGCGGCGCAGACCCTGATCGAGGTGGGCGTGGAGCGGCTCTCCACCAACCTGGTGTGCATGCGGGCGGGGCTGTCGCCGCCGGCGCTGTACCGGTACTTTCCGAACAAGTACGCGCTGCTGTTCGAGCTCGGCCAGCGCCTGATGCAGCGGCAGAACGAGTGCGTGACGAAGTGGATGTCGGTGGAGGTGGTGCGGGGCGGCGTGCCGACGCTGGAGGAGGCGCTGGCGGGCCTGCTGCTGGACACCTACGCGGCCACGCGCGACACGCCGGCGGGCGTGTGGATCATGCGGGCGATGCGGGCGGTGCCCGCGCTGCAGGAGGTGCGCCTGGCCTCGCATGCGGCGGTCACGGAGGCGCAGACGCGGCTGCTGGTGAAGGCGCTGCCGGGCGCGAAGCGCGCGGAGCTCAAGCTCGCGAGCCGGATCGTCGTGGAGCTGATCTACGCGACGGTGGAGATGCTCTTCGACGAGAGCCTCAAGCCCAAGGAGGTCGCGCGGATCGCGGCGGGGATGATGGCGAGCCACCTGGCGAAGGTGATGCGCTGATGCGCTGAGGCGGTGATGCGGTCTCGGGGACGAGACTGTCGCCCGTCACCGGCCTCTGCTATCGGCAGACCTCGTCGATCCATTCGCGGGAACCGGGCTTCAGAGGCACCAGCCGTTGAGTCTGGGCGCCGTCGGAAGCGAGGCAGAACTTGGCCCCGTAGCCATGCGTCGGATCGGACGGATCCGACGGGCGGCCGTTCAGATAGACCAGATAGACGCGGTCGGGCTGCAGCGGGGCCGGCGGCGTGCTGGTCTCCGCGCCGGGCGGCGTCTGGCCATAGGCAATGCAGCTGGCGTTCGACATCGGTGCGCCCTGGGCGGGATCCACGCCCATCGACCACACCTTGGTCACCGGCTTGGAGGACGCATCGGAGACGATCACCGCCTGCAGTCTCACGCCGGGATCGCGCTTCGCTTCCTTCGCGGTGAGCGTGAAACAGGGTTTTCCGCCTTCCATGCGGACCTCGGCCTCCCCGCGGCGGGACGTGGCGCAGGCCGAGCAGATCCAGGCGGACAGCGCGAGCAGAAGGATCGGCTTCAGCGGCTTCATCGACTTCATGGACGTCATGGGCTCAGGGCAGGTTGGCCTTGTCGGCGGGATTGGCGATGAAGGATTTGAGCACCTCTTCGAAGAGCGGCAGGCTCTTGGCGTATTGCCGCTGGCTCATGGCATCGGGCGAACTCAGGTGCTTGAGCGCGAAGTAGTCGGCGAGCAGGTCACCCTGGGCTTCCATGTTGTAGTCCCCGAGGGTCTGGCCGGACTTCAGCTCGTATTTGTAGGACAGGCCGATCCGGATCGCGCCGCGCAGGCGGACCCAGTAGCCGAGCTGGTGTTGCCACACATGGACCATCTCGTGCATGAACCAGTGCTTGTCGCCGTCCTCGCCCTGGGAGAAGTCTTCCTTGAAGTAGTCCTTGTTGAAGTACATCTCGCCGTTGGGTGTCATGGCGGTGTCGTCGGGCTGCAGGCCGAAGGGCAGGTACTCGTCCTTGTGGACCTTGATGGTCGTGTAGTCGAGCGCGTCCTTGAAGAGCAGGCGGGCCATCGCGATCTCGCCGGTCGTGAGAGCGCGGGCTTCGCCGTCGGGCGTGGCGATGGGTTTCCGAGGCGCGGGGACGTACGGGGCGCTGGCGGGCGGCGTGAAGTCGGCGGCGACCAGGATCCAGTTGTCGCCGGCGGACGCATCCAAGCCCACGGGGCCGGGGCGCGGCGAGTCGCCGAGCCACTTCGTGCCCGGATCGGACGTCAACCGGGCAACGTCCAACCCGAGCGGACCAGGAACGGCGGCACGTGCCATGTGGGGCTCCCTGCAGACGCCGCCGGACGGTCCGGCGGCAAGCGACCCATGTTGCCGTGTTGGCGGGGAGGGTGCAAATGACTCTTGGCTAGTCGTGGCCCTGGCCTTGCCTTTCATCGCGCGGGCTCGGTCCTGGTCTGCAGCATCCCGATCGTGTTGGCGAGCATGTGAGAGACGGCTGAGCGCTGCAGTTCAAACCTGGAAATTTGCAGCCTGTCGGCGAGCGCTGGGTGCCGGTCTGCGAATCGGGCAGAGTGCCCGATCGATCGATTC
>NZ_DASVNZ010000207.1:0-15785 GCF_036486225.1 Roseateles sp. | reverse complement strand
CGGTCGGCGCGCATCGCGGCGATCGCGCCGGCGTCGCGCGCCCACAGCGTCACCTCATGGCGCGCGCTCGCGGCGATCGCCAGCGCCGTGCCCCAGGCACCGGCGCCGAGGACGCTGATCTTCATGCGCGGAGCAGTCATGGTCGGTTCGGAGGATCGATGAAAGGAATCTCGCAATGAAACACGCCGGCCGGCGGACAGGTCCGCGAGGCCGGCGCGCTCATGAACCCGAAGCTCAGTTCGGCATCGCTTCGCCGTTCGACTGGCCGTTGGCGGCCAGTTGCTGCTGCTGGGCTTCGAACATCGCCTGGAAGTTCACTTCCGTCAGCACCACCGGCGGGAAGCCGGCGCGGGTGCAGACGTCGGAGACGATCGCGCGCAGGTACGGGTAGATCATCTGCGGGCAGACGATCGCCAGGATGCCTTCGAGCTGGTCCTGCGGCAGGTTGCGGATCTCGAAGATGCCGGCCTGCTTGGCTTCGATCAGGAACAGGGTCTTGTCCTGCACCGTCGTCGTGACGGTGGCGGTGACGCTGACTTCGAACAGGCCTTCGGCGACCGGTTCGGCGGCCAGCGAGAGCTTGATGTCGACCTGCGGCTGGGCCTGCTCCAGCAGGATCGCCGGGGCGTTGGGCTGCTCCAGCGACAGGTCCTTCAGGTACATGCGCTGGATCTGGAACACGGGAGCGTTGTTGTCGTCGGCCATGGGGTCATCCAAATGAAAAAGCCCGCCAGCGGCGAGCCGTGGCGGGCATTATGACCGAGCGTCCGCGACAGTCCGGTGAGGGGTTTCCGGAGATCGGTGACGACTTCGGGTGGGCAGGTATCAGGCCTGCAACAACGGTTGCAGACCGCCGCGCTGGTCCAGCGCCATGAGGTCGTCGCAGCCGCCGACGTGGGTGTCGCCGATGAAGATCTGCGGCACCGTGCGGCGGCCGGTCTGCTGGATCATCGCGTCGCGTTGCGACGGGTCCAGATCCACGCGCACTTCCTCGATCTGGTCCACGCCCCGCTGCTTGAGCAGGTGCTTCGCCCGCACGCAGTACGGGCAGACCAGGGTCGTATACATCTTCACGGCGGCCATCGCCAGTTCTCCAAGAATCGTGTCGAGCGTCCCTCGTCCGGCAATCCATATGCCGGCGCGGTCGCCAGGGCGGTCAGGCCGCGGACGTCTCGACGGGCAAACTCGCCTCGCGCCAGGCGGTCAGGCCGCCCTGGACAGCGACCGCGTTCGCGTAGCCCTGTTTCTGAAGGATGCCAGCAGCGCGCTGCGCGCGTGCACCGGTCTTGCACATCAGCACCACCGGCAGGGCCTTGTTGCTGGGCAGTTGCTTGGTCGGGAGCTCCGTGCCAGTCAGCGTGGACAGCGGCACGCTGCGGGCGCCCTTCGCATGGGCGGCGGCGAACTCCTCCGGCTCGCTCACGTCGACCAGCACGCCCTTCTCGCGGTTGACCAGACGCACCGCCTCGGCCGTCGGCACGCCGCCCGCCTTGCCGCGCATCGACGTCCACAGCAGCAGACCGCCCGACACCAGGGCCGACAGCACGAGATACCAGTTTTCAATCAGGAACTTCAAGGCGGGGCCCGTTCGGTTGGATGCAAAAGCCAAGGATTATAGAAACCCCGCCAGGAAGGTCCGTCAGTTCAGCTTGAAGGTCGAGACGGCCGACTGCAACGCACGGGCCTGCTGCTCCAGGCTGTTGGCGGCGGCGGCGGCCTCCTCGACCAGCGCCGCGTTCTGCTGAGTCATCTGGTCGAGCTGCACCACCGACTCGTTGACGTGGCCGATGCCCTGGCTCTGCTCGGCTGATGCCGCGGTGATCTCGCTGATGATGTCGGAGACGCGCTGCACGCTGGCCACGATCTCCTCCATCGTCGCGCCGGCATCCTGCACCAGGCGCGAACCGGCCTCGACGCGGGTCACGCTCGCGCCGATCAGCGACTTGATCTCCTTGGCCGCCTCGGCGCTGCGTTGCGCCAGCGAGCGCACCTCGCTCGCGACCACCGCGAAGCCTCGGCCCTGCTCGCCCGCGCGTGCGGCTTCGACCGCCGCGTTCAGCGCCAGGATGTTGGTCTGGAACGCGATGCCGTCGATGGTGCCGATGATGTCGCCGATCTTGCGCGAGCTCGCGCTGATCTCGTCCATCGTCGAGACGACCTGCCCCACAACCTCGCCGCCCTTCTTCGCGACGGTCGCCGCGCTGCCGGCCAGCTGGTTCGCCTGGCTGGCCGCGTCGGCGCTCTGACGCACGGTCTCGGTCAGCTGCTGCATGTTGGACGCGGTCTGCTCCAGCGAACCCGCCTGCTTCTCGGTCCGCACCGACAGGTCCTGGTTGCCCGCGGCGATCTCCCGCGAGGCCACCGTCATCGAGTCGGTGCCGCTGCGCACGTTGCCGACGATCGCCGACAAGCCCTGCGACATGTCACGCACCGCCGCCAGCAGGCTGGCCTCGGCGCCCGGCGCAACGCGGATGGTTTGCGAGAGGTCGCCCTCGGCCATCTGGCGCATCACGTCGCGGGCGTACTCGGGCTCGCCGCCGAGCTGGCGCCACACGCTGGCGATCAGCAGCCACGAGCCCAAGCCCAGACACACGACGACGATCAGGCCGCTCAGCACCGTCGCCCACAGGCCTGCGCCGACGCCCTTCTCGGCGCTCGACAGCGTCGCGTCGAAGGTGGTCTTCGCATCGGCGCGCGCGTCGCCCAGCGTCTGCTCCAGCGCCTTCTGCGCGGCCTGCATCTTCGGGATCGAACCCGCCTGGTCGCCCTGCTTGATGCCGAGGAACAGCTGCGCCGTCTCGACCGACGCGGCGTAGTAGGCCTCGAAACCACTCTCCAGCTTCGCGCCGGCGTCGGCACGGCCGGGGATCGCCTTGATCGACGCGATCACCTTGCGCATCGCGGCCGCGCGCTCGGCGGCTTCGTCCAGGCGCTTCTTCTCGCCCTCGGCAACGGCGGACTGGATGGTCCCGCCCAGCGCCTCGAGCTGTGCGGCCACCTGGTTGGTGGCCACGAGGTACGGATAGTCGGCCTCGCCCAGCGCGTGGATCGCGCCCGAGGTCCGCGACGAAAAGAACAGCACCACCGCGATGCCCACCGCGAAAACGATCGCCGCCAGCACGGGCAGCATCGCGATACGGGTCTTCAAGTTCATGCCTGACTCCAATTCATCCTGTGTCTCCAACGACCTCTCCAGGTCGGCCCGGGCGGCGTCAAGGTCGCCCGGGGCGGTGGCCTCAATCGACGCTGAGTACCACTTTCACCGAGCCATCGACGGCCGACTTCTCGATGTAGCCGATGGCATCGGCATTCGCGGCGACGAACTTCTTCACGTCGGCCGCGCTGCCCAGTTCCTTGGGCGGCGTGCCCTTGCCCGAGAACACCAGGCGCGACCACGCGGCCTTCACCTGCGCGGACGACTTGCCGGTGGCCTTCGAATAGAACTGCTCGCGCGCCGCGGCGCTGTCGGGCAGATCCACCGCCTGCGCGGCGCTGCCGTTGGGCAGCTGGTTGGACTTGCCCAGGAAGATGCTCGCGACCTGGTCGGCGGTCATGCTGGCGACGGGGCTCTTCGGATTGACCACGACGGCGACTTGCGCCTGCGCGGCCACGGCGGCGGCGAACAGCGCCGCCCCGATCACGGGCTTGATCATGTTGAACTGCATGGTGGCCTCTTCTGATGCTTAGAACACGAAGTCGACGGCGACGCTGTAGACGCCGACGCGCTCGTTGTTGAAGCCCGGCTGGACGTTGTAGAACTGGCCGGCGCCGGTGGTCTTGATGCTGTCGTACTGGGCCTTGATGGCGATGTTGCGCCAGGCGTCCCAGCGCACGCCCAGACCGATGGTCTTCTGCGGCGTGCTCTGCGCGGCGGTGACCGCGTCGACGACGGCGCGCAGCGGCAGGCCGCCCACGACGACCGAGCCCGGGATCGTGTTGTTGACGTTGCTGCTGTCGGTCTTCTGCTGCGACAGCGTCGCGTACGGCGTGAACTTGCCGACGCGATAACCGACCGTCGTGTACCAGCCGGTGGTGTCCGGCACGAACGAGTCGTTGCGGCGCTTGGTGTACTCGGCGGCGACGACCCATTGGCCTTCGTCGTAGCTCAGGCCGACGCCGGAGAAGCTGGCGTCCTTGTCGGTCGGATCGATCTCGTTGCCCACCGAGGCGAACGGCGTCTGGCGCAGCGCGCCGACCAGCGAGCTCACCGTGGCGCTGTGCGCGGTCAGCTTGCCCTGCGCATGGCCGACGCGCAGGTTCAGGCCGTCGGCCAGTTCGACGGTGGCGTTGATGCCGACCATCTTCTTGATCTCGAGCTTGGTCTGACGCACGTACGACGAGGCTTCCCCGCCGAAGGCCTGCAGCGAGACGCTCTTGCCGGCGATCTGCGTCGTCCAGTTCACGTCGGCGCCGTCGAAGTGGCTCACCGGCACCTGGCCGTAGACGTCGATCGGCGGGCGCAGCCAGGTGTTGGCATAGCCCACGTCACGGAAGTCGGACACCGCAAAGAATGGCGCGCCGATGCGGCCGGCGCGGATCGCCAGACCCGGCGTCGCCTGCCACTTGGCGAAGGCCCACTCGACCTGCGGCGTCCAGTCGCCCTTGCCGGTCTGCTTGGTCAGCACTTGCACAGTGGCCGAGAACTGCGAGTTGAACTTCGCCGTGCCCTGCAGGCCCAGCTTGCTGTCGACCTCGCCGCTGATCGTCTTGTCGGCGCCGTGGACCTGGCCGGGGATGACGTACTCGGCGCCGTCCTTGGTCGCGCCGGTCAGACCGACCGTGCCGAAGCCGGAGAACGAGAACATCGAGTCCGACTGGCCCTGCGCCTGCGCGCCGAACACCATCAGCGCCAGCGCCAGAGGCGTCATGCGCAAGTTCTTCACCACCATCATTGCAAGTACTCCTGTACAGCGTGAATGCCCAACGGGGGCATGTTCTTTTGACGAACCAAACTGGGGCGCGGGTGCGCCTTTCGCCCGGTACGAAAGCAGTTGTCGGCCCTGCGGAAGGCTTCTTGAGCGGGGCGGCCTGGAGGGCTGCCTCTAGAATCCGCCGAGCCTGCCGGAACCCGGCCAAACCTCACGAACCCACCCAAGACTCATGTACAAGCTCGTGCTGATTCGCCATGGCGAATCGACCTGGAATCTCGAGAACCGCTTCACCGGCTGGACCGACGTGGATCTGACGCCCACCGGGGTGGAGCAGGCCAAGCAGGCGGGCCGTCTGCTGAAGGAAGCCGGCGTCGATTTCGACGTGGCCCACACTTCGGTGCTCAAGCGCGCCATCTGGACCCTGTGGCACTGCCTGGATCAGATGGATCGCCAATGGCTGCCGGTGAAGCACAGCTGGCGCCTGAACGAACGCCACTACGGCGGCCTTCAGGGTCTGAACAAGGCGGACATGGCCAAGCAGTACGGCGACGAGCAGGTGCTCGTCTGGCGCCGGAGCTATGACACCCCGCCGCCGGCGCTGGAAGCGTCGGACCCGCGCAGCGAGCGCGGCGACATCCGCTATGCCGGACTGCAGCCCTCGGACATCCCGCTGACCGAGTGCCTGAAAGACACCGTGGCTCGCGTGCTGCCCTACTGGAACGAACAGATCGCACCCGCCATTCTGTCGGGCCAGCGCGTGCTGATCGCGGCCCACGGCAACTCGATCCGCGCCCTCGTGAAGTATTTGGACGGCATCGCCGACGAAGCCATCGTTGGCGTGAATATTCCCAACGGGATCCCGCTGGTCTACGAACTGGACAAGGACCTGAAGCCCATCAAGAGCTATTACCTGGGCGACGCCGAAGCGGCCGCGAAGGCCGCCGCCGCCGTGGCGAACCAGGGCAAGGCGTAAGGTCGGGCAGCGCCGCGGGAGCGGCGCTCTACTTCCGCCGCAGCGCCGTCGCCAGCAGTTCGGCAACGCAGACGGCGTTGCTCTCGTGCGGCACGGCGTTGCTGCTCCAGACATGTCGGACGCCGGCCGCGCGCAGCGCCGGCAAGGCATCGCCGTTGAACAGCGCATGCGTGACCGCGACATCGACGCTGGCCGCGCCGCGCTCCAGCGCCTCGCGCGCTGAGCCGATCAGCGTCCGGCCTGTCGACGCCATGTCGTCGAGCAGCACTACCGCCCGGCCGCGGACTTCCAGATCCGGGAAGGCGAGCTGCACTTGCGTGTCGCCGAAACGCACCTTGCGGCCGACCGCGAATTCCAGCTTCGCGGCGCGCGCCGCCTCCGCGACCCACTGGCCGGACTCCTCGTCCGGCCCCACCAGCACCGCGCCCGGCACCTGCGCCGCGATGAAGCGCCCCAGCAAGGCCGCCGCCGACAGCGCGACACCCCGCCCCTTGGGCATCACCTCGTCGAGGCTCGCGATGCGGTGCAGGTGCGGGTCCACCGTCACCACACGGTCGAACTGCGTCGACAGCAGCGCCGCGATGTGCCGCTGGCTGACCGCCTCCCCAGGGGTGAACTCCATGTCCTGGCGCATGTAGGCCAGGTAGGGCGCCACCAGCATGAGGTGGCGAACACCCCAGCCGCGCGCGGCGGGCGCCGTGATCAGCAACTCGACCAGACGGTCGTTCGGCTGATGCTGCAATCCGCGCAGCACGATGATGTCGACCGGCAACGGCTTGGGCAGGACCAGCCGCAACTCCCCATCCGGAAAACGATGCCGCGTGATCACGCCAAGCGGCCGACCCAGCTCACGCGCCAGGCGCGTGGCCAACTCCTGTTCATCTTCGAAACAAAGCAGCATCGCCGGATCCTCGCACCAATCCGGACCCGGAGGGCATCCGGCATACCCGGGCTGGGCGAACTGAGCCCGGCGGTTGGGGGATAGGGAGCGACCGAGGACTCAGGGCCTGGGGAGTGCGTTGTTGATTCGGTCCGAGAGAGCTCCCGCCAGATGGCGGCGATCAAGACCTTCAGTGGGCATCGCCGGCAGCGATCGCACTTCGACCGCCAGATCCTTCGCGGTCAGGATGCGCCAGAGGCTCTCCATCAAGGACATCTGACCGATGTACTGCGCAGCGTCGCTGTATGGAACATTCGGCTGATGCCAGCGCAGCACCACCGGCTGCAACGGCGTGTGCGTGCTGATCGCGGCCTGCAGCAGATTTCCATGCAAAGGCAGCAGCGGATAACCCGCCCCCGTCGTGCCTTCAGGGAAGACCGCGACCGTCTCGCCGGCGGCAAGCGCCTCTGCCGTCTTGTGCACGACACGAAGCGCATCGCGCTTGTTGGCACGCTCGATGTAGAGCGTGCCGACCGCCGTCGCCAGCGCGCCCACCAGCGGCCAGGTCGCGATGTCTGCCTTGGAGACGAAGCGCGCTTCAGGCATCACCGCGTGAATCGCTGCGATGTCCAGCCAGGAAACGTGGTTCGCCGTGATCAGCCGCGGCGACGGGGCCTGAGGCCCGGGCGACTCAAGTCGCACACCCAGCACACGCAGCAGCTTGGCCGACCACCAGCCCACATAGCGCTGCTTGGCCGGCGTATCCAGACGCCCCCAGCGCACTTGGACGAGGTACACCCCGTGTCCGATGTGCGCGAGCATCCGCAGCGCACGCCACGCCCCGACCAGAGCACGC
Source organism: Roseateles sp. (assembly GCF_036486225.1). Taxonomy (GTDB): domain Bacteria; phylum Pseudomonadota; class Gammaproteobacteria; order Burkholderiales; family Burkholderiaceae_C; genus Roseateles. The sequence continues at coordinate 8,205 of NZ_DASVNZ010000207.1, read as the reverse complement.
ATCAGACGGTCCGCTCGGCTTCGGTGACCAGCGACTCGTAGGCGACCGTGCCGGCCACCAGCGTGTAGCGCACCCGGCCCGGCAGTTCGAAACCGGTGATGTCGAACGCGAACGGGGTGTGCTTGCCCTGGCTGACCAGGCGCTCCGGCGTCACCGCGCCGCTGGCTTCGGCGTCGAAGACGACGACGTCGCCGACACCGCCTTCGACCAGCCGGCCCGCGCTCGCCGCCAGCGAGCCGAGCGCGTTGCCCAGCACCTTCACCGGACGCGCGGTGATCGTGTCGAGTGCCTGCGCCAGCGACAGCCCTTCATCCTGGCCCCAGCGCAGCGCCAGGCTCAGCAGCAGTTCGAGGCCGGTCGCGCCGGGCGTGGCTTCAGCGAAAGGCAGCGTTTTCTCATCGGCCGCGACCGGGTTGTGATCGCTGACCAGCGCATCGATCGTGCCGTCGGCCAGCGCGGCGCGCAGCGCATCGCGGTCGCGTTGCTGGCGCAGCGGCGGCTGCAGGCGCATCGACGAGTTGAAGTAGCCGATGTCGACGTCGGTCAGATGCAGCGAGTTGATCGAGACGTCCGCCGTGATCGGCAGGCCGTCCTTCTTGGCCTGGCGCACGAGCTCGACGCCGGCGGCGCTGCTCAGGCGGCACAGGTGCACGCGGCAGCCGGTCACACGGACCAGTTCCAGGATCGTGTGCAGCGCAATGGTCTCGGCCGCGACCGGCTCGCCGGACAGGCCCAGGCGCGTCGCCACCGCGCCGCTGGCCGCGACACCGCCGCTCAGCCACGGATCCTGCGCATGCAACCACAGCGTGTAGCCGAAGCTCGCCGCGTACTGCATCGCGCGCTGCACGGTCAGCGTGTTGCGGATGGGCACGTAGGCCTGCGAGAAGCCGACGCAGCCGGATTCGGTCAGCTCGGCCATCTCGGTGAGCGACTCGCCGGCGAGGCCGCGCGTCAGCGCGCCCAGCGGGAACAGCCGGCAGCGGCTGAGCTTGCGGGCGCGGAACTTGAGCATGTCGACCAGGCCGGGCTCGTCGAGCGTCGGATCGGTGTCGGGCGGGCAGACCAGGCTGGTGACGCCGCCGGCGGCAGCGGCGGCGAGCTCGCTCTCCAGCATGCCTTCATGCTCGTGACCCGGTTCGCGCAGGCGCGCGGCGAGATCGACGAGGCCGGGTGCGACGACGAGGCCGGTGGCATCGATGACGCGATCGGCGTTGAAGTCGCCGACGCTGTCGAGACCGACGATGCGGCCCGAAGCGATGGCGAGATCGCCGACCTTGTCGAGGCCCGACGCCGGGTCGAGCAGGCGGCCGTTCTGGATCAGGATCTTCATGCTTCGTTCCCCGCCAGGATGGACATGACAGCCATGCGCACCGCGATGCCGAAGGTGACCTGCGGCAGGATGACGCTGTGCTGGCCGTCGGCGACGGTGGACGAGATCTCCACGCCGCGGTTGATCGGGCCCGGATGCATCACGATCGCATCGGGCTTGGCCAGCGCCAGCTTCTCGGGCGTCAGACCGAAACTCTTGAAGTACTCGCCGGCACTGGGCAGCATCGCGCCGCTCATGCGCTCGTTCTGCAGGCGCAGCATGATGATGACGTCGGCGTCGCGGACGCCTTCGGCCATGTCGTGGCACACGCGCACGCCCATGTCCTTGAGGTCGCCGGGCACCAGCGTCTTCGGACCGACCGCGCGGATCTCCGGCACGCCCAGCGTGGTGAGCGCGTGGATGTCGCTGCGCGCGACGCGCGAGTGCACGATGTCGCCGACGATCGCCACCGTCAGGTTGGTGAAGTCCTTCTTGTAGTGCCGGATCGTGTACATGTCGAGCAGGCCCTGCGTCGGATGCGCGTGGCGGCCGTCGCCGGCGTTGACCACGTGGACATGCGGCGCGCAGTGCTGCGCGATCAGGTAGGGCGCGCCGGACTCGCTGTGGCGGACCACGAACATGTCCGCGTGCATCGCCGACAGGTTGGCCACCGTGTCGAGCAGGGTCTCGCCCTTGGCGGTGCTGGAACGCGCGATGTCGAGGTTGATGACGTCGGCGGACAGGCGCTTGGCGGCGATCTCGAAGGTGGTGCGGGTGCGGGTGCTGTTCTCGAAGAACAGGTTGAACACCGACTTGCCGCGCAGCAGCGGCACCTTCTTCACCTCGCGGTCGTTGACCGAAAGAAAGGTCCCGGCCGTGTCGAGGATCTGGTGCAGCACGGCCTTGGGCAGACCCTCGGTGGACAGCAGGTGGATCAGCTCGCCATGCTTGTTCAGCTGCGGATTGCGTTTGCTCAGCATGGGGTCAGTCCTCCTTCACGTCGAAGCTGAAACGGCCACCGTCACCCTTCACCAGGCTGAGGCGCTGGTTCGGCGCGACGGCGACGCGTGCGGCGGAGAACGCCGGCTCGATCGGCAACTCGCGGCCGCCGCGGTCCACCAGCACCGCCAGGGTGACGCTCGCGGGGCGGCCGAAGTCGAACAGCTCGTTGATCACGGCCCGCGTCGTGCGGCCGGTGTAGAGCACGTCGTCGATCAGCAGGACGTGGCGGCCCTCGATGTCGAATGGCAGCTTGGTGTGGTCGGCGCTGGCGTTCATGCCCTTGCTGCCGAAGTCGTCGCGGTGCAGCGCGCTGGAGATGACGCCGTGCTGACCGGCCAGCTTCAGGTCCTGCTGGAGGCGCTCGGCCAGCCAGGCGCCGCCCGACCAGATGCCGACCAGCGCGCTGTCGGGTTGCAGCAGGCGCTGGACGCCGCGCACGAGGTCGGCGTAGAGCGCTTCCGCATCGAGGTGCAATGTGCTCATGGGTGTTCCCGGAAGAATTGTTCGAGGATCAATGCCGCGCTCGCAGCATCGAGGTCGCGCGCGCCCTGCGACTGGGCTTCCACGCTGGTGTAGCGTTCATCGACTTCGACCACCGGCAGCCGGTAGCGGCCGCGCAGCTGCCCGGCGAACTTGAGCGCGCGGGCCGTCATCTCGTGCGGCGCGCCGTCCGGATGGCGCGGGACGCCGATGACCAGCGCATCGGGCTCCCACTCCTGGATCAACGCGGTGATCGCGGCCCAGCGGGCGTCGCCCTGCTCGGTGATGGTCCGCAGCCCGCGCGCGCTCCCCAGCATCCGGTTGCCGGTCGCCACGCCGAGGCGCTTGGTACCGAAATCAAAACCGAGGGGGGAAACGAAGGCAGCGGGAGAAGAAGCGGGAGAGACAGGGCTCATGACGCCTCCAGGATTCATGCGTGGCCAGCCTCCTGGCTGAGCATGCGCGGATCGATGCCGAGCAGCGCGAGCGCCTTGTCGTAGCGCTCCTCGATCGGCGTGTCGAAGATGATCTCGTGCGTCGCGTCGACGGTGATCCAGCCGTTGCGGCCGAGTTCTTCCTCGAGCTGGCCCGCGGCCCAGCCGCTGTAGCCCAGCGTGACCAGCACGCGCTTGGGGCCGGCGCCGTTGGACAGGGCCTCCAGCACGTCGCGGCTGGTGGTCATCTCGAGCCCGCCGGGCACGGCCAGCGTCGCGCTGTAGTGGTTGCCCTGCTCGTCCAGCGCCTCGTGCAGCACGAAGCCGCGCTCGGTCTGCACCGGCCCGCCGAAGAACACCGGCCGCGCGGCCATGTCGACGTCGGACAACTCGAGCTCGACCTTCTCGAACAGGTTGCCCAGCGTCAGCGAGATCGGCTTGTTGATGACCAGACCCAGCGCGCCCTTCTCATTGTGCTCGCACAGGTAGATGACGGAGCCGGCAAAGGTCTCGTCCACCATGCCCGGCATGGCGATCAGGAACTGGTTGGTCAGGTCGATGCGTTCCTTGGACATAGGGACGGATTCTATTTCACCGACACTCCCTCTCCATGAACGCCCTTGTCTGGTTCCGGCGCGATCTTCGCGCGGACGACCACGCCGCCCTGTTCCACGCCCTCAAGCACCACGAGCGCGTGTTCTGCGCCTTCGTGCTGGACACCGACATCCTGGACGCGCTGCCGCGCGCGGACCGCCGCGTGGAATTCATCGTCGACGCCCTGCGCGTGCTGGACGCGGATCTCGCGGCGCTGGCGCCCGGCGCCGGGCTGATCGTGCGCCACGGCACCGCGCGGGAGCAGATCCCGGCCCTGGCGGCGGAACTGGGGGTCGACGCGCTCTACTTCAACCACGACGACGAGCCGGACGCCCTGCGCCGCGACGCCGACGTGGGCGCAACGCTGCTCGCACGCGGCGTGCAAGTGGAGAGTTTCAAGGACCACGTGGTCTTCGAGCGCTCGGAGATCCTGACCGGTTCACGCAAGCCCTACGGCGTCTTCACGCCCTACAAGAACGCGTGGCTGAGGGAGATCAATCCCTTCTTCCTGAGCAGTTATCCGGTCGGGCGCTACGCGGCGCATCTGGCGGAGGCACCGCCACGAGGCGTGCCGTCGCTGGGCGACATCGGCTTCGAGCCCGCCGGTCTGGCCGCCGCGTTGTCCGGCGGCAGCGCGGGCGCGCAGCGGCTGTTCGACGAGTTCCTCGAACGCATCGACCGCTACGGCGACGCGCGCGACTTCCCGGCCGCGAAAGGTCCCAGCTACCTGAGCACGCACCTGCGCTTCGGGACGATCTCGATCCGCCGTCTGGCGCGCGAGGCCTGGACGCGGGCCTACGCCCCGACAGGCGGACAAGCCGTCAGCGCGGGCGCGCAGGTCTGGCTGTCCGAGCTGATCTGGCGCGATTTCTATCACCAGGTCCTGCACCACCATCCGCAGGTCGTCGGCGGCGCGTTCCGGCCCGAGTACGACCGCATCGCCTGGGCCGACGGTCCCGACGCGGACGCCGATTTCGAGGCCTGGTGCCAGGGCCGCACCGGCTACCCGCTGGTGGACGCGGCGATGCACCAGATCAACGAGACCGGCTACATGCACAACCGGCTGCGCATGGTGGTGGCCAGCTTCCTCATCAAGGACCTAGGCATCGACTGGCGTCGCGGCGAAGCCTACTTCGCCGAGAAGCTGATCGACTTCGACCTCGCCGCCAACAACGGTGGCTGGCAGTGGGCCTCGTCCAGCGGCTGCGACGCGCAGCCCTACTTCCGCATCTTCAATCCGGTCAACCAGAGCGAGAAGTTCGATCCCGACGGGAAGTTCATCAAGCGCTATCTGCCGCAACTCGCGAAGCTGCCGCCCAAGCTGATCCACGCGCCGTGGCTGGCGAAGCCGGCGGAACTCGCGGCCTGCGGCATCGTGCTGGGCCGCGACTACCCGGAGCCGGTCGTGCGCCACGAGACGGCGCGCATGGCCACGATGGCGCGCTACGCCGTGGTCAAGGACCGGACCTTCCCCGACGCGTGAGCGTCACTGGTACGTGAGCGTCACGCTGACCGAATCGGTGTACGGCCCACCAGGCGGCACGGTGGTTTGCCGCCCCGGGATGCGCGCATAGACGGTGTAGACGAGCCCCGGCGACAGCCCCAACGCATCGAGCAGCAGACCGCCGCCGACCATCGTGCCGGTGGTGCCGTCGCCCCACACCGTCGTGTAGGTGTTGTCGATGTACAGGTTGTAGTTGAGCGAATTCGCCCCGAAGCTCAGCCGGCGGGCGGAGATGCTGGGCCCGTTGCCCTGGTTGAACGCGACGGTGAACGGGATCAGCAGGCCCGCGACGCCGCCGCACTTCACCGTGACCGTGCCGGTCGAATCGGTGTTCCCGTAGGCCAGCGGGTTGTAGTTGGCGAACAGTACCGAGGTCGTCGTGACGGTGCACGAGCACAGGCCCTGGACGCACAGCGCGTGCGCCGCGGGCGCCGCGCCCATCAGCATCAGCCAGGACAACACGCGAAGCGGGCGGAAAGGCAGGGTGTTCATGGCGACTCCTTGCGGGTGTTGGTGGCGGGTGTCTCCGTGGGCACCGCCGCGCCGGGCGCGCCCGGCTTGGGTGGCGTGCCCGTCGACCAGCTCGAGATCCTGCGGCAGACCACGGTGCCCAGGTCCGGCAGTTCTGTCGCCTGAGCCGGCAGCCGCAGTTCGAGACGGCACGGCGTGCCGTCCTCCCGCCGCGCGAGCACGTCGGCGACCGCGCCGGTGCCGTCGGGCAATCCCGTCACGAAGGCCCGGCCGTCCAGGCCCATCGGGAATGTGCGCCTCGATCCGGCGACCTGCAACTCGGTTCCGGGCGGGAGCGGCTCGCCGGCTTCGTCGACGACGCGGAAGGTCGCCGTGCGGCTGTGCACGATCGGGAAACGGATCAACGCCGCGCTGCGCGCCGCCGGCATGACCTGCAGCTCCAGCGCCTCGATCTCCGCGTCCAGGGGCAGATCGTCGGCGACCACGCCGACGCGGTTCATCTGGTAGCCGCGCAGCGCCGGCAGGAACGCCCGCCCCTTCGCATCGGTGCGCGCGACCGGCTGGTTGTCGTGGAGGATGCGCACGTTCTCCTGGTTGTCCACCTGCACGACCGCGAAGCCGCCGTCGATGCGCCGGCTCGCATAGGCACTGCCGTCTATGTAGGCGAGCCCGCCGCTCGCGCCGAGCCGCACGTCGGTGTTGCCCGCCATGCGGGAGACACCGCCGTCCAGCGCCACCCGATTGGTCTGCCATTGCGCCTGGGCCTGCTGGCGCCCGTGCGATTCCGTCAGCAACTGGTAGCCGACGCCCTCGCCAACCGGCGGATTGCTCTGCAGTTGGACCTGCCAGAGATCGCGCGACTGCTGCCCGCCGCCGCGCTGCCCCTGCCACGCTGTCGACAGGCTCTTGTTGCCGTCGAGCAGCAGACTCCAGAAGACCGAGATCGCGGTGCCGCCGCCATTGCCCGCCTTCAGCGCGGACAGGCCGAAGAAGCCCCAGCCGCCGAGGCTGCGGCTGGCGTTGAAGGACCAGAGCTTGTTGGCCACCTGCAGCTGTCCCTGCGGCGCGGGGCGCTGCGGCGCCCCCTGGTTGACGAGCCCCAGGCCCAGTCCCCATTGCTTCCACGACGTGCCGATCGACGCCGACACGCTCCATTTCGGCAGCACCGGATTGCCGAGCTGCGTGAAGCCCGCCGTGGCGCGCTTGACCTGCACGCCGCCGCTCCAGTCCATGCCCTGGCGCTCGACGCCCAGCGTCGCGAGCGCGCCGCGGCGCGCCTCGGGGTCGTCGCTGCGGCTGGCCACGCCCGCCAGGCTGACCGTGCCCAGCGCGGGAAACAGCCAGAGTCCTGTCGCGCCGAGCGCCTGCTGGCGTTGCGTCAGTTCCCCGCGCCACTCCTGCGTGAAAGCCGGCGTGAGGCCGTTGCGCCAGGTGCCGGCCAGCACCGCGCGGCCGTAGCGGTTGCTGTCGATGCCGTAGTTCAGCCGCAGCCAGCCGGCCTCGAGGCTGTAGGCCGAGAGCCCCGGCTTCAGCAACGACGGGCTGATGTAGTACGGCTGCACGACGATCTGCTCCCGACCGAGCAGATCCCGCACCACCGTGCGGATCTCGCCTTGGCCGGTGACCAGCGGCAGGTCGGTGATGTCGAAGGGTCCCGGCTGCACGCGCCCCTGCAGCCGCTGGCTGTTGTTGACGAAGACGTCCACCGTGGAGGGCAGCGACGCCTCGCCGCGCAAGGTCGGCAGCGGGAAGCTCAGGAAGCCCGGTCGCAGCGAGAAGTCGGTGCTCCACTGCACGCCCCCGAAGCGCATCGCCTGGCCCCAGGTGCCCGGCTGCGCGATGCTGTCGCCGAGCCGCCAACTGGTCAGATGCTCGGGACGATCGATGGTCCAGCGGGTGTCCAGCCGTACCCAGCCGCCGCCCATGCCGCTGCGGTACAGCTGCTGATGGTTGAGGTCACCGCGCGGCGTCAGCACGCCGAGTTCGGTGACGCCGTCGACGTTGCCATCGCCGCTCAGGCGCTTCTGCCACTGCACGTCGTAGTTGGCGTAGAGCCCGAAGGTCGACGGCAGGGTCACCTGCGTGGCGGAACGCGCCACCTCGACCTGCTGGTCGGAGAAGGCCTGCGGCGGCGCGTCGATCTCCAGCGTCTGGCTGAGTTCCTCGACGCGCCAGCGCATCAGCTCGCCGGGCCCTTCGCCGAGGATCATGTGCAGTTCGCCGTCGATCATGCGTGGCGGCAGCGCCGGCGGCCTGAACTTGAGCTCGGTCCAGAGCGCCTGAGGGATGGCGACGCCCTCCGGCACGCGCACCGCGCGCACCGTCTGCGGCTGCGGGATGCCGTTGATCTTCAGCCCCAGCAGCAGCGTTTCACCAAAGCGTGGCGCCTGTGCCAGCGCTTGTGCCGCGTC
>NZ_DASVNZ010000164.1:0-69969 GCF_036486225.1 Roseateles sp. | reverse complement strand
CGAGCGCGGCCGGGCGCTGCGCCTGCCAGCGCAGGCTGGCCTGCGCCTGCTTGAGCGGCACGGAGGCCTCCTCGAACACTCCGGGCAGCGTCACCTGGCCGTCGTCGATCAACAGCGTGGCAGTGTCGCCTTGCTCAGTGGCGTCGAACTGCAGGTCGGCGCCGCTGACGCCGGGCCGGCCGGTCGGCGGGGCGGAGCCCGGATCCGCGGGCGGCTCCGGTGCCGCGGCCGTCAGGTGCAGGCCCTGCAACTGGCCCTTGGCCCGGTAGCTGCGAGGCGCGTCGAGTGGGCCGTCCCAATGGACCTGCAGCGCGTTGAGCAGGCCGCCGGGTTTCATGTCGGCGATCAACTGGCGTTGCGATTCGGCCAGCGGCAGCCGGGCCAGGATCTGCGAACCCAGCGTCAGGTCCAGCTGCTGCGCCTGGAAGTCGCCGCCGGTCAGTGCGCCGGTCTTGGCGTCGCGCTTCACGTCCAGCAACCAGTCCGAGCGCGGCCAGTCCAGGCCGTCGCCCGCCTGGAAACCGAGCTGCTTGGCTTCCAGCGACAGCGATTCCGGCGTCTGCTTGAGCACCAGCCGGCCGCCGATCTTGGCCAGCGCCAGCTCCGGCAGTCCCGGCGCGACGCGCAGCTTCACCGCGCGCAGGCCCATGTCCAGCGTCAGGCTGCGGGGCTCCCCGCGATCGATGTCCAGCCAGGCGCGCAGAGCGCCGTCGCCCTCGTTGAGTTCGAAGGGCAGGTCCACGTAGCGGCGCAGCTCGCTGACGTCGGTGCGCGGCAGTTGACCGAAGAGCTGCCCGCTCCAGCGCTGCACCGCGCCGGGCCGGTCCAGCAGCGACTGGGTGAACTCGCCGCGCAGCGTGAAGCGCTCGCCCCAGCCGGCCGGCGGGGTCGCGTCCAGCCGCAGCCGGTGGCGGCGCAGACCGTTGCGCAGCACCAGGTTCAGGTCGAAGAGCTCCAGCGGCGGCGCCGCGCGCAGCTCGTCGACCCAGCGGATGCGGCCGTGCAGGATGACGAACTCATGCTGCTCGAAGAACCAGTCGGCGGCGTCGTCGGAAGCCTGCGCGTCGGAGGGGCCGTCGACGCTGAGGCCGGCGATGAAGACGCGGCCCTTGGCGTCGCGGCGCAGCAGCAGCTCGGGGCTGTCCAGCAGCAGCTGGGAGAAACGCAGTTCGAAGGCCAGCAGGGAGCGCGGCGACAGCGCGGCGCTGACGCGCGGCAGGTGCAGGGCCTCGTGGCCGGCGGTGTCGATGATGCGGACGTCGCGCAGGTCCAGTGTGGGGATCCAGCCCGAGGATTTGGCGCTGATGGCGCCGATCTTCACGGGTACCCCCAATGCCTGGGTGGCTTGCTTTTCGAGCTCGGGTCGCCAATCGTCGATGTGGGGCAGAATCGCCCAGTGCAATGCCAGCCAGGCCGCGATCAGCAGGGAGAAAACCCCTGCCGACGCCACTCCGAGCCAGAGGGCGCAACGTGCCCACCAGCGTCGCTTCGCGACCACGGAACCGGAGTCAGAACTGGTGGCAGCGGACGAAGACATGTAAGGGTGGACGGCGGTCGCCGAATCTAGCACAGCCATTCCGGCCATGAGCCAGCGAGAGCATTCTTTACCGATGGATTCAGTTGCCTCGGCAACCGCCGACCCCACGGGCGTTCCGACGCCCGCCGCGTCCGCGGACCACAGCCGTTTCGTTCAGCGCATCCGCCGTCGTTACGCGGCTGAATTGTCGTTGCTGCCGCCCGGACTGCCGGACGACGTCACGATGCGGGCCGTCGTGGACCGGCTCGGGCAAACCGGGCGCCCGCTCCCCGCCGCGCTGCGCGTGATGCGCCAGCTGGTGATGGAGCGGCTGGCCGTGCTCGACATCGAGCAGGGCGCGCCCATGACCGACGTGACGCAGGCGATGACGCACCTGGCGGAAGTGGCGCTGGACATCGGCGTCGCCCATTGCCGCGCGGAGCTCGACGCCGAATACGGTGCGCCGCGCGACGCCGTCGGCCAGGACATCGACTTCTGGGTCGTCGGCATGGGCAAGCTCGGCGGGCGCGAGCTCAACGTCTCGTCCGACATCGACCTGATCTATGTCTACGAGGAAGACGGCCTGACCGAGGGCAACACCGCCGGCGGCCAGAAGATCTCGGCGCACGAGTACTTCGCGCAGCTGTCGCGGCGGCTGTCGACGCTGATCGGCGACGTCACCGAGGACGGCCAGGTCTTCCGCGTCGACCTCGCGCTGCGGCCGAACGGCAACTCCGGGCCGCCCGCCGTGAGCATGGCGATGCTGGAAGAGTACTTCCTCGTCCAGGGCCGGGAATGGGAGCGCTTCGCCTGGCTGAAGAGCCGCGTCGTCGCGCCGCGTGCGAGCGTCAAGGACGGTCGCGCGATGCAGCTGCGCAGCCTGGTGACGCCTTTCGTCTATCGGCGTTATCTGGATTACGGCGTCTTCGAAGGCCTGCGGCAACTGCACCGCAAGATCCGCGACGAGGCCCAGCGCCGCGCCGCCGGCCGGCCGGAGCGGGCCAACGACGTCAAGCTGTCGCGCGGCGGCATCCGCGAGATCGAGTTCATCGTCCAGCTGCTGCAGGTGGTGCGCGGCGGGCAGTTCCCCGAGATCCGCACCCGCTCGACGCTGAAGGCGCTGACGCGGCTGGCCGCGCGCGGCCTGATGAAGCCCGAGACCGCCACCGCGCTGGCCAAGGGTTACGACTTCCTGCGCCGCGTCGAGCACCGCATCCAGTACCTGGACGACCAGCAGACGCACTGCCTGCCGGCCGCGGACGAGGACATCGGCTGGATCGCGCGCAGCCTGTGCCTGACCTGCGACAGCCGCGCCTGCCCGTTGCTGGACAAGCTGATGGAGGTGCGCGAACTGGTCGCGACCGAATTCGACGCGCTGCTGCACGACGGCGTCGCGCCGGGCGGCAAGGGCAATTGCAAGAACGGCATGTGCGGCGGTCCGCCGCTGCCGATCGACAGCGAGGAGTTCCTCGAGAAGCTGCCGCCGGAGCTGGGGACCAACGTGCGCCGCTGGGCGCAGCAGGCGCGGGTGCAGAACCTGCGCGAGGAATCGCGGCTGCGTCTGGCCAAGCTGGTCGGACGCGCGGCGCTGGCGGTGCGGCAGGGCGAATGCACGATGGACGCGGCGCAGCGTTTCGTCGACTGGATCGAACCGCTGCTGCGCCGCGAGAGCTACCTGGCGCTGCTGGTCGAACGGCCCGCCGTGCAAGGCCGGCTGCTGCGGCTGCTGGGCCTGGCGCGCTGGCCGATGCGCTACCTGATGCAGCATCCCGGCGTGATCGACGAACTGGCCGACGCGCGGCTGCTGCACGAGCGCTTCGACGGACCGGCCTTCATCCAGGACCTGCAGGCGCGCCACGACGCCTGGGCCGAACATGGCGAGGCGAGCGAGGACGCGCTGCTCGACAGCGTGCGCCGCGCGCATCACGCGGAGGTCTTCCGCACGCTGGTGCGGGACGTGGAAGGGCAGATCAGCGTCGAGCAGGTGGCCGACGAGTTGTCGCTGCTGGCGGACGCCACGCTGCAATGCGTGCTCGACTGGGCCTGGGACCGCCTCAAGCAGAAGCACCGTCCGGCGCCGCGCCTGGCGGTGATCGCCTACGGCAAGCTGGGCGGCAAGGAGCTGGGTTACGGCAGCGACCTGGACCTGGTCTTCCTCTTCGATGACGAGGACGAGAACGCGGCCGAGATCTACGGCGCCTTCATCCGCAAGCTGATCACCTGGCTGACGATACGCACGGCGGCCGGCGAGCTCTTCGACATCGACACCGCGCTGCGACCCAACGGGAACTCGGGGCTGCTGGTGACCTCGCTGTCCTCGTTCGAGAACTATCAGGGCGGGCGCGGCAGCAACACGGCCTGGACCTGGGAACACCAGGCGATCACGCGGGCGCGTTTCTGCGCCGGCGATGCGTCGCTGGCCGAGCGCTTCGAGGCCACGCGCCGCGCGGTGCTGACGGCGCCGCGCGATCCGGCGGCGCTGCGCGAGGAGGTCGTTGCGATGCGCGAGAAGCTGCGCGCCGCGCGGACCGCGCGCGTCGGTTTCTTCGACGTCAAGCACAGCCCGGGCGGCATGGTGGACGCCGAGTTCGCGCTGCAGTACCTGATCCTGGCGCACTCCGCGCAGCATCCGGAGCTGCTGGCCAACGCCGGCAACATCGCGCTGCTGCAGCGCGCGGAATCGGCCGGGCTGCTGCCCGCCGATGTGGGCCGCGAAGCCGCCGACGCGTACCGCGAGCTGCGCCGGGTGCAGCACCGGGCGCGGCTGAACGAGCAGTCGACCTCGCTCGATGCCGAGGCCGCCGAGGCGCTCAAGCCGCAGCGCGAGGCGGTGCTGGCGCTCTGGCGGGCCGTCTTCGGCTGAGATCGCGGAGTGGGACCGGATGCCGGGACGTGCATGGCTCCTCGTGGCGACGGCGCTGGCCATCGGCTCGCTGGTCGTCGAGATCCAGACGCTGCAGGCGCGCGCCGAGATGGCGTGGTTGCCCGAACTCGCCGCCCGTGAACCCTGGCGAGCCATTACCAGCGCGTGGCTGCATTTGAGCCCGCAGCACCTGATCGCGAATCTGGCCGGCTGCGCGGTGGTTGGGCTGCTCGGCGTCGCCGCGCGACTGACAGCGCGTGACGCGGCGGCATGGCTGCTCGCGTGGCCGCTGACGCAATTCGGCCTGCTGTTCGAGCCCGCGATCGATCGTTTCGGTGGCGCGTCAGGCGTGCTGCACGCGGGCGTCGCCGTGGCGGCGATCGCGATGATGCGGATGAGGGCCTCTCACGGACGGGAGCGCGTGATCGGACTGCTCATCGGCATCGGGCTGATCGTGAAGGTGGCGGCGGAGATGCCCTTGTCGCGGCCGGCGCTGCGGCACGTAGACGGCTGGAACATCGCGATCGCGCCGCTGGCGCACCTGTCGGGTCTGCTCGCGGGCGTGGCGACGGCGCTGCTGTGTGCGCTGGCCGCGCGGGCCTGGGCGCTCCGCTCCGGCGACCCCACGAACCGCCGGGCATGATCCGGCCCCATGGAACGCAAGCAGCATCTCGACAGCACGGCGGTGGTCATCCTCCTGGGATGCTGCGTGCTGTGGGGCCTGAACCAGGTCGCGGCCAAGGCCGCGCTCACGGAGATCGGCCCGCTGTGGCAGGCGGCCTTGCGCTCGGGCCTGGCCGGCGCGCTGGTCTGGGGCTTCGCGGCGGCACGCGGCATTGCGCTGTTCCGGCGTGACGGCAGTCTGCCGGGCGGCCTGCTCGCGGGCCTGCTGTTCGCGGCCGAATTCGCGTGCATCTTCGTCGGCCTGCAGTACACGACGGCGTCGCGGATGGTGGTCTTCCTCTACCTGTCGCCGTTCGTCGTCGCGCTGGGCATGCCCCTGATCTCGCCGGCTGAGCGGCTGACGAAGCGCCAGGCCGTGGGGCTGCTGATCGCCTTCGGCGCGGTGGCTTTCGCCTTTGGCGAGGGCCTGCACGGGACCGGGCAGTCCCTGCAATGGCTGGGCGACGCGCTGGGTGTGCTGGCCGCGTTGCTGTGGGGCGGCACGACGCTGGCGATCCGCGCGACGAAGCTCTCGTCCGCCAGCGCGGAGAAGACGCTGCTGTATCAGCTGGCGATCTCGGCGATCGCGCTCGCCGCCGGTGCGGTGGCCAGCGGCGAGTCGCTGCCGATCGACTGGTCCTGGCGGCTGCTGGGGCTGTTCGGCTTCCAGGCGGTGATCGTGTCGTTCGCGAGCTACCTGCTGTGGTTCTGGCTGATCCGCCACTACCCCGCGACCAAGCTGTCCAGCTTCACGCTGAGCACGCCGCTGTTCGGCCTCATCGCGGGTGCGCTGCTGCTCGGCGAGCCGATCACCCCGCGATTGATGCTCGCCCTCGCGGGGCTGGCGGCGGGGATCGTGATGGTGAATCGCTGAAACGAAGAACGCTTCCCACTTTCATCTCGAACTCGACCAACTGCTTCCTCTTGGCGACAGGGGGGTGGCGCCTGACTTGAACTGGTTGGATTCCATTGCATCTATACCGATGGATGCACGAGCGCTCGTTTCCCAAGCCGCATAGAGTCGATTCCTTCGTCACGGCTCAATCCAACAAGCACGTCGCCGTGTCGGCTTGCCGTGACACCGGGTTTAAGGGGAGGTGTCCACCGATGCACGTCACTACAGTTGGAGAAAAGAAGGATTCCAAGGTCCTGCACAGGGAGGCAAGGATGGCTGTGGGAGGCAATGTCGCTGCATTGAGGCAGCCAGAGACGACGGCGCAATCCGAAGGCGAGGGGCGTTTCAACGCCAAGCGTCGCATCGATGATGCGATGACCCCCGAGCTTGTCATCGCGCTTTGCGGTCCGCTGGGGACGCCGCTGCATCGTGTGTCGCAGACGCTCAAGGAACTGCTGGAAAAGTCTTACGACTACAAGCTGGTCGATGAGATTCGTTTGAGCCGGTTCATCAAGGAAAAGGCTCAACCGAAGGATCCGAACTCGATCCTTGACCTCATCGAGGCTGGCAATGCCCTTCGCAAGGTCTACGGGAACTCGGTTCTAGCGCAGTTGGCGATACGAGAAATTGCGACTGTGCGGCAGCAGCAGCGGGAAGATTTCGATGATGCGCAACTGACGCTTGCGGGCGTTGAGCCCGCAGCCGACGCTGTCGTGCCAACGCCGGTTGTCAGGCACTGTCACATCATTGACTCCATCAAGAACACGGACGAACTTGGACTCCTTCGTTCGGTTTACGGTCGGCTCCTGCATGTGATCAGCGTTCATTCGCCGCTGCCTGTGCGTGTGAATCAACTGCAGAAGAAGCTGGGCGACATGGGAGATGTCTACAAGCTGATCGATCGTGATTCGGGCGAAGAATTTGCCAACGGGCAAAGCGTTCGCGACGTGTTCCCCCAAGCCGACTTCTTTCTGCGAATAAGCGACGGCACGGACGATCAGATCCGAGCGAGTTTGACGCGCTATCTCGACTTGCTGCTTGGGGCAAAGATCATCACGCCAACCTCCAGCGAGCGCGCGATGTACGAAGCGCATTCCGCTGCACGGAACTCTGCCTGCCTGTCTCGACAGGTCGGGGCGGCGATCACAGATGCGTCTGGCGAGGTGTTGGCCGTCGGATGGAACGATGTCCCTCGAGCGTTCGGCGGCCTATACGAAGCTCATGGACGTCCAGAGGACGTGAGCTATGTCGATCATCGTTGCTGGAACAAGGATGGTGGCAAGTGTTGGAACGACGAAGAAAAATCGGAGATCGCCGTTCGTCTGTCGCGTGCCTTGGTGACGGAGGGAATTGTCGAAGAGGCCCGCGCTCAAGACGTTATCGAGCGGCTCCGCAGGTCGCCGGAAGTACGCGGCCTGATTGAGTTCTCGCGCGCCGTCCACGCGGAAATGCATGCATTGTTGAACGCGGGGCATTCTTGCGGGAGTCGCGTTCGTGGTGGAAGGCTTTTCGTGACCACCTATCCGTGCCACTCCTGTGCGCGTCACCTGATTGCGGCCGGCATCAGGGAGGTAAGGTTCATTGAGCCTTACCGGAAGAGCTTGGCCACGCGGCTTCATGAAGACGCCATCACTGAACTGGAGAACGACGAAGGCAAGGTTCGAATCATGCCCTTCGATGGTGTCGCGCCAGTTCGCTTCCTTGAGCTCTTCAGTGAGGGGAGCCTGGGACGAAAGGATTCGTCGACAGGAAGGATGCGCACCTTCCGAATCGGCGTGCCTGTCACCGCAGTTACGCTTGAGGCGGTGACAACGCTTGAGGGTCTCGCGTTGCGAGAACTAAAATCCTCGGGTCTTCTCGCCGGAACTTGATGTGCCACGATCATCAGCCGACATCGACTATGAGCAAGCATCAAGACTTTCAACAGCTCTCGCTGTTTCCTGAACCGTCCCAGGTTGACGCGCTGGTCACTCGTGCCATGGGCGAAGTTTCTCCGGCAAGGCAGCATCTGCGTTTGATCAGTTCTGGCCCTGGCATCTCGGCGGATGCCCCAAGCCCTCAAGACGAAGCGGCGCGTCGTTGTATCGAGAGCGAACTGGTCAACCGCGTGATGTTCTTCTAAGCCCGAGCCCGATGGGTTCAGTGTTCATCGCGCTCGCGCCGACGCTCTTCGCGGCTTCGCATCGCCGTCCTCCGATTCGCCTACCCTAACGCCTTGACAGCATCGCCGTCCGACAGTGACCTCCTCGCTGCCGGATGAGGTTCGAGCGCCCGCGTGGCGTTCGACGTGGACCTCCTGATGTCGCCGGCAGACCACGTCTGCAAAGGAAGGCGCTCATGTTGTCCAACGTCCAGAACCGCGCCGTCCCGTCGCCGATCGACACGACGCCCAGCGCGCCGCCGAACACACCGGTCTCGACGCCGGCAGGCGGGCAGGGCGGCGGCGCGGCGACACAGTTCCCGGGACTGGCGGCACGTCCGGCGGGTCCTTCGTCCGCCGGGGCCGGCGCTCCGCCGCGCCGCTCGAATTCGCTGCCGACGCTGCCTTCGCAACAGACCGCGACGACGGCGCTGCCCTCGGGCAACCCCACGCCGGCGCGCCCGGCGCTCAGACTCGACACCAACATCCCGCCCGTCCAGTCGCAGGCTGTCTCGCCGAGTCAGGTGCCATTGCCCGAGACGCCCGTGTCGCCAAGCAAGGTGCCCTTGCCCGAGACCCCGGTCTCGCCGAGCAAGGTGGCATTGCCGGAGACGCCGGTGTCACCGAGCAAGATCGCGCTGCCCGACAGCCCCGTGTCGCCAAGCAAGGTGCCGCTGCCTGAAACGCCGGTCTCGCCGAGCAAGGTGCCCCTGCCCGACTCGCCGGTCTCCGAGAGCAAGCCCCAGTTGCCGGAGAGCTCGACTGCGGCGGGCAAACGTCCCGCGACCTCGCTCGGAGGCCCCTCCCTGCTCGCGCCTAAGCTGCCGGCCAAGACCTCTTCCGGGCCGCCGCGTCTGAACCTCACGTCGCCTCAGACGCCGACGCCGACGCCGACGCCGACGCCGACGCCGACGCCGACGCCTACGCCAACTCCCACCCCGATCGCCGCCGCCGCAGCCACGACGGTGGCCACCACCGGTACGCCGCCCGCCAACGTCTCCGGCAAGCAGCTCACCGACGCCCTGCTGGCCACGCTCGGACAGCGCGCGACGACCTACGGTGGCGGCCACGCCATCGCCTGGGCGGTGCAGGCGATCACGCTGATGAGTGCCGGCGCGGCGGGGGCGTCGAAGGAGGCGCTCGGCGTGTCGTCCAGCGTGCTGGGCGGACTGGCCGCCGCGCTGGGCAAGGAGTTCATCGGCGAGCACATGAAGACCAAACCCTCGCTGGGCGCGACGATCAAGCTGCCGGGCGACACCTTCCTGCAACGCGAGGGCCCGCGCGTGATGGCGGGCTTCAACGACATGTGGACGGCGATGGCCGGCGGCATGAGCGGCGTGGCCCTGTCGGCCAAGCTGACGCCCGCGATGACGGAGGCCTTCAAGGCCAAGGGCATGCCCGAGCCGATGGCACAGGCCACCGCGATGATGGTCACGGCGGTGGCGCAGCGCGCCGTGAGCGCCGGCTTCGACACCGTGTCCGACCTGACCAGCACGATCATGAAGAGCAAGCTGCCTGGCGCGACTGGCGGCACCGCCGTCAACGACAAGGTGGACTACGCGACCATGAAGGCCGGCATGGCCGCCCGCATGATGATCAACTGGGGCCTGACCCTGCCGGTGGGCATCCCCGTCGGGCTGGGCAAGACGCTGACCGACGCCAACCCGTTCGCCAAGGCGGCCGCGTCCAGCGCGCCGGCCTGGGCCGGCCTCAACTTCTGGATCAACACCAAGATGAACCTGGCGCCGATGTTCAAGAAGGACGAGCCGGCGGCGACGACACCGCAACCGCCCATCGCGATGACGCCGATGGGCGCAGGGAACGACAACAACGTCTGAGACCTGGTCCGCCAGCCGCTGTCAGCCGTCGTCAGTGACGACCAGCCGGCGTGACGCCGTTCAGAGCTCGATGATCCCTCGCTTCAGCGCGATCGTGACCGCATGCGTGCGGTCCTTCGCGGCCAGCTTGCCGAGGATGGTCCGCATGTGGACCTTCACCGTCTCCTCGGTCAGCGAGAGATGCTCCGCCACTTCCTTGTTGGCATGACCCAGCGCCACCAGGCGCAGCACCTGCGTCTCGCGCAGCGACAGCGCGCGGCTGCCGGCGTGTTGCGCGATGGCGGCCTCGATCGCCGGCGGCAGCATCATCCGGCCGGCATGCACGCCGCGGATGGTGTCCAGCAACTCCGTGCGCATCAGCCCCTTGAGCAGGTAGCCCACCGCGCCCGCCTTGATCGCACGCGCGGCCTGGAAGTCGCCGGGGAAGGTCGTCAGGATCACGATCCGCGCCTGCGGGAACTCGCGCCGGATGGCGGTCATCGCCTCGATGCCGTCCATGTCCCGCATGCGCAGGTCCATCAGCGTCACGTCGGGCTGGTGCTGGCGGAAGCGCGACAGCGCCTCCAGGCCGGTCGTGGCCTCGGCCACCATGCGCATGTCGGGCTCGGCGTCGATGACCGTCGTGATGCCGCTGCGCATCAGCGCATGGTCGTCGACAGCCATCACGGTGATGGGGGAGGAGGTCGGAGCGGAGTCGTTCACGCGCGGTCAGCGGTCAGTTCGGAAACGCCGGATCAGCGGCGCGAAAGGCGAAGCGTAGCCGCAGCCGACAGCCCGGATCGCCCCCGGGGACGATGCCCCTCCCTCGAAAGAGTTAGCCCGGCGCTGTCGCGCCGACGCCTCGCCCCACCCCCACGGCTCGCTCGATCCTGTCGCTGCTTCTGATAGTGTTCCGGCCCCATGACCTTGTCCCTTGCAATGTCCGTCGCCACACGCTTCACGCTCCGGCTTTCGCCGGTGGCGACGAGGCTGCGCCGGATCGCGGGGGTCATGACGGCGCTGCTGGTCGCGATGCTGCTGCTGGCCGCCGATCCGGCCCGGGCGCTGGATCGCACGCTGGCCTTGAACCAGTTCCATCACCGCGCCTGGACGGCGGCGGACGGCGTGCCGATGGAGACCTGGACCATGGCCCAGACGCCGGACGGCCTGCTCTGGATGGGCGGGCCCAACGGCCTGACCCGCTTCGACGGCGTGCGCTTCGAGCGCTTCCACCCGACGCCGCCCGCAGAGTTCCCGTCGGGCACCGTGGCGAAGGTGCTGGCGACGTCCGGCGGCGACCTGTGGGCCGCCTTCTTCCCGCGCGGGCTGGTGCGGATCCGCGGGGACCAGGTCTGGCGCGTGCCGGCGACGGAACAGGTGGCGTCCGCCCGCATCCGCTACATCGCCGAGGACGCGGACGGCGCGATCTGGGCGGGCGGCGCCACGGAGCTCTTCCGCTTCGAGAACGACCGCTGGGAACGCATCGGCGCGTCGTGGGGCGTGGAGGGGCGCGCCATCGACGGCGTGGTCGTGGACGGCCGCGGCACGGTCTGGCTCTGCGACAACGACCGCCTGCTCGGCCTGCCGCTGGGCGAGACCCGGTTCCGCATGGTCGGCGACTGCAAGGACGCGACCAGCCTGCAGGTGCTGCGCAGCGAGGCCTGGCTGGTCTTCGCGAACGAGATGCGCAAGGTGCCGGCGCTGTCGCGGCTGCCGGTGGCGCGGGATCCGCGGCTGTCGACGCGGCGCGGATCGTCGACGGTGGTGGACCGCGACGGCAACCTGTGGACCGTCTTCTGCCCGGCGGGGCTGTGCCGCCGCCGGCTGCCCTGGCCGCTGGAGGGGGACCGCGTGCCCCTGACCGGCGAGTACGAGCGCTTCGCCGCCCCCGAGGGCCTGTCGGGCGACTTCGGGATGATGATCCTGGAGGATGCGGAGGGCAGCCTGTGGGTCGCGACCAAGACCGGGCTGGACCGCTTCCGGCGCGCGCCGCTCGTGCCCGCGCCGATGCCGCGCGCCACCAGCAACTTCGCGCTCGCGGCGGATCCGGACGGCGGGGTGACCGTGGCGGCGTTCTCGCCGGTGGCGTCGACCGTGTGGCGCCTGTCGGGCAGTGCGAGCGAAGCCGAGAAGGTCGCGGCGCCCAGCGCGCAGATCACCGCGACGGGCCGTGACCGCCAGGGGCGGCTCTGGCTCGTCGGGCCGGCCGGGCTCTGGCGTCGCGAGGGCGCGCGATGGGCGGAGGTCCCCCGACCGCCGGGCGTCGGCGAGCGCTGGATCAGCGGCATCGTCCCCTACGGCGACGGCCTGATGGTGGCCTTCCAGCGCGGCGGCGTGCAGACCTGGGAGGAGGGCCGCTGGCAGCCGCTGGCGCTGCCCGGGCTGCCGTCGCCGCTCGAGGCGGCTGTGACCTGGGCTGGCGACGGCACCTACTGGTTCGGGCTGAAGGACAACCAGGTCCTGCGCTGGAACGACGGCAAGGTGCGCCGGTTCGGACCGGCGCAGGGCGTCGACGTGGGCGACGTGCTGCATGTCTACGCCGGCCGCACGCGCCTGCTGATCGCGGGTGAGCGCGGCGTGGCGATCCTCTGGGACAACCGCTTCGTGCCCTTGACGACGGAGGTGCCGGAAACGCTGGCCGGCGTGTCCGGGATCGCGGAGACGGTGACCGGCGACCTCTGGCTTAACGGACGCAAGGGCGCGGTGCACGTGCGGCGCGACGACCTGCGCGCCTACCTCGCCGATCCCGTGCAGCCCCTGAAGGTCGAGGTGCTGGACACCCTGGACGGGCATCCCGGCGGCGCGACCGCGTTCTGGCCGCAGCCGAGCGTGGTGGAGGCCGCGGACGGCCGCCTGTGGTTCGCGGGCACGACCGGCGTGGCGTGGCTCGATCCCGTGCGACCGCGCAACAACCCGGTGGCGCCGGTGGTGCGCATCACCGGCCTGCGCGCCCACGGCGTCGACTACCCGTCGGGCGCGACGGTGACGCTGCCCAAACACGCCGAGATGATGGAGCTGCGCTTCTCCGCGGCCAACCTCGCGGTGCCGGAGCGGGTGCGTTTCCGCTACCGGCTGGATGGCGTGGACACCCGCTGGCGCGACGCGGGCGCGCGGCGGGAGACGGTCTACAACAGCCTGGGACCGGGGAGCTACCGCTTCCATGTGCTGGCCATCAACAGCGACGGCGTCGTGGCGCCGGAAGAGGCGATCCAGGACATCGTCATTCCGGCCGCCTGGTACCAGACGGTGGTGTTCCGAGTGCTGTGCGTGGCCGCGGCCATCGCGTTGATCTGGGCTTTGCACCGGCTGCGGCTGAGACAGGCCGCGCGGCGTGCGCGCGAGAAGATGCGCACCCGCATGGCCGAGCGCGACCGCATCGCCCGCGAACTGCACGACACGCTGCTGCAGGGCGTGCAGGGGCTGATCCTGCGCTTCGAGACGCACTCGGCGCAGTTGCCGCCGGCGCACCCGGTGCGCGCGGCGATCGATGCGGACCTGGTCATGGCCGACGGCGTGCTGGACGAAAGCCGACGCCGCGTGATGGCACTGCGCGGGACGACGCCGATCGGTGCCAGTCTGCCGAGGGCGCTGGAGGACATCGCCTCGCAGCTGGCGCGGGACTACGACGGCGAGTTCCGGCTCGAGATCGTCGGCCAGGAGCGGCCGCTGCGGGCGGAGGTTCGCGACGAGCTGCGGCTGATCTTCGGCGAGGCGCTGCTGAATGCCTTCCGGCATGCCCGGGCCAACCGGATCACAATGACCTGGCGCTTCGGATGGTGGCGGCTGCGGGTCGAGCTGAGGGATGACGGCGCCGGCATGCCGGTGGATCTCGCCGCGACCGGCAAGCACGGGCACATGGGACTCGCGTCGATGCGGGAACGGGCCCAGACGCTGGGGGCGACGCTCAGGATCGAGAGCGCGCCCGAGAAGGGGACGACGGTCGCGCTGACGATGCGCGCGTCCAAGGGCTACGCCGCCTGAAGCCGCCTGGCGCCGCCTGACGCCGCCAGCCATCACCAACTTGCAGAAGGACCCACGATGAGTTCAAGACTGTTTGCCATCGCGACCGCCGCGGCGCTCGTGTCCTCATTGGCTGTGGCGCAGACGCCCGCCACCGCGCTCTCCACCTCGCCGGCCGTCGCCGCCGCGGTCGCCGATGCGACCCGGCCGGCCAAGGACGTCCAGCAGGACGCTTCGCGCCGACCGGTGGACCTGGTCGCCTTCTCCAAGGTGAAGCCTGGCGACAAGGTCATCGACGCGGTGCCCGGCGGCGGCTACTGGACACGGATCTTCTCGACCCTCGTCGGGTCGACCGGCCGGGTCTACGCCTACGTGCCGGCCGAGTTCGCCGTCTTCAAGTCCAACCCGGCGGCGACCGCCCGGGCGATCGCCTTGGAGCCCGGCCACGGCAATGTCGAGCAGACCTCGAGCCCGCTCGCGGAGCAGCCGCCGGCGGCGATCCACAACACGCTCGACGTCTTCTGGACCTTCGAGAACTATCACGACTTCCACGACAGCTTCATGAAGGGGGCGGACGTGAACGCCTACAACAAGGCGGTCTTCAGCCTGCTGAAGCCGGGCGGCTACTACATCGTGGCCGACCATTCCGCCGTGGCGGGGTCAGGTCTGAAGAACACCGAGGACCTGCACCGGATCGACCGCGAGACGGTGAAGGCCGAAGTGCTGAAGGCCGGCTTCGTGCTCGACGGGGAAACCGACGCGCTGGCCAATCCCGCCGACGACCGCACGCTGAAGGTCTTCGATCCGGCGATCCGTGGGAAGACCGACCGCTTCGTGCTGCGGTTCAGGAAGCCGGCGCAGTAAGCGCGGCAAACGCCGCAGGCGCAACAAGTGCGGTGAGGGCTGGCGGACTCACGGCAGCAACACGATCTTGCCGATGGCTTGACGGCTTTCGAGCGCCCGGTGCGCCTGCGCGCCGTCCCGCAACGCGAGCGTCTGCGAGAGGCGCAGTCGCACGACGCCTGACCGGATCCAGCCGAACAGCTCTGTCGCGCGGGTCTGGCGCTCTTCGGCGGTCGTGAGCACGTTCCACAGATCACCACCCACGAGAGTCAGCGAGCGATCCATGAGCAGCCGGGGATCCACCGGCGCCGGGTCGCCCGCTGCCATGCCGTAGAACACGATCGTGCCGCCGATGCGCGCGGCATCGAGGCTGTCGCGCAGCGTGGTGCCGACCGAGTCGTACACCACGTCCGCGCCGCGGCCTCCGGTGAGCGCCTTCACGGCATCCCCCCATCCGTCGGTCGCGATCACGGCGTCGGCGCCGACCTCGCGCACGGCCTGCCGTTTGGCGTCGGTCGACGCGATGCCGATGACCCGCGCGCCCAGGTGCCGCAGGATCTGCACGAGCAGCAGCCCCACGCCGCCCGCCGCCGCGTGAACGACGGCCCAGTCGCCGGGCCGCACCGCGTAGCTGTCGCGGCACAGGTACTGCGCCGTCAGGCCCTGCAGCAGGCAGCCGGCGGCGGTCTCGAACGAGGTGTCGTCCGGCAGCGGAATGAGACGGCTCACATCGACCGCGCAAAGCTCCGCGTTGGCGAACGGGCTGTCGGCGAAACCGACCCGCTGACCGGGCCGCAGGCCGCTGCCCTCAGGCGCCGAGACGATCTCGCCCGCGCCCTCGTAGCCCAGGATCCACGGCGGGGAGCCGGCCAGGTGATAGTTGCCCTTGCGGCGGTAGACGTCCGCGAAGTTCAGGCCGACGGCGCGCATGCGCACCAGCGCCTGTCCGGCGCCCGGCACGGGATCGGGCACCGCCTCGTAGTGGAGGACGTCGGCATCGCCGAATTGGTGGAAGACCAGTGCATGCATGGAGCGCTCCGACAGCGATGGCGTCTTACAGGGATCTCGTCAGGCCGCCGTCGACGCGCAGGTTCTGGCCCGTGATGTAGCCGGCGCCTTCGGACGCCAGGAACGCGATCGTCGCGGCGATCTCGTCGCTGCGTCCGTAGCGCTGCATCGGCACGCTGTCGCGGCGTTCGTCGGTCGCCGGCAGGCTGTCGATCCACCCGGGCAGCACGTTGTTCATGCGGATGTTGTCCGCCGCGTAGGTGTCCGCGAAGATCTTCGTGAAGGCGGACAGGCCCGCCCGGAACACGCCCGAAGTCGGGAACTGGCCAGACGGTTCGACGGCCCACGCCGTCGAGATGTTGATGATGGTGCCGGACTTCTGCCGCTGCATCGTCGGCACCACGGCCCGCGACGCGCGCACGACGTTGAGCAGGTAGGTGTCCAGGCCGCGGTGCCAGTCGTCGTCGGAGAGCTCGAGCAACGGGCCGCGGGGGCCATGTCCGGCGCTGTTGACCAGCACGTCGATGCGACCCCAGCGCGCCAGCACCTGATCGACGAGGCCTTGCAGATCCGACTCGGACTGGTTGGATCCGGTGACCCCGATGCCGCCCAGTTCGTGCGCGAGGGCTTCGCCCTTGCCCGACGAGGAGAGCACGGCGACCCGGAAGCCGTCCTGGGCGAGACGGCGCGCCGCGGCGGCGCCCATGCCGCTGCCGCCAGCGGTGACGATGGCGACCTTTTCTACTGTCTTGTCGGCTGTCTCATTGGCTGTCATGGCGCTCTTCCTTTGTCGTGCAGATGTCGTGCGGTCGCCGGATGGCGTCTGCTCACGTTGAGCGATACGCTATCAGCGCCGTCTCGATCCGGGGAGTCCGCCCGGCTACATTAATCCAGTAGAAAAGCTACAGTCCAGTCCATGAACGTTCCGCTGGAAGGGCTCCCGTCGCTGAAGGCGCTCCGCGTCTTCGAAGTCGTGGCGCGGCATCTGAATTTCCGGCTCGCGGCTGAGGAACTCGATGTCACGCAGGGCGCCGTGGCGCAGCAGATCCGCGCGCTGGAGGTCGAGCTGAGCATCAAGCTCTTCGAACGGCATCCACGCGGCCTGACGCCGACGGGCGCCGGCGCGGCCTACGCACGCCGCGTGCGGCTCGCGCTGGAGGAGATCGCCGAGGCCACGCGCCTGCTGCGACCAGGCGACCGGCATGTCACGATCAGCGTGGCCCCGACGATCGCCACCAAGTGGCTGTTGCCGCGTCTGCCCCGCTTCGCCGCGCGGCATCCCGACATCGACCTGCGGGTGCTGGCGACGGAACGGGTGTCCAGCTTCCATTCGGAGGGCGTGGATCTGTCGATCCGCTGTGGGCGTCCGCCGTTCGGCCCGGGCGTCGAGGCGCGACTGCTGCTCGAGAACGATCTGATCGCGGTGGGGAGTCCGGCGATGCTCGCCGGCGCGCAAGCCCTGACACCGAAGCGGCTGGCGAATGGCCCGCTGATCCACGACGGGCATGACTCGTGGCCCGCTTTTCTCGCGCAACTGGGCGTGACGTCTTCACCGGCCAAGTCGTCCAAGGGCATCCGGTTCAACCAGACAGGACTGGCGATCGATGCGGCGATCGCCGGGCAAGGCCTGGCACTCACCGGCCGGTTCTTCATCGAGTCCGATCTCGCGGCCGGTCGGCTGGTGCAGGTGACGCCGCAGGTGCTGCACCTGGGGCTCGATTACTACCTCGTGTCGCCACGGCGCGGACGCAGCGAGGCGCCGTTGGAAGACGTCGCCGCGTGGCTGGTCGAGGAGGCGGCAAATCCGATTCAAGGCTGCAACCCATGAACGACAAGCTGCTGGCCCTGAGGGTCTTCGTACGCGTCGCCCGCACCGGAAGTTTCTCGGCCGCCGCGCGGGAGCTGGACCTGTCCCAGCCGTCGGTCTCGCGCATCATCGCGGCGCTGGAGCAGGACGTCGGCGCGGCGCTGGTCACCCGCACGACGCGGGCGCTCACGCTGACGGATGCGGGGACGGACTACCTGGCGCGCGTCGAGGGGATCCTGGCTTCCCTCGAAGAAGCCGATCATGTGGCGCGAGGGTCGCTGGAACTGCGCGGCTCGCTGCGTGTGGCCTTGTCCGCGAGCTTCGGCGTCCGCGAAATCGTTCCCTTGCTGCCGGGCTTCCTCGACCTGCATCCGTTGTTGAACGTCAATCTGTTGATGAGTGATCAGCGCCAGGACACCCTCAAGGAGGGCGTCGACGTCGCGTTGCGTATCGGCGCACTGGCCGACTCCAGCGCGACCGCGCGCCTCATCGGCCGCACGCATCGCTTGATCGCGGCATCCCCGGCCTACCTGAAGTCGAACGGCACGCCCAGGACCCCGGGCGACCTCACGAGCCTCACGGCCATCGTCGGCCCGACGGGCACAAGTGCCGCGGGATGGTTCTTCCGGAAGGACGGTCGGGACATGACGGTCCGCCTCGACAGTCGGCTGAGCGTGTCCATCAACGAAGGCGCCGTCGCCGCCGCCGTTGCGGGGATGGGCGTCGTCACGACGGCGCTCTGGGGTTGCCGTTCTGAACTCGCGAGCGGCGCGCTCGTCCAACTGCTCCCCGACTGGAAGATGAACGATGTCGAGGTCCACGGCATGTTCACGCCGGGTCGGGCGCCCAAGCCCTCGGCCAGGGCGTTCGTCGAGTACCTGATCGCCGAGCTGCCTCGCTGATCAGAGGCGCTGGCCGCCGGAGGCCGTGAGGCGTTCGCCGGTCACCCAGGCCGAATCGTCCGAGGCCAGGAACTGCGCGACGCGCGCGATGTCTTCCGGCTGACCCGGTCGACCGAGCGGGATCGTGGCGATCAAGGCGTCGACAGCCTCCTTCGGCAGATCCAGCGCCGCGATGCCTTCGGTGATCGTGGTACCCGGCGCGATGCTGTTGACGCGGATCTTCTTGGGCGCGAGTTCGACCGAGGTCACGCGCGTGACGGCGTCGACGGCGCTCTTGGACGCCGCATAGACGGCGGAGTTGGGCATGTAGCCGATGCTGGCGATGGAGCTGATGTTGATGATGCTGCCGCCGTTCGGGCCGAAGTGTTTCGCGGCTTCCTGCGTCGCGGTGATCAGGCCCAGCACGTTGGTGTTGAACTCGCGGTGGAACTCCTGCTCCGTGGCGTCCTGGACGGGGCCGAAGGCGTAGACGCCGGCGTTGTTCACGAGGATGTCCAGCGTGCCGAAGATCCGCTTGGTTTCTTCGAACAGGCGTTTGATGTCGGCCGTCTTCGAGAAGTCGGCTTGAATCGCGGCGGCCTTGCCTCCGGAGCTGGTGATCTCGTCGACCAGCGCATGGGCGGCGTCTTTGCTGGTCGAATAGTTGATGACGACCGAAGCGCCAGCCTTGGCGAACTGCTTGGCGATGCCCGCGCCGATGCCCTTGGAAGCGCCGGTGACGATGGCGACCTTGTTGGTGAGTGTGGTCATGGGTTCAATCTCTGGATAGCGGCGCCGGGGTGGCGTCGGGATGAACTTTGGGTCATCGTCCAGTGAATGAGTAGTGGCGTGAATGACTAAGACTTATCCTTTAAATGGATCAGTCTCCGTTGCCGACCCAAGTCAGCTGGCGGCACGTGGACAAGTCCGCTCAGGGCCGCCAGCCCGATGTCATAGAACTACCGCTGTCGTGGCAGGACATCATCACGATCAGCAGGCGACTTTTGCGTTTTGACCTGGTGAAAGGCTAGCCCTTCACCAAGCTGGACGCGCCAGTGATGAGCAACCCGGCGATTCCAGTAATGCCGACGACTATCGTCCAGAAACGGACTGACTCTTCGCGTTTCGTCTTGGCGGCGGCCTCGCGACCATCGAGCCACTGCTTGGCATGCTTGGATTTCCAGCCAGCGTAACCCCCGGTAGCGAACTTGTGACGCACGTAGTCCTCGCGCGTTGCGTCCAGCTCTCGGTAGAACTCCTCAACCAGAATGCGCTGCATGATCAGTCCTCCAGCTCGTCGCGAGAACCGATGTCGTTGACGCGTTCGAGAAGCGCCGCGTACTGCTCGTCCGAGACGAGCTGCATCCCGTGCTCGTCCTTCTCGCTGTGCAGCTTTTTCAGCACCTTGTAAGGACTACGCATCAGGACGTACTGCATCGGGCCCTTCGGCCCCTTGCGGAAGTCGATGAAGCCGATTTCTTGGAGGATCTTCATGTGAGCGCGGAACGTCGTAATGTTCCGCTGTCCGTCGTAGCCAGCTTCGTAGGCGGCGTCCGCTTCGCTCTGAATCTTCACCAGACCTTCGCTGAAGTGGTGCAGCCACAGGACGAGGTACGTCTTTCCCGCTGGCACCGACTTGCCATACTTCCGCTTTGTGATGTCGTTGATGATGTTCATCACCAGTGATAGCGGTCGGGGGACCTGCGCGAAGCCACCTCGCTTGCGATCTCCAAGAAGCCACAATTCTTCGTCGGTGACCTCGGGCCAATACAGCTTTCGGATGTCGATGGCCGATTGCTTCGCCTTGGAGTGAGCCTTAGCCGTCTGCTTCTGATTCTTCGCCTCAAGGTGAGCCGTCGCATCGAACGGCGTCGGCAGCAGCGTCGTGGGAAGCACAGGCATAGCCGCAGTGGGCAGGACTGGGCTCACGCTGGCGGGTGCCGCAGGCGGCGTTGCGGCGGGCGCTGCATTGAGAGGTGGCAGAGGGATGGTCGTCATGGCGGGTCGCAAGTGGTCTGGAATGGCTCAATTTTCCAAACACCGCCCTTTGAAATCAACGACTTAGAATCTCCTAGTCACTCGGTGGTCGTGCAATAAGGATAAGTCGCAAGGGTCAGATGTCGTGATTTCAGTCTAACTCAGATTGTGAGTTTTGCAATTTGCGGATAGAAAATTCAGATTATTCAACTGAAATCAACAGCTTGCGATGTTCTAGCCATATCACTGCGTATCACTATTATCTCTGCGTATAGTACGTATCTGCGCTATCGGGGATTATGGAGGGCGCGGATGGGGCGACAGCAATGCTTCTTTACATTCCGCGAGCAGCCTGGCTCGCCCCCTTAGGGGGTGCAGCTCGACAGTTCCAAGATCCGTGACCGTGTCCCACCAAGGATGACGCTTGTAGACCGCGACGAAGCGAACGCTATCGCCAGTGGGCTTGGTGAACAGTGGCCGAAGGACTGCTGACCAAGCGGACGGCCAGTGCGGATTGGCTTGCTGTCGCTCCTGCAACCACCCTCCTGTCGGTTCTCGCTCATGCCGAAACTGGTCGCCCGAAGCGTCGCGGGCTTAGCCACGACCGCCTCACGACACTTTGAACCGCCGTCTCACTGAAGATAGAACTTTCCGGAATCCGTTTCGTTCAAGATGAAACTTGGGCGGCGCGCCAAACCTCCGATGGACCGGCGTATGCGCCTACTTGACGCCCCAAAAGATGAGCGAGAGGGTCGCGCCGAGAGCGAGAACCAGGAACATCACACCGACCCACCATCGATCGAAGGGGGACCTGCGCCTCGCCACCAGCATGGCCGAGCCGAAGCCGACAACCAGCATGCCGTCGAACAGCGCGATCATCGAGAACAGCCCGACGCCACCGGCGGTGATGGTGAGCAGCGAGTGGCAAAGTGCTGTCAGCGACAGCCCCAGCGTGAAAGCGATGATCGAACTGGCCAGTTGCGCCAGCCTAGTTTGCAGATGGTCAACCACGCGCTCAAGCCTGGGCCAGCGAATGTTCAGCGCCGCCAAACAGGTGACCGCCGAACCGAGGGCCAGCAAGCCAAGGAACACGAGCCCGAACGCGTTGAAAGACACGAAGTCTGAAAAAAGCGCGTCCGCCAACGAATCCTTCGGCCCCACGCCGTTCTGCGTGAGCCGGTACTGAACGAGCATCAGCCACCCTACGACGAAGCCACACGTGCCGAAAAAGGGCAGATCCTTGAAGAGCTCCTGCTTCAAGAGCAGCGCAACCGTCCTGATTTCGGCATCCATTAGGCTCGGCGCCCGATGCTCAGATTTACCTGCTTGGCCGTCAGCCACCTGCTGTGTCTCGCTCATCTGCTTCCCTTGGTGTGCGCCATGGATCTGGCGTCACAAGGGTAGGTATCGCCTAGCTCATGGAATGAGCCACAAGCCAGGGAAAGCAGTTGGCGTCGGCCAGGCAACCCGGCACCGCAAACTCGTTCTACGACGGTGCCGTTTCCAAGACTTCCCCAAGAGCGCAGCTTTGCATCGCCCGCGTGGCCTAGTTCGCAGGGATCTGCCCTCCAAGCACCGCAGTTCTTAGCCGAGGTGCCCGCCAAACGTGACGTCCCCTCCTGCTCACGCGACTCCACCCGTCAGCCGGACAGCCCGGCACTGCAGCCGCCGCCTGTGACTCTGCTGATTCCTAGACGCTCACGACCACTGCGCAGTCGCATCGCCTGCTAGCGGGAGCGGTCGACCTCATCCGGCTGGCCCGTGTTGTTCGCGGTGAACCCGCCGCCGCTGCAGGCAACTTCGGAGTCTTTGGCAAGCGCTCGCGCCAAGCTCGCAGCACGAGCTTCTTCGTTGGTCATTGTTCCGGCGATGACGGCCTCGCAATCCGCTAGAAACTCCGGGCTCGGCTGGTGGCCCTCAATGCGGGTACTGGCCAGCGCTTGCTCGTGAGCCCAGCGACGTGCTGCCTTGGAGGTATTTGTCATGGTGATCTCGAAGGAGTAGAGCGCCGCGGACGCTTGTGCGGATCCGTGATCATGTTCACGGGCAGCGTGTCGAGGGCAAGGCCGCCATGGATGGGGATCAATCCAGGCTTTTGTATCAAACGAAGTTCAAGCTGCGTGAAGGGCAGCGCACGAAGAGGATCGATGAACCTGGGGGACGCCGACGCCAGATTGAAGCAACATCGCTGGCATCGCCCCAGCGACCCGTGCCCCTCCCGTCCAGCATGGGTCCTGATGGTGTCGCCTGGCCCCGTGACCGATCCCTGACAGCCCTGGCATCGATTCTCCAGCAGGCAGCCATGGACCAGGCAATAACGCCGACTCAATGGCCGCCAATGAACATCTAGGTACGCCGTCGGCCGCCCGGACAGGCAAAGAGGGCAGTAGTGAAAGCGTGGCCAGCCGCTGGCGCACCAAAGGCGTTCTGGGGCGGCATCCATAAAGCGTTCGACCTCCGCGAAGGCGTGCGCCGGAAGATTGCACCTCTGCCGCACAACGGCCAGAACAGCACCCCTCACAAGACGGTCCACGTCTCGCCCTTCTCGCGATGGAACGCCAAGGAAGCGCTTAGCCTCCTCGACCTTGCAGCCCTGGGCCAATGCCAGCCGACTCAGCCAGCTACTGGGGGCCTCAAACGGCAACGGGGCTGGCACCCCAAATAGCAACACGCTCATGCGATGAACAGCGGGAGCTGCCCTCGTGGCCGTCCACCGGCTCTCGTGTTCCCGTGATCCACGCCGCTGCGCATCCCCTGCAGAAGCCACCACGCCAGCGCTCTGTCCTCGTCGTTCGCTCCATCCGCCGCCAACCTGGCCAACGCCGGCTGATTCGCCATCGTCGCCCAACGCATAAGAACTCCCGCGTCGGCCTCGATAGTCCTCAGCCGCTCCAGCCCGCGATGCACCACGACGCCCAGTTCGGGGAGCGTCTTGCAGTTCGACAGCGCGGCCCTCACCGAGCGCCCGGGCGCCGCACAAATGCCCAGGGCCTCGACGATGCCAAAGGCGCCGTCGAGGCTGAGGTGCAACAGCGCCTGAGGAAGCGCTCCGGACACCGGCACAGCGTCGTCGCCAGATAGCGCCGTCTCCAGCCAGCACAGCCAGGACTGCACCTCCCCTTCCACCGGGGGAGCGTCCTGCGGCTTGAGGTGCCGGCCACAGCGACAGATGTCGACATCGGGTCGGTCCCAGCCGATCGCTTGGCCGCAGTGAGGACATGACCAGATCAGGCTGTAGCCATGGCGAAAGCAACCCACCGTCGCGCGAAGCTGCCAGCTCAGCCGCGTGATGCCATGCTCACGCAAACACTGCGGGCACACCTTCGCGTACAGCCGGTTGGTGGCCACATGTCGGCGAAAGCGCATGCCGGCGTACCTCACCCAGCCCTGGCCAGCGCCCGGGTCTCGGGTGACAACCCGCGACCCGAACTCGTCTACGTCCACATTCAGCGCCCAGGCGACACGACGTACGGCTGCGGCATCAAGGGGCCGGTGCCGTTCGAGGCCGAGCCATCGCATGCCTTGCTCGAACGCAATGCCGTTGGCGCGCAGCGCACGCAGCGCGAATCCCAGACCGGACTCCGCAGCCGCGAGATGCAGCCGCACCGGCAGCTGGCGGGGGTCAAGCACTGCCATACGGATTCGGGACTTCAGTGGTTGCACCGTGCGACCGCTCGAAAGCCAGCCGCAGATGAGCGAGGCTCACTTCGCTGGCGTCGGCATCGACAGCGATCAGCACCGACTCGATGACCAAGCGCATCGTCGCCCGTCGGCTGCCTCCCGTGGCCAGGTGGGTGGCAGTCCGGACGGAGCTTTCCGTCAGAAGCTGCAGGCTAGGGGTTCGAACGTTCAGAGCCAAGCCGCGCAAGAAGGCCGACCAGGCGCCGTCGTTCGGGAAGTGCGACAGCGAGAGGGTGACGGAGACCCGGTCGGCCAGCGCCCGATCAACCTGATCGATGCGGGGCAGTCGGTGGTCCGCTAGGAGCACGAGCCCGACGCCCGCGCGATCCATGATCTCGCGCAACATGTTCACGGCGGATGTGTCCCTGTCGTCCGCGGCGCGACCTCTCCCGCGCAGGCATAGGCACTGGGCTTCGTCGACGAACAGAAGCCGGGTGCCCTTGTGCTGCAACGACTCGCAGGCAATGTCACGCATGGGCGTGATGCGGTCGTTGCGGACGTTCGTGAAGGGGTGCCGTACCGCGTTGAGCACCTGCGACACGATCACTCCGGCGGAAGCCCCTGGCCGCAAGCGCACGTACAGCGCGCCGAAGCCGTCGACCACGTCAGGAGCAGGCGGCAGCGACTGCATGAAGTAGCGGGCGACGCTGGTCTTGGACGACCCGGGCGGCCCGGTCAACAGGGCGCCCTGCGGGATCGAGACGGCACGCGAGAGCTGATAGATGCGATCGAACGCTGCGAGCGCTGTCTTGATCTGCGGGAACAGGATATACATGTCTGCTACGTCGCGGGCCACCCTGATGGCCTGAACCGAGTACATCGACATGCGTCGTGCCTGCGTTTCGCCGTCATCGTCGTCCCCAGGCTCTAACCCACCGTCGATCACATCGCGCGCCATGAGCTGGCTCCTTTCAGCACAACGGCCTCGAAGTCCTCATCGCACAGCGGTGGTGGCGGCTCGGGGAGGGGTGTTGCGCCTTTGCCCGGGAGAGCCTGAACATCGTCCGCGCCCAATACGCGCGCCGACGTGTAGCCCGTCATGACGGCTGCAAGCTTGCGATCGGCACGAGTTTTCCAGGCGGTGGCGTCAGTCCAATGCTCATGGAGCCGCAGCCTGGCCTGCTCCAGGTACTCGACAGCGTTGCAATTCTTCAGCTCCTGGCGCGCGAACTTCCTGATCGTGCGATGCTGGATCGAGCTCAGTCCGTGGGCGTACGCGTGCCAGCGGCAATCGCTGGCCACCCATTGCTTGCTCCTTGGGTCTTGCACCCAGATGCGGCTCACGTCGTCCGGGTCCCACTTGATGAGCGCCTTGAATCGCTCGCCGTGGCACTTGCGCATGTCCAGAAGCTCTGGACCTCCGTAGGGCAGTCCGGCAAGCTCCACTCCCCCAGGTCCCACGGTTCTCGTCGCCGACAACGCAGAAGTCAGGCGCAGGGCTTCAAGGTCCGGCGGGAAATGAACGGGCGGCCGGCGCTGAATGCCCTCCAGAAACAGGTCGTGCGGCCGAGCCAGCTTGCGCTGGTTGATCTGGAAGGGATGCACGTCGACGACGAACTGGACGATGCCTTTGACGAATTCGGAGAACATCACGGCAGCGCCGTCGACCGGGTCAATCTCGACCACGTTCGCCATCCGCTTGTGGATGCGCCCTTTGGCCAGCGTCAGCGTGTCAAGCGTTGAAAAGAAGCGTTCGACGTGCGGCTTCAGCCAGGGCGTACGAACCCGGCAGTAGGTGAAGTCCATGCCCAACTCCCAGCCCATCAACTGGAAGACCGGGCTGTGAAACTCCAGGCCGTTGTCGAGCACGAGCCGGTCCGGAACGCCCTCGGCCAGCCAGCGGTTGGATAACGACAGCCCTTTCGTCATGTCGTCCTTCGCCTGGACCGCGCAACGCAAGGCGCCTGAGACGCTGGTGAGGCCGGCTCCATAGAAGCTCACATAGAAGCCGAGCACGTAGTTCGAGAACGCGTCAACGAGCGCCGTCAGCATGGGTCGTCCCAGTGGCAGGCCGGTTCGATCGCAGACGACGACCCAGTTCAGCGGCGTGTGGTCGACTTCAACACGCTGCAGCGGGTACTCCGCGGCACCGCCGTCCATGCTGGTTCTGCACACCATGCGTGCGCGCGCTGCGCCCTGGCGAGCCTCGATGACGCGATAGCGGTCGATGTCAGCGACGCGGCGGCTCAGCGTGGCCAAGCTGATACGGGCATCGTCCTGGCTGATCTGGCCAGCCCGGGCCTTCTTCGCGGCTTCGGCATGGATGACAGCCTGCGTATGGACGAGCGAGTTGCGTGCCCGGGTCAGGTAGATCTGCTGCAAGGCCTTAGCCACGATCTGCTCCATGACCGGCGAGATGCGGCGGAGGGCTTTCCTTGTCGCCCGTTTGTCGACCACCGCGCCGGCGTACCCCTGAGCTGCATGCAACTGACGCGCCCAACGCATGACCGCCGAGGTCGACGGCTTCCTGCTGTCGCCCAGGCGCGCAGCAACGCTGTCGATCACCTTCGCGATCTGCGGACGCCGGCCCAAGGAGACGTGCGCTTGTTCGATCCCCTTCAAGTACGCCAGGCGCCGTTCAAGCTCCTGGCGCGCCGCTGGTTTCAAAACGGCGAGCGTCTGGATGCTTGGTGCTGCGGCGCGGGCCTCGCTTGGCGCATCGGCGCCGTGATTCAGCAGCTTCAAGCGGCCGTTCCAGACTTGCTTCAGCAACTCAGCTTTTTCGAACAAGGCCTGCCGCCGTGTCACACAGTCTTCAAGGGCGAGCTTGCCGTCCGGTAGCTCGCGCATCAATTCCAGCGTTCGTTCGCCACGGCGAAACATCAAGCCAGCTTGCAAGCAGAAGGTCATCTTGTTTCTCCAGGAATTCGGGCAATGTGATGAGGTCGGCTTCACCGATGCGGCGCTTGAAGGTCAGCCGGCGGCGAGCGAGCAAGTGGTAGATCAGCTCTAGCGGTGCGCGGGCGCGGGCGGCGAGTCGCACGGCCGAGTACCCATGCGGATGGGCGCGCACTTCTGCGAGCACGCGCGAGACGTCGTCCTCGGGGGGCGCTGCCTTGCCATAGCGGTGCAACAGTTCGGCGTGCAGGTGTTGTCCGCGGAAGCGCAGCGACACGTTGGAGATGGCGTAGAAGCGCTCGCCCCGGTGGTGGAGGTATTGCGCAGCCTGGTTGAACAGCGCTCGGTAGTCATCGAAGCGCTTCTCGAGCTTGACCTCCCAGTACGACACGGCGCCGCCGTGGCACTCAACGCGGTAGTCCGGCGTATACGCCCGGCCGTCGAAAAGCAGGGTGCAGGGCTGCGCGACGATCTGCTTGACGGCCGGGCACAGCGCGGCCAGGCGCACAAAGTCGGCCTCGGTCGTCGCTTCGGCTTGAACGGGCGCGGCCAGCGCTGGGATGTTGAGCAAGTGCACCGTTCGCGGCGTCGTGGGCTTGACGAGCCGACGTGCAGGCACGTGAAGCACGTCACCTCGCCTCATCGCGGCGTGGATGACGTCAGGAGGCAGTTCTGGTGCGCTGGTGCGCGTCGCAGGCACGGTAGGGCCTGCTGAAGTACTGGGCTTCCGCATGGGCGGTCCTTTCAGGATGAAGGGATGAGTTCGCCCAGCTACCCCAAGGCTTGACGCCTCACGGTATGCGGCCCATACTGGCCTCAACAAGTCCCCACTTGATTCGGCTGTTGGTCCGGACGCGAAACCCGAGGTTCCTCGGGTTTTGTCGTTTCTGGGCAAGAAAGTCAGGGTCGTAGGTGGTCAGCTCCTTTCAAGGAAGGGGGTTGAGGGGAGTGTCACCGGCAGCCGATGGCTGTGCTGGACACGACGCCCGCCGGCGTACCAGAGGAATGCCGAGAGGTATTCGAAGTTTCAATGGTCTCGACGGCACTGGTTGCCGCGCGCTGCGATCTGTCCGCTACCGCCGGCGCGTCGGACTGGCAGCACTCGGCCAGCCATTGCGCGACATGGAGCGTCAACGCGAACTTGCCTCGCCGGTTGGTGATGGCAAACAACTGCAGTCTGATCTGGTCCCTCTGTACGGCCTGCCGCAGCGCCGCGGCTGATTTGAAGCCCAACACCCGATAGAGAGACGGGCCGCCAAGCAGCGGCCCGTACTTCTCAAGGAGTTGCTGTTCAAGCTTGAGCGCCAGATCGGCGGTTGACTGCTGCATGGAGTCGCCTCGTCACCAATGACCTCGGGATCGTAGGAATAGGCGGAGGCTTTCGTAAGGGGTGAAATTAAGAGCACCTCAGCCCCCGAACTGTGATGTCGGCAACCGCGCAAGCCATTGAATCCGCTGGTCTATCACTGGCCGCGATCTTGGCGCGTGCCCATTTCCCATCGTCCGCAGAACGGGAAACGCATCGCAGACGCAGAAGAGATCGTTCCTGCGTGTTGAAGACGATCTGCTGGGCGTTCTGCGTGGCTTCGAAGTTCAGCGAGGGCCCCAAAGCCTTGGAGCGCCGTTTTTCTTCCCGCCGGGACCACCTGCGAGATGCGCCTCTGGTTTTGACAAACTCGTGGAAGGGCTATTGCTATGGTCGACACGGCCCACGCCAAAGAGTTCTCGCAGCGGTTTCGGAGATGTGTCCAGAAGCCAGCGCCTGCTGGGGCAGTCTGCTCTGGACTGTTCTGGGCGAAGCGTGCTTGAGCGTGCGGCGAATCAGGTCGCTGCTTTGCAAGCTCGATTCGGATGTTCAGGTCCCGGCCATGCGGGCGCGCCGCAGCGTCACCGTCTGCCCTGTGGCAGCTGCGATGCTGGAAAGACGCGCCGGTCTCGACGCGCTGGCAGCAGCTCTCTTGCTGCTCCGCCTTGCTCACCTGGAGCAGCGCCAAGCCGCTGCCTTCGGTTGGGGAACAAATGTTTGGCGCCTTATGGTCTTGCTAGGCCCGATGCTCGTCTGCGGGGGCATCGCACAAGCGCTGTCTGACCTGATTGAAGAGCGGTTTATGCCAATGGCTGAGTTGGACGGCCGACGCCCCGGTTTTCCCGCAGGGAACTACCGCAGGGTCCTCAGCGCTTACGTGGAAGTGATGTTCCACGCCACAAGGAGGTCCACCCCCCGGCTTACAGAACGCCAGCTGGTGGTCGTCGGCCGACAGGTTCTCGATGGGATGTACGGAGACGACTGCCGCTGGGCGTTGAACCCGGTCGCGATGGTTCAGTCAAAGAATCGCACTACCGATGTATCGCTGAAAAATCCAAGCAACGACAGGACTGCCGACGAGCGCGTCAATCTCCATCACTGGGGCCTCAATGTGTTGCAGCTCGGAGGGCACCGAGGACCGCCCCCGGGAGCCGCATGTAGCGGTAACGACCTCTGGGCCATCGACGATGACGACCCGTATGCATTGCTTGACCCTGGGGCGAAGCGTGTTGAAGTTGGGGAAGGCAGTACGGCAACGACTAAACAATAGTCAGCTGAGCCGAACTGAATCAACCGGCGTGGCATTTCGGCTGAAACTTACCGATCCGCGAACGCCGACTCTTTTCGAAGAACTGGATGTCTGTACATTAACGCAACTGCACAGACAATTGCGGGGCACACCATGCGATTCACCGACACCAAAAGCGACACCCTGAACCTGCGGGTCTCCCCGACCTTCAAGCAGGTGCTCAAAGAGGCCGCAGACCACGAGCAACGCAGCATGGTGAACATGCTCGAAGTGCTGCTGGGGGACTACTGCGACCGCAAGGGCATCGTGCCGCCTGGCCAAAAAGCTACTCCTCCTGCTCACAAGCGGGCGCGTGCTGTCCGTAGGGCGCACGTGGGAGCGCCAGCATGACCTTTCGCTACATCGGCTCGAAGTCTCGGCTCATCGATCAGATCACGGCCTACATGGGGGACCCCAAACAGGGTGCCTTCTTTGTGGATGCCTTCTGCGGCACGGGGGTGGTGGCTGAGGCTGCTGCCGACCTCGGCTGGAACGTGCGCATCAACGACAGCTTGCACTCTGCGGTGATTTCCGCAGGAGCACGGCTCATCAGCACAGAGCAAGCGGCTTTCAAAAAGCTTGGGGGCTATGCCAGGGCCATCGCCAAGCTCAATGCTGCTAAGCCAAAGAACGGCTTCATGTGGCGGGAGTACAGCCCCGCATCGATGGACACGTGTGGCCTTGAACGACGCTACTTCACCCAAGAGAACGCAGCACGCATCGACGCAATGCGCTCATTGATCGGTGAGTGGGTAGAGGCTGGAGCCATTGATGAAGTGGAAGAGCGCCTGCTCATTGCAGACCTCTTTGGGGCGCTCAATCGTGTGGCCAACATCGCGGGCACGTTTGGCTGCTTCCTCTCCAAGTGGACCAGCCAATCGCAAGACAAGATTGCCATGCGTTGCCGCGAACTCAAAGCCAGTGGTGTGCGCGTGGAAGCCACCGTTGGCGATGTGTTTGACGTGCCCAATGCCGTGGACGACTTGGTGTATCTGGACCCGCCTTACACCAAGCGCCAGTACGCGAGCTACTACCACATCCTCGAAACCGTGGCCTTGGGGGATGAGCCCGAAGTCGAGGGCGTTGCGGGCCTGCGCCCTTGGAAGGGCCTTGCCTCCGACTTTTGCTACAAGACCCGAGCGCTCAAAACGCTCTCGCGTTTGGTCAGTGGCTTGAAGGCTCAAAAGGTGCTGCTCTCGTACAGCAGTGAAGGGCACATCTGCATGCAGGACATGAAGGCCGAGCTCTCGAAGATCGGCAAGTCCAAGATGCACCCGTTAGGGGCCATCGGCCGCTATCGGCCCAACAAGGTTGCCAGCAGCACAGCCTCTGACGTGAACGAGTTCTTGGTGGTGGTGGAGCGGCCCGTGGCGCAGCTTCCCAAGGCGCAGCCTAAGGTGGTCAAAGCGACCAAACCTATCCTCGTGGAGAGCTATGCATGAGCGCACCGCGCCCCGTTGAAGCGGAGTACCTGTCCTCAGCAGAAGCGGCCCTCACGCGGGCGGTGGGGGGAGGGCATGGGCCAGCGAGTTTTGAGCTTCGTCTTCAAGTGTTGGAGGCGGCATCGGCGCGCTTTGGTGGGTTCGACCTGGCAACGTTTCATGAGGCGTTTGGAACCAAAAGCAAGCGCTCAGCCGTGGAGCTCCTGGAGCTTGCTGCCCCCGTGGCAAGTGCCATCGAGCGCTCACCTGTTCATCCTGCTTTGGCGCTGAGTGCGTTGGCACGCGAAGCCTTGCATGAACAAGACCGAAAGAGCACGGGCGCGTATCACACAGACTTTCGATTGGCCACGCGGTTGGCCCAGCTTGCAGCCCCCAAGCTCACCTACAAGAGCCGGGTGATTGATCCGGCAAGTGGCGCGGGAATTTTGCTTGCAGCACTGACCCATGCGGTGTGTGGAATGGACCGCGCTAAGACGGCCCATTGGTTGGCTCATGGCGTGTGTGCAGCGGATCTCTCGGCCAATTCGCTACGTGCTGCACTGTTAGCACTGGCCTCCTTTACTGACGATGTATCGGCTCTCAAAGCTATGCGCGCGCGTTGGTACTGCGGCGACAGCTTGATGGCAGATGGCAAGGTCTGGACTGCGATGGTTCCTGAGGGCTTCGATGCGGTGATCGGAAACCCACCGTGGGAGAAGGTCAAGCTCTCGCGGCATGAGTTCTTGAAGTCCTCAGGTACCAAGCGCCACTACGGGGCCCAGATTCATGGGCTCGATGAAGAGCGCTTTGCTCAGCGACGCGATGAGGTTGCCGACTACTCCCGGCGCCTGTTGGCTCGCTACCCGGATTTGGGCAACGGTGAGCCAGACCTCTACATCGCCTTCACGGATCTCTTTTTTGAGCTGTGCAAAGGGCAGGGAGTTGTGGCCGCGCTGATCCCCGGTGGCCTCATTCGTTCGCAAGGCACCCAGGCCATGCGGCGAAAGATTTTTGACGCCAGCCAAAGCGTGTCGCTCTCGATCATCGACAACCGTGCACGGTTCTTCGCCATCGACACGCGCTTTAAGTTTTTGGCCGTGGCCCTCACCAAAGCGGGCTCTGAAAAGAGCAAGCGCGAGCCGATCACGCTCTTGCACGAACGGGGTACCCCCACGGGCTTGGAGACGACTGGAACGGCCACCATTGGACGTGCAGCTCTGGCGGCGGTTCGGGACGATCTGAGCCTTCCAGAGGTCCGTAGCGTTGCAGAGTGGAAACTCTTCTCAAAGATCGCAGAAGCCGGTGTGTCGTGGGAAGAGCCGGGTTGTGGCTGGACGCCGAAGTTCTGCCGTGAAGTCGATATGACCAAGGAGCGCCCAAAGTTCCTCATTCGGGCCACGCCTGGTGCTCTACCGCTGGTGGAAGGGCGCATGGTGCAGGCACATCGCTTTGGTGTGAAAGGCCACGTGTCTGGTACCGGCCGCAGTGCCTTGTGGGAGGCCTTCCCCATCGGAGGTTCGCGCCTCTCGCCTCAGTTTTGGATTCGTCCCAGCGACATGCCCCGTGCCAATCAGCACCGTGCAGATGTGCTGCGCGTGGGCTTTTGCGACATTGCCGGTCAGACCAACGAGCGCTCACTCATGGCCTCGTTGATTCCTGCGGGAGTGGTCTGTGGCAACAAGGTGCCCACGATCCTTTTCCCAGATGACCCCTCGGAAGAGCGGCTGCTGGTGTGGGTATCCATCGCCAACAGCTTTGCTTTTGACTGG
Source organism: Roseateles sp. (assembly GCF_036486225.1). Lineage (GTDB taxonomy): Bacteria > Pseudomonadota > Gammaproteobacteria > Burkholderiales > Burkholderiaceae_C > Roseateles. The sequence goes on along the minus strand of NZ_DASVNZ010000164.1, from coordinate 37,296 downwards.
ATGCTTCGGCGCGTGCTCACCACCACGGTGAACTACTTCTTGCTGCAAAGCGTGCCAATGCCGAAGCTCGCCAACGAGGGCTTGCCGTGGAAGAAGTTGGTGAGCGCTGCGCGCGAGCTGCGCTCTCTCGATGGTGCAGGGGCTACCCGTGAAACCTACGAGCGTATGGCGCAGCTTCGTGGGGAAATTGATGCCGAAGTGGCCGTGGCCTACGGGCTCGATTTAAAGGACATGGAGCTGGTGCTCCAAGACTTCCCAATTTTGGATCGGGGCCAACTGGGGCTGCCTGGGGAGGCAAAGTCCACGATTACCCGAGACAGTGTTTTAGCCGCTATGGCAAAACGCACAGGAAGTCGGTCTACAGTTTGGTCGCGCCGTGCGGTGGAGGCACGTGCGTTGGGGGCCATTGCTTATGTGCCCTCAGAACTCGCCCTTGGTGGCGAAGAAATCGAAGAAGAAGGAGCCCGGAGTCATGGCTAGTGGTACGAAACAAGTCGCCAGAATCCTTTATAAAGAAATCAAGCAAGGCGATCTTCTAAAAATCGTTGCGCGGTCGAATAAGACGCAATCCGGCGGGGGCGCCAGGGACTTTCGGTTTGGATCCTACAAGCGGCTGCTTCCAGTCATTAAAAGGATGTTTCCGGCGTCGGTCAAAGAAACCAGAAAACGCGATGGAACAAACATTCAAATCGACGTTCACAAGGGCGAATTTTTCTGGGAGGACCCGCAAGGGACGGTATTCCGGAAGGACTCGTTCTTTGAGTCGCCCACCGATGCGCGTGGCGCAGAGGGGCGCATTGTTCGTGTTCCAGAGTATGCGTGTTTCGATACCAAGCTGATTCCGAAGGGTGGCGAAGGCAATCGCGTTCTACTGCTGCTAATTCAACTCGATGACGACTCGGTCTGGCCTCACTTCGCAGAGGAAAAGACGCTCAGAACTCCGGGGGTTTGGCACGCCGCTGTGGCAAAGGAAATCGTGGCTTGCATCGATGCGAAGCGGCATCCGAATCACGCCGTAATCGGTTATCGCGATTTCACGAGTACAACGAGCTACTGCAATGGCAAGTGAGGACTGCAAAAAGGCATTGATGCTGCTGGCACGCTCGCGCAACGTGCTGGTGTCTGGCCCACCGGGTACGGGCAAATCAAAGCTGTTAGCCGAGGTCGCGCTGGCCTTCGAGACGGCTTTTGGACTGGCTCCCGCAGGTGGGGCTCCAAAGCTCAATCCCGTGGGCGGCATCCCGATCCCGCCCGCTGCCGGCGGCGGTGTTAAGGACATTCCTGCCCCCACGAAGGTGGACCGCAAGGTATTTCGCACGGTCTTTCACCAAAACTCCAAGTACCGCGACTTCGTTTCGGGCATCACGCCGGCAGTCAACAAGGCGGCAGGGGGCCCAGACTTCACCATCGTGAAGGGCACGCTGTACCGCGCGAGTGAGCACGCAAAGGGGGCCAATGGGGCTGCACTGTTGATCATCGATGAGATCAACCGAGGCCCTGCGGTGCAGGTGTTCGGTGGTGCCATCGTGGCCATCGAGTCCGATAAGCGCCTCGCCCCCGGTGGGGCCAACCGCGCGGAGACGCAGTATTTTGAAATGCTCGATCCGGCCACTGGCAATGTGATCGAGTACGCGTTGCCACATGACCTCTACATCTTGGCCGCAATGAATCAGGCCGATGCGTCGGTGGAGCCCTTGGATGTCGCCTTCTTGCGGCGCTGGGAGCCTTTGCGTTTGGAGCCCGATGAAGCGGCGCTGCGAACCTTCTACGGTCTAGGTGCCAAGGGTGCCGACGCGTTGCCTGATGTGCCTGCCAATGTGGGCGATGCCTTGGAGGCGTCGGTTCGTGCATGGGTGGCCGTCAATGCGCAGATTGCCCTTGGACGTGGCCCCGAGTTTCAGATCGGGCATGGTGTGCACATGTGCGATGTGAAGCCCCAGACCCTTGCACTTCCCGAAGCGCTGAGTGCGCTGTGTGTGGGTTGGGCCAAGGTGCGGGCGCACGTGGAAGAGGTGTTTTTCGGAGACACGCGAGGCATCGCCGCAGCCCTCAATGCGCTCGATGGCCCAGCCTTCAATCCCTTCAAGCTCACTGAGACGACCTTTGCGGATGACCTGAGGTTTCGCCTCGAAGGCCCCACGAACTTTGCGGAGGGGAACATCTACGCAGCGCTGCGGGCAGTTGCCAATCCTCGGGGGTAGCGCGTGGCGCACACCCGAACACGGCTGTCCCTCGTTGAGTACGGAGCCCCGGTTGACCTTGGTCGCACCATTGCCGAGGCCATTGGGGTAGATCGCACGAAGGCCAACAGCCTGTTGATGGAGGCTGGCAATCGTGCTGCGTCGAGCCTTCGGCTCAACTACAACCCCATCAGTGTGGATGCCAAGGGCACACGGGCCATCGACTTTGCGGGGCTCATTCGCTTGGCGCCTTCACTGGAACTGGAAGTTGCGCCCAAGTTCTTGGGACTCGATGACACCGATGCTGCGTGGCGCGAGGACTTCTTTTTTCTCTCCACGCTTTCGCGCCATGGACGGCTTTTGGCCTCTGAGCGTTTGTCAGCCTCAGGAGGCACACCACGGGACCTCTCCACGCTGGTGGCGCGCTCCATCACCAGCATGTACGAGGCCCGAAAGAGGCGCCCACTGCGCAGCTATCGCAGGGTGCGTGAGGCAGACTTTTTCATCGATGGGGACCCCGATCCGGTGGACCTCATCTTTCCCTCGCCTGATGGCTTTGAGCAAGAGCTCATTCGCTTTGATCGCAGGAACGGTTGGAACGCGGACATCGTGGCTGCGGCCAAGGAACTGCTGCCTGAGGTGAGTGATCCATCGGCTGCGGGTTCCTTGGTGCGAATGATCGAAGACCTCTCGCCTCAAGACACCCCAGCCAATCGTCGCAAGCCTATCCCTGCGCGACACAGAGCGTGGAAGCCACTGCACGAGCTCTCCATTGATGTGCTTGGAGGCTTGGGCCTCAACTACAAGCAGGGGCAGGCGCATGCACCGGGCTATTTGGTCGATACGTGGCGCGTGTGGGAAGACCTGTTGACGGTGGCCGCTCGCTTGGGCTTTGGCCGCAATGCCGTAGTGCCTCAACGAGGCTACCCCTTGGGCACCAAGACCAAGACCAGCACGGGTGCTGTGAGCAAGCTTTCGGTGTATCCAGACTGCGTGATTGAGCCCGAAGGGGTACGCCCAAGGATGCTGCTGGATGCCAAGTACAAGAGCCACGTGGAGAAGGGGCAGCTTCGCATCAGTGAGGCAGACATCTACGAGGCGTTGGCCTTCGCCAAAGCCACCGGATGCAACTTGGTGGCACTGGCCTATCCAGCGCAGCCAGGCGATGCCCTGCAGCCTGTGGGAACCTGCATGGTCATTGAGAAAGTTGTGGTCGATGCGGTTCAGATCGTAGGCATCCAGATCGAGATCCGTTCTATTGCCAAGACGGGCGCCCTCAGGTTGTTCGCAGCCAACTTGGCGGCTGGAATGAGCACAGCCTTTGCGTGACCGTGAACTTGCGCGACGGTGGAAGGTCTACCACCGCGATCAATGCGCAACCGCGTTCCATCTTGAGTGAAAAAGGTTCCACCTTGAGTGAGAACCGACACCTCCGCTTCATCCCCTCTTTTCTGCAGTCTGTCGCCCCCCGCTGGGTCCGCGCGGGGTGGCTTGCTATGGTGTGCTACATCAGCAACACACCGGCGCTTCCGCGCCCCGCGTCATGCACAGCTGGAACGATCAAGCGCCGATCTATCAGCAGCTCGCCGACCGTCTGGCGTCGCAGCTGCTCGACGGCGATCCCCCCGAGGGCGAAGCCTTGCCGTCGGTGCGCACGCTGGCTAGCCAGTACCTCATCAACCCGCTGACCGTCAGCCGCGCGCTGCAGGCCCTCGTCGACGAGGGCCTCGTCGAGAGCCGCCGCGGCGTGGGCATGTACGTCCGCGACGGCGCCCGCATCCGCTTGCTGCACACCGAGCGGGAGCAGTTCCTCCAGGAGGAATGGCCCCGTCTGCGGGAGAAACTTCGCCGCCTGGGCCTCAAGCCCCAGGACCTGAATTGGGAGGACGCATGAAGACGCTCATCGAGGCCAGCCATCTGAGCCTGAACTATGGCCGCAAGGCCGCCCTGCAGGACCTGTCCTTCACCATCCCCGCCGGCCGCGTCGTCGGACTGCTCGGCCATAACGGCGCCGGCAAGACCACGCTGATGAAGACGCTCGTCGGACTCAAGCGCGCCGAAGGCGAGCTCCGCGTGCTCGGCCTGGATCCGCATGCGGACCGCGCCCAGCTCCTGACCTCGCTCTGCTACATCCCCGACGTCGCCGTCCTGCCGCGCTGGGCCAAGGTCTCCGAGCTGATCCGCCTCATGGCCGGCCTGCAGCCCAGGTTCTCCGCCGACCGCGCCCGGCAGCTGCTCAAGCGCACCTCGGTCACCGAGAACGACAAGGTCAAGCACCTCTCCAAGGGCATGGTCACACAGCTGCACCTCGCGCTGATCGCGGCCATCGACGCCAAGCTCATGATCCTCGACGAGCCGACGCTCGGCCTGGACGTGATGTCACGCAAGAGCTTCTACGAGATGCTCATCGACGAGTGGTGCGACGGCGAGCGCTCGGTGCTGATCTCCACCCACCAGGTCGAGGAAGTCGAAAGCCTGCTGTCCGACGTGCTGATGCTCGACGAGGGCCGGCTGGTGCTGAACATCTCGCTGGCCGAGATGGACGAACGCTTCGTTGCGCTGTCGCACGACCCCGACGCCGCGGAACTGGTCGCCGCCAACCACCCGCTGCTGCGCTACCGCGTCCAGGGCCGCCCCGCCGCGCTCTTCGACGGCGTGCCGCCCGACGCCGTCGCGCATCTGGGTCAACGCGTGCGCCCCAGCCTCGTCGACCTGTTCATGGCGCTGACCCGCAAGCCCGAGCGCCAGGCGACCGAAGCCTGACCGGCCCGATCGCCACGCTCACAGACGCTCAGCGACCCTCTTCAAAGGACCACCACCCATGACACTCTTCAACACGCTGCTGCTGCGCGAGTGGCTGCAATACAAGCGGGCCTGGATCGGCCTGGTGCTGGCACCCGTGCTGGTGCTGCTGGTGCTCGTGCCGTTCAGCCAGGTCGACGGCATCGACGTGCCCAGCCCCGAGCCGGTCGCGCTGATCGCCGGCCTGCTGACCGTCGGCCTGGTGCTGGCGCTGGCGCTGGCCGTGTCCGTCTACCAGCTGATGGGCCTGGCCCGCCGCGACCAGCAGGACCGCTCGATCGAATTCTGGTCCTCGCTGCCCGGCAGCCATGCCGCCAGCATCGGCGCGCCTATCGTCGCCCACGGCATCCTGGTGCCCGTCGTCGCCACGCTGCTGGCGCTGATCGGCGGCGCGATCGTCGGCTCGGCGATGGCATTCAAGGAATTCGGCTTCGCCGCGCTGCAGCAGACGCAGTGGTCGGCGCTCTTCGCGGCCACCGTCTGGCTCGGCCTGAGGCTGGCGGTCGGCCTGGTGCTCGCGGCGCTGTGGCTCTCGCCCATCGTGCTCGCGCTGATGGCCGCCTCGGCCTGGCTCAAGCGCTGGGGCGCGCCGCTGCTCGTGATCGCGGTCTCGGCCTTCCTCAACATCTACAAGAACGAAACCGCCGCCGAGGTGCTGCGCAACGTGCTGATCACACAGGTCGCCGGCGTCGGCCGGTCGCTGTTCCAGACGGGGACCAGGCTGTTCATCGACTCGGACAGCGAGGGCCACCTCAACCTGCAGGACTTCTTCAACATGCTCTACAGCTTCCCGGACTACGCCCGGGAAGGTCTGCCGCAGGTATTGCAGGCCGCGTGGCATCCGCAGTTCATCGGCGGGCTGATGATCGCGGGCCTGTGCTTCTGGCTGCTGGTCCTGCAGCGCCAGCGCAGCCTCTGAACGGACACGAAGCGCCCCTAGCGGGCGCTTTTTTCATCCCATCGTCGGGAATGGGCTGACGCCGATGATCCACCGGTGCAGCCCCATGACGAGCGCGATCCAGGCGACCACGCCGATCGCCACCGAGATCGCCGTCCCCCTGGCGGTCCCCGCGGGCGGCGGCGGCGCGGCACGGCGCCGGGCCGAGCGGAAATCCAGGATCGCCCAGGCCAGGAAGGCGCCGAACAGCACGAGGTCCGCGACGGTGTTGTTGGCCAGCAGGTGACCGAAGGCCCACAGCTTCACGGCCAGCAGCATCGGGTGATGCAGCTTCGCCTTGAAGTGGTTGCGCGGCACGTGGGACGCCGCCAGCAGGATCAGCGAGGGCAGCATCAGCAGCCCGGCCAGATGGTTCATGCCGCGGGGCGTCGCCCACAGCGGATGCGGATCCAGCCGCGCCTGCCCGTAGCCCCAGATGATCAGCAGCAGGCCGACCACGGAGACGGCCGTGTAGCTGAGCTTCCAGCGTTTCTCGCCCCAGTCGGCGAGGCGGGCTTCGCGCCAGGCCGGCGCGACGATGCGGACCGAATGCGGTCCGAGGAAGAGGATCAGTCCGAGGATGAGTGCCCACATGGTGAAGTCGCTCCTTTGCGGCGCGGACTATGCGCTCGCGGGGAGGAGATCACCAGCGGCATCCGGATCAAGAGACCGTTGTCGCGGACGGCTGGAATGCGGGCGACGACGGCGTGGTGGCGGACGGCTGGGTCGTCGGGGCCTGGACCTGGCGCAAGTCGCCTTCGGCGTGGTCGAGCCAGGCCATCGCGGCCAGCAGGGCCAGCACCGCGACGACGACGCCGATCGCGGGCAGCAGCAGGCGTCGCCAGCGGTGGGCGGCAATGGGCGGTTGCGCCGGGATGGGCGGCGCGGTGCCGTGCAGACGGGCAGGGGCTTTCATGGCGGAACTCCGGTGGACGTGGAGGTCGCCGCAGTGCTCAGGGGAGCACGGCGCCGAGGCCCCACAGCAGCGACGGATAAACCGCGCCCCAGGCCACCGCGAGGATCGCGAGGGCCTTCATGCCGATGAAGATCGGCGGGACGTGTTTGGCAGTGACGGCAGGCTTCGACATGGTGCGCTCCTTGAGCTGGCGACTCATGGTTTGCAAACGGCGTGCCAACTCCCCGCGTTGACGGCAGCGACCCCCTAAAACATGACGTTACTCACGCGCCACGCGACCGACACAGTCCGGGCGATGGCGCCTCACGCGCTCCGGTCCACCCGCAGCGCCAGCAGCACCGAGGTGTGCGTCTTGATCACGCCTTCGATGTCGCCGATCTCGTCGAGCAGCGCGTCCAGCCGCGCCGTGCTGTCGGCGCGCAGCGTGGCCATGTAGTCGAACTCGCCGCTGACCGATGCCAGTTGCCGCAGCTCGGGCAGCCGCGAGAGCAGCTTCACCACTTCGCGCCCGGCGCGGGGTTGCACCGTGATGCCGACGAAGGCCTGCACGCCGCGCTCCACCGCCTCGCCGCCCAGACGCACCGTGTAGCCGGCGATCAGCCCGTCCGCCTCCAGCCGCGCCAGCCGCGCCACCACGGTGGTGCGGGCCACGCCCAACTTGCGTGCGAGGTCGGCGGTGCTCTCGCGCGCATTCGCTTGCAGCAACGCAATCAGCGCGCGATCGGTCTGGTCGCGCAGCGTCGCCGGCGAGACGCTCGGCGATTCAGGCTGCGATACGGGCGCGGCTGCGGCGGTCGATGCGGGCGAGGTCTTCCTGGCGTTCATGGGCGGGGCCTTCGACAGGCTGTGACGGAGTTCTCGGGATAAACCCTCGTTTTCGCCGGAATGAATGATCCGGCTGACGGATCGTCAGTATCGAGGTGTTTTTCGTCGAACTCGCGCTTTCTTTCGTCAGAGCAGGTCGGGACACTGCCGGCATCGCATCTGAAACCTCATCCGCACAGGATCACAAGGAGTACGACATGAAAGTGGCACTGCTGGGCGCCGGACACATCGGCCAGACCATCGCTCGACTGCTGCAGGGCAGCGGCGACTACCAGGTCACCGTGATCGACAAGAACGACACCGCGCTGAAGCTGCTGGCCGGCCAGGGCCTGGCGACCAAGACCGTCGACACCGAGGACAAGGCCCAGCTCGCCGCCGCGCTGCGCGGCAACGACGTGGTCGTGAACGCGCTGCCGTACCACCTGGCCATCACCGCCGCGCACATGGCGCTGGAAGCCGGCTGCCACTACTTCGACCTGACCGAGGACGTGGCCGCGACCAAGGAGATCAAGCGCATCGCCGAAGGCGCGAAGACCGCGTTCATGCCGCAGTGCGGCCTGGCGCCGGGCTTCATCGGCATCGTCGCGCACCACCTGGCCAAGAGCTTCGACTCGCTGAGCGACGTCAAGATGCGCGTCGGCGCGCTGCCGGCGTTCCCCACCAACGCGCTGAAGTACAACCTGACCTGGTCCGTCGACGGCCTGATCAACGAGTACTGCCATCCCTGCGAAGCCATCCACGACGGCGCGTCCATCGCCGCGCTGCCGCTGGAAGGCCTGGAGCACTTCTCGCTGGACGGCACGGAGTACGAGGCCTTCAACACCTCCGGCGGCCTGGGCACGCTGTGCGAGACCTGGGAGAACAAGGTCCGCAACCTGGACTACAAGACCGTCCGTTATCCGGGTCACCGCGACCTGATGATGTTCCTGCTGGACGACCTGGCGCTGAAGAACGACCAGGAGAAGCTCAAGGACATCATGCGCAAGAGCATGCCGGCGACCATGCAGGACGTGGTCCTGGTGTTCGTGACCGTCTCGGGCATGAAGAACGGCGTGCTGATGCAGGAAGTCTTCGCCCGCAAGATCTTCGCCGAGCGCGACGGCGCCCAGCCGCTGTCGGCCATCCAGATCACCACCGCCGCCGGCATCTGCGCCGCGGTCGATCTGTTCCGCGAAGGCAAGCTGCCGCAGTCGGGCTTCGTCCGTCAGGAAGAAGTCGCGCTGCCGGACTTCCTGGCCAACCGTTTCGGCAAGGCGTATCAACAGTCGCGTCAGGTGGAATCGATCGGTTGATCGGTCGGTCGATCGATCGCATCCATCGATTCGATCGGCCCCTCGCACGACTTGCCTGAACGCCTGAAGGAGAATTCCCCGATGACTTCCACCACCACCGACCTGCTGGCCGCCCTGGGCGTGCCGGCCGCCGCCGTCACCGGCGGTTCCATGACCGTCCGCAGCCCCATCGACGGCGCCGTGATCGGCGCGGTCCATGAGGCCAAGGCCGCCGACATGATCGCCGCGATCGCCAACGCGCAGCAGGCCTTCCTGGCCTGGCGCACCGTGCCGGCGCCCAAGCGCGGCGAGCTCGTGCGCCTGTTCGGCGAGGAGCTGCGCACCAACAAGGCGGCGCTGGCCCGTCTGGTCTCGCTGGAAGCCGGCAAGGTGACCAGCGAGGGCGAAGGCGAAGTGCAGGAGATGATCGACATCTGCGACTTCGCCGTCGGCCTGTCGCGCCAGCTGCATGGCCTGACGATCGCCAGCGAACGTCCCGGCCATCGCATGATGGAGCAGTACCTGCCGCTGGGCGTGGTGGGCATCATCTCGGCGTTCAACTTCCCCGTGGCGGTGTGGGCGTGGAACTCGGCGCTCGCGCTGGTCTGCGGCGACACCTGCATCTGGAAGCCCAGCGAGAAGACCCCGCTGACGGCGCTCGCCACGCAGGCACTGTTCGAGAAGGCCGTCGCCCGCTTCGAAGGCGCGCCGAAGTTCCTGTCGCAGGTCCTCATCGGCGGCGCCGGTGTCGGCGAAGCGATGGTCGACGACACGCGCGTGGCGCTGGTCTCCGCGACCGGCTCGACCCGCATGGGCCGCGCGGTCGGCCCGCGCGTCGCGGCGCGTTTCGGCCGTTGCCTGCTGGAGCTGGGCGGCAACAACGCGATCGTCGTCACGCCGAGCGCCGACCTGGACCTCGCCGTGCGCGGCATCCTTTTCGGCGCCTACGGCACGGCCGGTCAGCGTTGCACTACGACCCGCCGCGTGATCGCGCATGAATCGATCCATGACGAACTCGTCGCCCGCCTGGACCGCGCCCGCGCGCAGCTGAAGATCGGCAGCCCGGTCGAGCCCGGCAACCTGATCGGCCCGCTGATCGACAAGGCCGCCTTCGACGCGATGCAATCGGCCCTGGCCGCCGCGCGCGAGCAGGGCGGCGAGGTCAGCGGCGGCGAACGCGCCCTCGCGTCCCAGTACCCGGAAGCGTTCTACGCGGTGCCGGCGCTGGTCCGCATGCCGGCGCAATCGGCCATCGTGAAGCACGAGACCTTCGCCCCCATCCTGTACACGCTGAAGTACAAGACGCTGGACGAGGCGATCGCGCTGCAGAACGACGTGCCGCAGGGCCTGTCCTCGGCGATTTTCACGAACGACATCCGCGAGGCTGAGACCTTCGTCAGCGCCAGCGGCTCCGATTGCGGCATCGCCAACGTGAACATCGGCACCTCGGGCGCGGAGATCGGCGGCGCCTTCGGTGGCGAGAAGGAGACCGGCGGCGGCCGCGAATCCGGTTCGGATGCGTGGAAGGCCTACATGCGCCGCACCACCAACACCGTGAACTACTCGCGCGAGCTGCCGCTGGCGCAGGGCGTGAAGTTCGATGTCTGAGCGGACCGCGGAGCTGAAGGCGCCTGTGGCGTTGCCGGCGCTCAATGCCAAAGTCGCGGCGGCCGTGGACAGCGGGCTGTTCCAGCTGCTGCGCGGCGCGCTCGGCGAAGAAGCGGCCCGTGCCGCCTTCGCGCGCGTGCAGGTCGTGCCCTCGCTGCTGCGTCCGGCCGGCGAGCGCGTGTCGCGCGCCGAGCTGGCGCAGGCACTGAACATGGCGCTCTTCCTTGACGTCACCGATCGCGTGCCGATGGCGGCGGCCTATGTCGCCGACCTGCAGCGCGACGGACAGCAACTGGTCTTCGACCACGGCGCGCTGCGCACGGTGGCGTGGCCGTCCGGCGCGCTGCCGCCGGGCGAGGCCGCGATCACGCGGGTGCTGAGACCGCTGGGCTTCGCGATGGCGGCGACCTATCCGCTGCCGCGCTTGAAGATGACCGGCCGCGCCTGGCGCCATGCTGATTTCCCGGAAGACATCGCGCAGTTCTTCGTCTCGGAGCTGCATCCGGAGCGTTTCTCCGGCAGCTTCCAGGGCGCGGTGACGCGGGTGCTGTCGACCTCGCGGGATCCGCTGACGCCGGCCGACCTGGCGATGCTGGAGCACCTCGCGCGCGACGGCGATCTGCCGGCCGCCGCCGCAGTGGCGCTGCTGCCGAAGCTGGTCGGCTGTTTCGCCCGGCAGCATGCGCTGTTCGAGGCGGACGACTACCAGCTGATGCTCACCGAATCGGCCGAGATGGCCTGGATTGCGACCGAAGGCAACGCCTTCAACCACGCGACCGATCGCGTGGCCGACATCGAAGCCGTCGTCGCGGCGCAGCGCGCGCTCGACCGGCCGGTGAAGGACTCGATCGAGACCTCGGCGACCGGGCGTGTGCGCCAGACCGCGTTCAAGGCGGCACGCGTGATGCGCGAGTTCCTCGATCGCGGCCAGCGCGTGATGCTCGAAGTGCCGGGCAGCTTCCACGAATTCATCCAGCGCGCGCCGCTCGATGAATCGGGCGCGCTGGATCTGGCCTTCGACGCGGGCAACGCGACGGGCATCTTCAAGATGACGGCCGGCGCGGCCAAGGACGCGGACACGACGGGCGAGGCCACGGCGTGCTGAGCTTCCAGGCCGGCGGTTTCCTCGCGGAAGCCATTGCCGTCTGCGGCGAAACCTTCGTGCAGGTGGGCGCAGACATCGAGCCGCGCTTCCTGCAGCCCGCGCGCTACGCGGCGGGGCGTGCGGCCGCGCTCGTTCGCCCGGGCAGTCGCGACGAGGCGGCACGGGTGCTGGCGCTCGCGGCGGCCAGCGGGCTGCGCGTGGTGGTGCAGGGCGCGCATACCGGGCTGGTCCGCGCAGGAACGCCGGACGACGCGAACGGCGAAGTGCTCCTGAGCACCGAACGACTGCGCGAGGTGTTCGAGCTCGATCTGCTCGACCGCACGCTGCGCGTGTCGTCGGGCTTCCGGCTGTCGGAGATCAACGAACGTCTCGAGCCGCACGGCCTGTGGTTCCCGGTCGACCTGAGCGCCGATCCGTCGATCGGCGGCATGGTCGCGCACAACACCGGCGGCACGCGGATGCTGCGCTATGGCGACGTGCGCGCCAACACGCTGGCGCTGGAGGTCGTGCTGGCGGAGCCGGCGGGTCAGGTCTTGCGCCTGGGGCAGGGGCTGCAGAAGGACAACTCGGCGTTGGCGCTCGGGCAGCTCTTCATCGGCTCGTCGGGCAGCCTCGGGCTGGTCAGCGAAGTCACGATCAAGCTCGCGCCCCTGCCGCGCCAGCGGGCCGTGGCGCTGGTGGCGCCGGCCTCGCTGGCCGAGGTGTTTCCGCTGTACGCCGATGTGATGCAGCGCTGGGGCGGGCTGGTGTCCGCCTTTGAAGGCATCAGCCGCGCGGCGCTGGAGGCCGGTCTGCACGGTCAGGACGTGACGCGGTGGTTCGAAGGACAGCTGCCGGACTACGCGATGCTCGTCGAGCTCAGCAGCGAGCTGCCGGCGGATCAACTCGCGCTGACCGGATTGCTGCAGGACTGGCTCGAAACCGGTTTCGAATCCGGTCGCGTGCGCGATGCCGTGCTGGATGCCGACGAGGCGATCTGGGGCCTGCGTCATCGCATCAGCGAAGGACTGCGGGTGCAGGGCAAGGTGATCGGGCTCGATCTCTCGCTGCCGCGGCGCCATTTCATGGCCTTCCGCGAGCGTGGGGCGGCGTGGCTGGCCGAGCGCTTCCCGCAGGTGCGGCTGGCCGACTTCGGCCACCTCGGCGACGGCGGCATGCACTTCAACATGGTCTGGCCGGCGAATGCCGGATCCCTCACGCCGGAGCAAGAGCTGACCCTGCGTGAGGGCCTGTACGCGCTGGTCGCGGAGCTCGGCGGGTCCATCAGCGCGGAGCACGGGGTCGGGCCTCAACTGCAGGCGGCGTACCGGGCGCATTGGGAGCGCGTGGAGCCGGCGATGCTGGATTGGGCGAGGAGAGTACAGGCGTTGTGGGATCCGCACACCCGACTCGGAAAAGTGAGTTGGGGCGGCTGAATCGCTTGCCAGTATTCAAAAGCGTGCTAAAGTCCAATTCCTCGCTGCAACGCAAGTTGTGACGAAGAAATCCTGAAAGCCCAGGTGGCGGAATTGGTAGACGCACTAGTTTCAGGTACTAGCGGGTAACTCCGTGGAGGTTCGAGTCCTCTCCTGGGCACCAAATACGAAAAGCCGGCCTCGCGCCGGCTTTTCTCATTGGCGCTCCGGATTCGCACTCTCCCGCAGGGATCGTGTCCGTATGGCAAAGTCGGGCGAGCATTCCGGATCTCTATGCCGCCACGTAAACCCGCCACCATCATCGACGTCGCTCGCGAAGCGGGCGTCTCCATCAAGACGGTATCCCGGGTTCTGAATCAAGAGCCGGGCGTCCATTCCGAAACCCGCGAAACGGTGCTGAAGGTCGTGGCCGACCTCAAGTACCGGCCCAAGCAATCGGCTCGCAGCCTCGCTGGTGGACGGTCCTTCCTGATCGGCCTGCTGTACTACGACCCGTCGGCCGCCTTCGTCGGCGGTGTCCAGCAAGGCGCGACGCTGCGCTGCCGCGAGGCGGGGTACCACCTCGTCGTCGAGTCCCTCCACAACGACGCGCCCGACCTCGCCATGCAGGTCGACCGCATGGTCTCCGCGCTGCGGCCGGACGGCATGATCCTCACGCCGCCGCTGTGCGACAACCCGCAGGTGCTGTCCGCCTTGCGCGAGAGCCAGACGCCGTGCGTGCTGATCTCCCCGGCCGCCGACGAGCCCGACCATCCGAGCGTCCGCATGGACGACGTGCACGCGGCGGAGGAGATCACCAATCTGCTGATCAGCCTCGGGCACACGCGCATCGCGATCATCAAGGGCGCGAAGGAGCAGGTCGCGTCCAAGCGTCGCTACCAGGGCTACCTGGCCGCGTTGAAGGCGCACAAGCTGCCGCTGGACAAGGACCTGGTGGTGCAGGGCGACTTCACCTTCGACACCGGCGTCGAGGCCGCCTATCAGCTGCTGAGCCGGCGCCAGCGCCCGACCGCGGTTTTCGCGAGCAACGACGACATGGCGCTGGGCGTGCTGGCCGCGGCGCAACGCCTCGGCCTGGCGGTTCCGGGCGACCTCTCGATCGCCGGCTTCGACGACACACCCGCCGCGGCGCGCGTATGGCCGCCGCTGACGACGGTCCGCCAGCCGATGGACGACATGGCGCGCGCCGCCGTCGACCTGCTGATCGGCGCGCCGCGCGATGCCGATCCCGAGGTCGGCGCCGAAGGAGCTGCGAAACCCAAGCACCGGGTGCTGCCGCACGAACTCGTCGTGCGCGACTCCACGGCGGTGCTCGGCACCAAGGCCGCGCCGCGCCTCAAGAAGGCCTGAGCGCCTTCACTCGGCTTTCCGGGCTCTATGCCGCTCTATGCGGCCCGCTTGCCCGTCCGCGCGAGGAGCTGCTCGATCAGCATCCGATGCGGCGGCAGATCCCTCAGCGCATGTGCGCCGAGCTGCGCGATCGTCGCGAACTCCTTGCGCGCCTCCTCGCTGCGCATCAGCGCGGCGGCGCCCGTGCCCAGCTGCGTCTCGAATTCCATCCCGTAGAGCACGTACTGCCAGCTCGCCGGCAGGTACATCTCGACGTCGGTGATGAAGTCCAGCCGCTGCGGTGGCCGGCAGCGCCACATCGCGAGCTTTTCTTTCAGCGTGTCGGTGAACGACGCCGGGTCCGCGTTCTCGCGCCAGAACGCCGTGTCCGTGCGCTGCGTCAGTCCGTAGTGCAGCTTGATGAAGTCGACGATGCGCGCGTAGCGCTCGTTCATGAACGCGTTGAAGTGCTTCGCCACCGGCGCCGTATCGCCGTTGAACGGGAACAGCTGCCCGATCAGGTAGGCCGCGGTCTCGATGAGCCCGATGCCCGACGACTCCAGCGGCTCCAGGAAACCGCCTGACAGCCCGACCGCCACGCAGTTCTTCACCCACTGCGTCTCGCGATAGCCGATGTTGAGCGCGAGCTTGCGCGGCGTGAGCGCATCCGACGCCGGACCGATGTAGCGGCGCAGCGCGCGTTCCGCTTCCTCGTCGCCGCAATGCCGGCTGCTGTACACATGGCCGATGCCGCGGCGCTCCTGCAGCCCGATGTCCCAGATCCAGCCGTGATCCTGCGCGCTCGCGATCGTGTACGACGCGATCGGTGCATCGGGCCGTGCATACGGCACCTGCATCGCCAGCGCGCTGTCGACGAAGAGCACGTCGCGCATCGACTTGAACGGCGAGCCCAGCGCCTCTCCGATCAACCGCGCCCGGAAGCCGCTGCAATCGACGTAGAGACCGGCCGTCAAGGTGCCGGCCTCCTTCGTGTGCACGGCGGCGATAGCCCCCTGTTCATCGAGATCCACACGATCCACCGTCGCGATCACGCGCTTCACGCCGAGCGCCTGGCCATGCTCCGCGAGCAGCGCTGCAAAGCGTCCCGCATCGAAGTGGTACGCGTAGTTCAACGGCCCGAGGAAGTCGCCATCGCTCGCCCGCTTCGGCCCGTGCCGCGCATCCGCCACGGCCTTCTGCAGCGTCACTGCCTCGGCGAATGCGCGCCCCTCGCCGGCGTCGCCCATCAGCCAGTACGGCAGCAGTTCCGGCGCGCCGGGACGCTGGCTCGGCTGGCTGAACGGATGGAAGTAGTGATCGGCCCCTGCTGCCCCCGGCGGCCGCACCCAGTGCTCGAACCGGATGCCCTGCTTGTACGTCGCCGAGCAGGCCTCGAGGAACTCCGCTTCCCCGATGCCGATCGCCGACAGCGTGCCGCGGATCGATGGGAAGGTGCCTTCTCCCACGCCGATGATGCCGATGTCGCTGGACTCCACCAGCGTGATGCGGACGCCGCCGTGCGCGGTGCCGAGCTGCCGCGCGAGGAACGCGGCGGTGAGCCAGCCGGCCGTGCCGCCGCCGACGATGAGGATGTCCTGGATGGGTTGCATGGGGCTTGTCTCCGGTGGTCTTGTGGGACGCGGCATCGAGACCACGTCTACGGGTAAATGATAGTGAGCAAAATGACAACGATGTCAATCGGAGCGTTGACAACGTTGTCATGCGTTGCCTACGATGCACTCAAATTAGAAGAACAAGACCCGGAACAGAGCTTCGCATCGAGAGCCCACCAGGAGACAACATGACTGACCGCCTCATCCGCCGGCCGCGCCTCGGCCTTTCCTCGCCCGTCCAGATCGCCGTGCTCGCGCTGCTGGCCGGAGCGGCCCATGCCCAATCGACCGAGGCCCCCGCGCCGACGCCGCAGGCCGATACCAGCGCCGCTTCCACGGCCTCCGCCGACGGCAAGGAAAGCAAGGCCCTGCCTCAAGTCGTCGTCACGGCGACCAAACGCGCCACGTCGCTGCAGAAAACCCCGATCGCGGTGACCGCGATCAGCGCGTCCACCATCGACGACGCCCACGTCAAGAGCATGCTCGACGTGTTCAACCTCGTGCCCAGCATGCAGGGCACGGGGCAGGGCGACCACGGCATCGTGAGCATCACGCTGCGCGGCATCGGCAACGATTCCGCCAAGACCGAGTACGCCGACCCCGAGGTCGCGCTCTTCGTCGACGGCGTCTTCGCACCGCGCCCCGAGGGCGCCGCGACCATGCTGTTCGACCTCGACGGCATCGAAGTGCTGCGCGGCCCGCAGGGCACGCTGTGGGGACGCAACTCCACCGTCGGCACCATCAACATGAAGACCGCCAAGCCGGTGTTGAAGGACAACTCCGGCTACGTCGAGCTCGGCACCGGCACCTACAACCGCCTGGGCGCCAAGGGCGCGATCAACATCCCTCTGGGCGACACGCTCGCGGCGCGCGTGGCCTTCATCCACGAGCAGCACGATGGCTATGTCGACTACCAGAAGCCGACGCAGTACACGATCGCGCAGCAGCAGGCCGCCTACAACGCGGGCAACACGGCCGGCACCTTCCCGCCGTTCCAGCCGATCAACTACAACCTGTTCACCACCGGCGGACCGAAGTACAACGCGCAGGACCAGACCGCCGCGCGCCTGAGCTTCCTGTGGCAGCCGATCAAGGAATTCCGCTGGGACGTTTCGGTGGAACAGTTCGCTGATCGCGGCACGCCGGCGATGAGCCTGATGCAGACGCCGCGCGACGGCCAGAAGCTCTGGTCCGCGCTGATCGATACGGCGCCGTCGCTCAAGCGCGACTCCACGTCGATCCGCAGCCGCGCCGAGTACGACCTGGGCGGCATGTCGCTGGCCTACGTCGCGGGCTACACCCACTTCAAGGGATCGGGCACCTACGACCAGGACTTCGGCGTGCAGATGCCGACCAGCTTCACGACCGGCGCCAACCACCAGGAAGACAACACCGTCTGGACCAGCTACCGCAGCCAGAGCCATGAACTGACGCTGCAGAGCACGGCCAAGCAGACCATCGACTGGGTGCTGGGCCTGTACTACGCGGCCGAGGACAACGGCATCCGCTTCGACATCCCGATCATGAACGGGACGCAGCAGGGCACGGTGAGCTGGCAGGGCTCATTCATCCAGCCCAAGGAGACGGTCGATTCCAAGGCCGCCTTCGGCCAGGCGACCTGGAACCTGACCGACGCCTTCCACGTGACCGGCGGCCTGCGCTACACGCATGACGACCGCAAGAACATCGGCGGCCGCGGCTGGACCTGGAACGGCGACCCCACCGCGCCGCAGATCCCGCTGAACCCGACGATCGATCCGACCGACCCGGCCAACGGCTACGTCGCGGGCAACATCAACGACGCCCACTACACCGGCAGCAAGACGACCTGGCTGGCGCGCGCGACCTACGACATCGACAAGAGCTCGATGGCCTACGGCAGCGTATCCACCGGCTACAAGTCCGGCGGCACCGGCGACGGCGGCCTGCCCTACGGCCCGGAGACGCTCACCAACTACGAGGTCGGCTACAAGACCTCGCTGCTGGACGGCCGCATGACCTTCAACGTCAGCGCGTACCACATGAAGTTCAAGGACTTCCAGTTCAGCGCCCCGGTGATCGTCAACGGCAACCGCCAGTTCGCCTACTCCAACGCGGAGGGCGCGAAGGTGTCCGGCATCGAGCTGGAGACCGCCTGGATGATCACCAACGACGACAAGCTGATGCTGTCGGCGTCGTACACGAAGACCAAGCTGGGTCAGTTGGTGGCGGCGTCCAACGACTATCAGCTGCCCGCCTGCACGGAACCGAACCTGACGGGCACCTGCCTGAATGTGACCGGCCACGAGCTGCCGCACGCCCCCAAGGTGGCGATCCAGCTGATGTACGAGCATGTCTTCCCGCTCGCCAACGGCGACCAGGTCGCGCCGCGCATCAGCTACCACTACCAGTCGGCCAACTGGCTGTCCGTCTTCAACCTGGGCGACGGCGACCGGCAGAAGGCGTATTCGACGGCGGACATCAGCGTGCGCTACACGTCGAAGAAGAACTGGTACGTCGACGGCTTCGTGCGCAACGTGTCCGACGAGAAGATCAAGACCAGCGCGGGCAGCGCGGTGAGCTTCGCCAATCCGGTGTGGACCGCGCAGTACGCGGCGCCGCGGACCTTCGGCGTGAACGCGGGCTACAACTTCTGACCGCTGTGCCCGACTTCCCCCTGACCCGGCGATCGGCAGCGCGTGCGCTGCTGGTGGCCGGGGCGGCCGCCGCGCTCCCTGCAGGTTTCCCTGCAGCAGTGGAGGCGGTGGCCCAGGTGGCCCCGACGCGCGCGCCGACCTCGGTGCTGCGCGTCGCCACATTCCCCGACCTCGACCGCGCCGCGATCGCGGCGGCGCCCCGCTGGCGTGCGCTGCATCCGGACGTCGAGCTCAAGTTGCTGTCGATGCAGTACGCGGATCACCACTTGTCGATGACGACGGCGTTGGCGACGGGCTCCGGCCTGCCCGACGTGATGGCGATCGACCTGCGCTACATCGGCAAGTTCGCGGGTTCGGGCGGCTTCGTCGACCTGAACCAGGCGCCGTTCAACGCGGCCGCGCACGCCGACGATTACGTCCGCTTCGCGATGGCGCAGGGCGTGGGCCCGAACGGCGCGCAGATCGCGATCCCCGCCGACATCGGCCCGGGCACGCTGATCTATCGCAAGGATCTGCTCGACAAGGCCGGCGTCAGCGAGGCCGAGATCACCCGGGACTGGGCCTCGTATCTCGCCGCCGGCGAGCGCATCCGCAAGACCACCGGCGCCTACCTGATGGCCGACGCCGCCGACCTGCGCGACATCGCGCTGCGCCAGGGGCTGCAGGACGGCGAGGGCCTCTACTTCGACGCGGAAGGTCGCGTGCTCGTCGAGTCCGCGCGCTTCCGCCATGCCTTCGAACTCGGCCGCGCCGCGCGCCGTGCGGGCCTGGACGCGCGCGCGATCTCATGGACCAACGACTGGGCGGCCGGCTTCAAGCAGGGCCGCATCGCGACGCAGATGATGGGCGCCTGGCTCGTGGGCCAACTGCGCAACTGGATCGCGCCGCAGACGGCCGGCCTGTGGCGCTCGGCGCCGTTGCCCGGCGGCGTGCAGGCCGCGTACGGCGGATCGTTCTATGCGATCCCGAAGAAGGCCACCAACAAGACCGCCGCGTGGGACTTCGTCCGCCTGATGACGGCCGACGCGCAGGTGCAGCTGGAATCGCTCAAGGTGCTGGACAGCTTCCCCGCGATGCGCGCGGTATTGCGCGATCCGGTGATGGACGAGCCGATCGCCTTCCTCGGCGGACAACGCGCGCGCCAGCTGTGGCGCGAGACTGCGTCGCACATCCCCGCGATCCCGGTGAACCGGTTCGACGTGCTCGCCACGACCGTGATCCGGGACGAGTTCGAGCGCGTCATCTCCAAGGGCAAAGCCATCGCGGAGGCACTGGCCGATGCGCGATATCTCATCGAGCGCCGCGCTCGCCACCGCTGAGACCACCCGCATGACCGCGCGCCCATCTTCGTCGCTCGCCGCCCCGCGCCCTTCGTGGCTGCGGCTGCCGGCGTTGCGCTCGCGCCGGCTCGCACCCTACCTGTTCATCGCGCCGTTCTTCGCGCTGTTCCTGGTGTTCAGCCTGTTCCCGCTGGTCTTCTCGATCTACCTGTCGTTGCAGCAGTGGAACCCGGCCGAGGGCCTGCACACGATGCACTGGGTCGGGCTGGAGAACTACGGCTACGCGCTCACCGACCCGTGGTTCTGGGACGCGCTCTACAACACCGCCTGGTTCGCGCTGGTGGCCGGCGTGCCGCAGCACCTGGTCGCGCTGCCGCTGGCCTTTTTCATTCATCGGCGCTTCAAGCGCGGGCGCGACCTGATCGTCGGCGCCTACTTCGTCCCGTACATCACGTCGAGCGTGGCGATCGCGCTGATCTTCACGACGCTGTATTCGAAGGACTACGGCCTGATCAACGCCGCGCTGGCCGAGCTCACGCGCATCCCGTTCATCGGCAGCCCGCTGGCGTCGCTGACGGCGTTGAAGGACGGCGGCATCGACTGGCTCGGCGACGCGGACGTCACACGACCCGCCGTGGCGTTCGTCGTGTTCTGGCGCTACCTGGGCTGGAACCTGGTGCTCTACCTGTCGGGCCTGCAGGTCATCGACAAGGACCTCTACGAAGCCGCGACGCTGGACGGCGCCACCGAGTGGCAGCAGTTCTGGCACGTCACGCTGCCGCTGCTCAAGCCGATGATGTTCTTCGCGGTGACGCTGACCCTCATCGGCAACCTGCAGCTGTTCGAGGAACCCTTCATCCTCGTCGACGGCGAGAAGGGCGTGTCCTCGTCGGTGATGACGACGGCGATCTTCATGTACCGGACGGCATTCTCGGACGGAGACTTCGGCACCGCGTCGGCGATGTCGTGGCTGATGTTCGTGCTGATCGCCGCGCTGACCTGGCTCAACGCGCGGCTGTTCGGCCGCGACCCGCGGAGCGCCCATGGCAAGCGCTGAACGCCATTCGCGGGTCCGGTCGGCGTGGCCGGCGCGGCTGCTCGTGGCGGCAGGCGCGGTGCTGCTCGTGGCGCCGCTGTACTTCACCTTCGTGTTCGCGACGCACGGGCGCACGGAGATCTTCGACAACCCGCCGCCGCTGTGGTTCGGCGATGCGGCGGCGTCGAACCTGCGCTTGCTCGAAGAGCGTCTGCCGTTCTGGCGCAACCTCGGCATGAGCCTCTACGTCGCGGCGATGACGACGGTGCTCAACCTGCTGCTGTGCTCGCTCGCCGGCTACGCGTTCGCGATCTACGAGTTCCGCTTCAAGGGCACGCTCTTCGCGATCGTGCTCGGCTCGATGATGCTGCCGGCGTTCATGCACATGATCCCGAGCTTCATGGTGATGGACGCGCTGGGCTGGATCGACGAGCCGCGCGCGCTCTACGTGCCGGCGGCCGCCAGCGCGCTGGGCATCTTCCTGATGCGGCAGTACATCGGCTCGGCGATCCCGCCCGACCTGATCGACGCCGCGCGCATCGACGGCTGCGGCGAGCTGCGCATCTTCTGGAGCATCGTGCTGCCGCTGCTGATGCCGGCGCTGGGCACGCTGGGCCTGATCACCTTCATCGCGAGCTGGAACAACTTCGTCGCGCCGCTGGTCGTCATGCGCTCGGCGGAGCACTACACGCTGCCGCTGGCGCTGCGATCGATGCAGGCGCCCAACAACACCGAATGGGGCGCGCTGATGATCGGCAGCGCCATCGCGATGCTGCCCTTGCTGGTGGCGTACTTCTTCAGTGCCCGGCGGCTGGTCGCCGGGCTGACCTCGGGCGCCGTGCGCGGCTGACCGAACCGACGCCGGAAACGCCATGCCCATTCCTGCGATGCCATCGACCCCATCGTCTTCATCGACTTCCTCGACCTCGACTGACACCACCATGCACGCGAACGACGCCAACCCCGCCGCAGACACCGCCACCTTCCAATCGCTGATCCAGTCGTTGCCCGCGGACTTCCAATGGGGCTCCGCCACCAGCGCCGCGCAGATCGAGGGCGCCGCCCGTGAAGAAGGGAAGGGCGAGTCGATCTGGGACCGCTTCTGCGCTCAGCCCGGCCGCATCAAGGACGCGTCCAACATCGACGTGGCCTGCGATCACTACCGCCGCTATCCGGAGGACGTGAAGCTGATGAAGTGGCTGGGACTGGACGCCTACCGCTTCTCGTTCTCGTGGCCGCGTGTGCAGCCCTTGGGTCGCGGCGCGTGGAACGAGGCCGGCTTCGCGTTCTACGACCGGCTGATCGACGAGCTGCTCGCCGCCGGCATCAAGCCCAACGCGACGCTGTACCACTGGGACCTGCCGCAGGCGCTGGACGAGTCGATCGGCGGGCTGCTGTCGCGCGACGTGGTGCCGCTGTTCGCCGAATACGCCGCCGAGATCGCGCGCCGCTTCGGCGACCGGCTGTCGACCATCGCCACGCTGAACGAACCGTGGTGCTCGGCGACGCTGGGTTACGAGACCGCCCAGTTCGCGCCCGGCCACACCAACCGCGCCGAGGCCTACCAGGTCTCTCACCACCTGCTGATGATGCATGGGGCCGCGATCCGGGCGATGCGCGCGGTCGGCTCGAAGGCGCAGCTCGGCATCGTGCTGAACCACACGCCGTCCTTCCCGGCCGACCCGCTCAGCGAGGACGACCGCCGCGCCGCGCGCATCGACGACGGCACCAACGTGCGCTGGTACATGGACCCGGTGTTCCGCGGCCAGTACCCGGCCGACATCGTCGAGCACCTCGGTGCCGACGCGCCGAAGATCCAGGACGGCGACCTGACGCTGATCCAGCAGCCGCTGGACTTCCTGGGCATCAACTTCTACACGCGCAGCGTGCTCAACGGGCAGCAGCAGTTCGTGACGCCGCCGGGGGAACTCGGCTTCACCGACATGGGATGGGAGATCTACCCGCAGGCGCTGACGCAGCATCTGCTGCGCATCACCCGCGAATACACGCCGCCTCCGATCGTCATCACCGAAAACGGCATGGCCAATGCGGACAGCATCGTCGACGGCCGGGTGCCCGACGCGGCGCGCATCGCCTACCTGCGCGGCCATCTGGAGGCGCTGGCCCAGGCGGTGGCGCTGGGTGCCGACGTGCGCGGCTATTTCTACTGGAGCCTGCTGGACAACTTCGAGTGGAACTCGGGCTACCTCAAGCGCTTCGGGCTGTTCCACGTCGACTACGCGTCGCAGGAGCGGCTGGCCAAGGACAGCGCGCACTGGTATCGCGATGCGATCGCGGCGTTCAAGGCCGGTCGTTGAAGGGGCGTTCAGCGTGACGCGCTAAACACCGGCCGCGATGACGTCCGCCATCGGGATCCGCCGGCGGGCTGTGGCAGCATCCGAGGCTTTTGCGGGCAGGCGACGAGCTTGCCCGGCGAAGGTCTGGAGCAGCGGTGAAGGAAGACAGGGCATGAGACAGGGCGCAAGAACGGCGCCGGCGCGCTTGCTGGCGGATGTGGGCGCGACGCATGTGCGGTTCGCCAGCCAGGGTGGCGCGGCCGATCCGCTGGAGCATGTGGCGCGGTATGTCTGCCGGGACTTCGACACGCTCGCCGACGCGATCTTCTATCACCTGCATCGCGAAGGTCTGCGGACGCCGCAGAGCTGCGCGATCGGCATCGCGACGGCGGTCACCGGCGACCACGTCCGGATGACCAACCACCACTGGAGCTTCTCCACACGGGCGCTGCAGTCGGCGCTCGGGGCGGAGCGGCTGCTGGTGATCAACGACTTCACCGCGCTGGCGCTCGCGCTCCCGACGATCGGGCCGCAGTCGACGCGCAAGGTGGGTGGCGGCGAAGCCGTCGTCGGCGCAGCGCGCGGCCTGGTCGGACCCGGCACGGGTCTGGGTGTGTCCGGTTTGCTTCCATCCGAGGACGGGACCTCGATGGTCGCCGTCGGCGGCGAGGGCGGGCATGCGACGCTCTCGTCCTACGAGCCCGAGGAGCGCGTCGTGCTCGACCTGCTGCACCGCCGCTTCGGACATGTGTCGGCGGAGCGCGCCGTGTCCGGGCCCGGCCTGGAGAATCTCTACACGGCGCTCGCCGAACTGCGTGGGCTCAAACTCGCACCCGGCGAAGGCCGCAGTGCACACGCCATCACCACGGCCGCACTGGCGGGCGAGCACTTCAGCAGCGATGTCCTCAACATGTTCTGCGCGCTGCTCGGTGACATCGCCGGCCACGTCGCCCTCACGCTCGGCGCACGCGGCGGGCTCTACATCGGCGGCGGCATCGTGCCTCGCCTCGGTGAATGGTTTGACCGCAGCCCGTTCCGGACGCGCTTCGAAACCTGCGGCCGGCTCACCTCGTATCTGCGCGCCATCCCGACCTTCGTCGTCCACGAGGCAGACCAGGCCCCACTGCTCGGAGCAAGCCGGGCGTTGGATCGGGACGTTCCGACGCACTAAAAAGATCGGCCGGGATTCCCGGCCGATTTGCTTTGCTGAGGTCTGATTACCAGATCCGGATGCGGTCCTCGCTGGACTTGAACATCTTGTCGCCCGGCTTGGTCTTGAAGGCCTCGTGGAAGCCATCATGGTTGACGGCGGCGCCGTTGGCACGGAACTCCGGCGGCGAGTGCGGATCAATGGTCAGCAGCTGCAGCTTGCGCTCGTCACGCGCCTTCTCGCGCCAGGCCTGCGACCAGCCCATGAAGAAGCGCTGCTCGCCCGTGTAGCCGTCGATCACCGGTGCCGGCTTGCCGCCCAGCGAGCGCAGGTAGGCCTTGTAGGCGATCTGCAGGCCGGACAGGTCGGCGATGTTCTCGCCCAGCGTCAGCTTGCCGTTCAGGTGCTTGCCGGCGATGGGCTCGTAGCCTTCGTACTGGGCGACCAGCTTGTTGCCGATGGCGTCGAAAGCCTTGCGGTCGTCGTCGGTCCACCAGTTGCGCAGTTTGCCGTCGCCGTCGAACTGGCTGCCCTGGTCGTCGAAACCGTGGCTGATCTCATGCCCGATCACCGCGCCGATGGCGCCGTAGTTCACCGCGTCGTCCGCCTTCGTGTTGTAGAAGGGCGGCTGCAGGATGGCGGCCGGGAAGACGATCTCGTTGAGCGTCGGGTTGTAGTACGCGTTGACCGTCTGCGGCGTCATCAGCCACTCGCGGCGGTCGACCGGCTTGCTGGCCTTGGCGGCCTGGCGCTTCCACTCGAAGACCGAGGCGCGCAGGTTGTTGCCCACCGGGTCGCCGGCCTTCACTTCCAGCGCGCCGTAGTCGCGCCAGACGTCGGGGTAGCCGATCTTCACCATGTACTTCGACAGCTTGTCCTGCGCCTGCGCCTTGGTCGCCGGCGTCATCCAGCTCAGCTTGTCGATGGACTCCTTGTACGAGGCCAGCAGGTTGTTGACCAGCTGCACCATGCGCGCCTTGTCGGCGGCCGGGAAGTGGCGCTTGACGTAGACCTCGCCGACGGCCTCGCCCAGCGCGCCGTTGACGTTGCCCACGGCCTGCTGCCAGCGCGGCTGCTGGCTCTTCGCGCCGGTCAGCGCCGCGCCGTGGAAGGCGAAGTGCGCGTCGCGGTAGGCCTTGGGCAGCGTCGAGGCGTTGGCGTCGATGGTGCGGAAGGTCAGGTACAGCTTGAGGTCGTCGAGGGACGCCTCGCCCAGGATCTTCGCGGCACCGGTCAGGTAGCTCGGCTGCGAGGCCGACAGCTTGTCCAGGCCCGGCAGCGAGGCGGCGGTGAAGAACGCGTTCCAGTCGAAGCCCGGTGCCTTCTGCGCCAGCTCGGCCGGCGTCATCGGGTTGTAGGTCTTCTGCGGGTCACGCAGCTCGACCTTGTCCCATTGCACCTGTGCCAGGCGCTCCTCGAGCGCCAGCACGCGCTGCGCGCTGCCGGCCGGATCGGCGATGCCGGCGGTCTTCGCGACCGTCTGCAGGTAGTCGACGTAGGCGCCCCGCGCCTTGCCCAGGCGCTCGTCGTCCTTCTTCAGGTAGTAGTCGCGGTCCGGCAGGCCCAGGCCGCCCTGCCAGGTCTGCAGGCGGTTGATGGTGGGGTCCTGGTAGTCGGCCTCGATGCCCAGCGGCACCGGCAGGTCGACGACGCCGGTCTGCGCGCCCAGCCAGGTGGCGAGCTGCTCGCGCGTCTGGATCGCGGCGATGCTGTCCAGCAGCGGCTTGATCGGCGCCAGGCCGGCCTTGTCGATCGCCGCGGTGTTCATGTAGGCGGCGTAGTAGTCGCCGATCTTCTGCTCGACGGTGCCGGCCTTGGCCTTCTTCTTCGAGAGGTCCTCGATGATGGCCCGCGCCCGCTTGTCGGAGAGATCCGCCAGCAGGTGGAAGGCGCCGTAGGAGGACTTGTCCGCGGGGATCTCGGTGGTCGAGAGCCAGTGGCCGTTGGCGGCGCGGAAGAGGTCGTCCTGCGGCCGGACCGACTTGTCGTAGCCCTTGAGGTCCAGGCCCGATTGCGGCGGTGCCGCCATCGCGAAGCCGCCCAGCTGCATCAGCAGGGCGAGGGTGGTGAGGCGGAGGGCATTCTTCATCGCAAGCAGCTCATGAGCGCGGGCCGGGCCCGACGAGGCCGCCAGCCTATGCCAGAAGACAGGCCCATGACAAAAGGCATGAGGCCGCCTGTGGCGCCCGTCGCACCGGGACTTTCCAGCTTGCCGGGAGGCGCATCAAGTGGCTGGGCAGCGCCCGCCGGCACCGGCCATCGCCCCGGCCTTTACCTCGGCTTTACCGGAGGCGGCAGTGGGCGACCGCGTGCTCAACGTGAGGGCCGCGATGACGAGCGCCGCGCCGATCCACTCCTGCATCGCCGGATGCTGACCCAGCGCGACGCTCATCAGCAGCGCGGACACGGGCACGCCGTTGAGGAACAGCGTCCCCCGCGACGCACCCAGCTGACGCACGCCGAAGTTGAAGGCGACGACCGCCGCGACCGTCGGCACGGCCGCGATGTAAACGAGGTGCGGCACGACGGGCGTGACGTCGGTCCACGCGGGCGCGGCGATCCATCCGCCCGCGGTCGCGACGAGGGCGAACGCCACCTGCCACGGCAGCGCCGCGATGGCGGTCAGGCCGGTGTATTCGAGCGGGCTGAGGTCCGGCACCTTCGCCGCACCGCGTGTGTAGAGCACCCAGCCGACGGTACCCAGCAGAGTGAGCGCGTCGCCCAGCAGCATGTGCGGCGGACCGTCGGTACGTCCGAGCACGCCGGAGACGAGGATGACGCCGCTCAGCGCCAGCACGGCCGCGCCGGCCACGGCGATTCCCGGCCGTTGGCCGTCGAGCAGCCAGCGCAGCAGGAGGGTCGTCATGGGCATCGTCGCCATCAGCACGGCGCCGTGCGAGGGCAGCGAGAGCTTGAGCCCTTCCAGCACCAGGATGCCGAAGAAGCCGTAACCCAGCACGCCGTAGCCCGTCAGCGTGCCCCAATGGGCGCGCAGCTTGGCCCAGGGGCGTTCGCCGAAGACAACGACGAGCAGCGTCATGCCGACACCCGCGAGCAGGTAGCGCACCGCCGTGAACCAGATCGGATCCAGGCGGCTGAGCACCGGCTTGCCGACAAGGAACAGGCTGCCCCACGAGATGGCCGCGAACAGCATCGCGACGGTGGCGGCATAGGGGTTGGAGAGGCTCATGACGGCCTTCGCTTTCGCATGACTTCGATGGAACGGAAGTCTGGGCGCCGCCCTTCGCGCGGTCCATGCGCATCTTTGGAACAGGCGTTTTGAGAATCTGAACGCCGCTTCCACGCCGGCTTGTCAGAATCCGGACCCATGGAGCTGTACCAGCTGAAGAGTTTTCTGGCCGTCGTGGCCGAACGCAACCTGACCCGCGCCGCGGAGAAGGTGTTCACCTCCGTGCCCGCCGTCAGCGCGCAGATCAAGGCGCTGGAGGAGGAGCTCGGCGTCCAGCTGTTCGAGCGCAGCTCGCGCGGCATGACGCTGACATCCGCCGGCGAGAAGCTCGCCGAGGAGGCCCGCCGCACGCTCGATGCCGCGCAGCGTCTGCGGCACGCCGCCGCACAGATCCGCGGCGACGTCCAAGGCGTGCTGCGCATGGGGACGGTCAGCGATCCGATCTCGCTGCGCCTGGGCGACGTGCTGGTCAAGCTGGCGGAGCGGCATCCCGGCATCGGCCTGCAGCTGATGCAGCGCCTGTCGCTGCAGAGCGTGCAGGCGCTGCGCCAGGGCGAGGTCGATTGCGCCTACGTGCTGCACGACAACGAGACGGCGGAAGGGCTCATCGTCAATCGCCTGCGACGCATGGAACTCGCGATCGCGGTACCGCGCCGATTCGCCGACCGCGAGTGGCCGGTGTCTCGGGATGCGCTGCTGTCGCTGCCCTGGATTGGCACGCCGGTGGTCTGCGGTCTGCGCGCCGCGGCCGAACGGCTGTTCCAGAGCGCCGGCCGCGAGCCACCGCACAGCCTGATGGCCGAAACCGAGTCCGCCGTGCGCGGCATGGTCGCGAGCGGGCTGGGGGCTGCGATTCTCCGGCTCGACCAGGCCCAGGCGGCCGCCGAGGCCGGCGAGCTGCGCATCTGGCCGCACTGGCAGGATGAGACCTGGTTGTGCTGGTTGCAGAAGGAAGGCCCCGAGGAACACGCGCTGACCGCCGTGCGGGAGCTGGTCGAGGAAGTCTGGCGGGACTGAGGGACCTGTCAGGGGATTCTTTTTCGACCGACCGGTCGGGCTGCGATACTCCGGCGATCACAACGGAGACTGCATCGTGGAGACCCTGCAGATATCGACCGACGCGCGTGGCGTGGCCCGCGTGACGATGAACCGGCCCGAGGTGTTCAACGCCTTTGATGAGGCCATGATCGCGGCGCTCGATGCCGCCTTCGAGCGCCTCGGCCAGGACCCGGCCGTGCGGATCGTGGTGCTGGAAGGGGCTGGCAAGGCCTTCAGCGCCGGTGCCGATCTCCAGTGGATGAAGCGTGCGTCCGAAGCGACGCAGGACTGGAACGTCGAGGATGCGCGCCGCTTCGCCGGCATGCTCGACCGCATCGCCCGCTGCCCGAAACCGACGATCGCGAAGGTCCACGGTGTTGCGCTGGGCGGCGGTGTCGGGCTGACGCTGGCCTGCGACATTGCCGTCGCCGCGGCCGGCGCGCAGTTTGCGGTCAGCGAGGCCCGTTTCGGCATCCTGCCGTCGGTGATCGGACCTTACGTGATCAACGCGGTCGGGCCGCGAGAGGCGCGTCGGCTCGCGCTGACCGCCAGCCGCATTCCCGCCGCCGAGGCGCTGCGGATCGGCATGCTGCATGAGGTCGTCGAGAGCGATGCGGCCGGCGGGCTCGACGGCGCCGTCGAGCGCTGGATCGCGGAGCTGCTGATGAACGGCCCGCAGGCGCAGGCGGAGATCAAGGCGCTGTTTGCGCAGCTCGAAGTCGGCCCCGTGACCGATGAGGTCCGCGAACTGACCGCGCAGACCATCGCTCGCGTGCGCATGGGCGCGGAGGCGAAGGAGGGCTTTGCCGCCTTCCTCGGCAAGCGGCCTGCGACCTGGGTGCCGCGCCCCGATTGACCAGCACCGGAACTTGAACCGGAACGAAAAGCGGAACGCGAAGCATACGGAGACAGCAATGACGGAATCGACTGGATCGACGGGATCCTGGCGCATCGCGACGGCACCGGCCGCGCAGGCGCAGGTGGCGGTGATCGGGGCGGGCGTGATGGGCGCGGGCATCGCACAGGTGGCGGCGCAGGCCGGCCACCCGGTCCGGCTGATGGACCTGCGCGAGGGCGCCGCGGCTGCGGCGATCGCGCAGATCGGCAAGGCGCTCGACGGTCTCGTGACCAAGGGCCGCATGGAAGCGGCGGAGCGCGAGGCGGTGATGAGCCGGCTCTCTCCGGCCGGCACGACTGCTGACCTGAAGGAAGCAGCGCTCGTGATCGAGGTGATCGTCGAGAAGCTCGAGCCCAAGCAGGCGTTGCTGCGCGAGCTCGACGCGCTGCTGGCGCCTGACGCGCTCATCGCCTCCAACACCTCGTCGATCAGCATCACCGCGCTGGCCAACGGCATGACGACGCCGCGCCGCCTGGTCGGCATGCACTTCTTCAATCCAGTGCCGCTGATGAAGCTGGTGGAGGTCGTGTGGGGCGCGGAGACGGATCCGTCCGCCGCGCAGGCGATCGAACAGCTGTCCCGGCGCTGGGGCAAGACGCCCGTCCATGCCAAGTCGACGCCGGGGTTCATCGTGAACCGCATCGCGCGGCCGTACTACGCCGAGACGCTCGCGCTGCTGCAGGAGCAGGCCGGCTCACCCGCGCAGTTGGACCGCGCGCTGCGCGGCGCCGGCTTCCGCATGGGACCGTGCGAGCTGATGGACCTGATCGGGCACGACACCAACTACCTGGTGACGCAGTCGGTGTTCGAGGCCAACTACGGCGACAAGCGTTATCAACCGTCGCTGGTGCAGAAGGCGTTGGTCGATGGCGGTCGACTGGGACGGAAGTCCGGCAAAGGCTTCTATGAAGGCGTGCCGACCTCGACCTCGACCTCGCCGACGTCGTCTGCGGAAAGCGCCACCGACGTGGACGTCGGTGCGGTCACGCTGGCGGGGCAGGGCGCGTTGGTCGAAAGCTTCGGCGCCTGGATGACGACGCGAGGCCTGGTGTTCGAGCGCGACACGGCGGCCGACTGGCACGGCCTCGCCATCGACGGTCTCCAGTTGCACTTCACGCGCGGCCGCAGCGCCGCGCAGCTGGCGCACGAGCGCCGTCAGCCTGGTCTGGCGGTGATCGACTGGCCGCTGGCGCCGGATCGCATCGACGGTCTGGCCATCGCCTTCGCCCCGCATGTAGCAGCCGCTCCGCAAGCACTCGCCGAAGCGCTGCTGCGTCGCCTCGGCTGGGAGCCGCTGGGGCTGCGCGACGTGCCGGGTCTTGCCGTCGCGCGGACGATCGCGATGCTGGTCAACGAAGGCGCCGACGCAGTCTGGCAAGGCGTCTGCGACGAGGCTGGTGCCGACACGGCGATGAAACTCGGCGTCAACTACCCGGCCGGGCCCTTCGAGTGGCTCGCGCTGCTCGGCGCGCCAGTCATCGTGGACGCGCTCGACGGACTGTTCGATGCGTACCGCAGCGAGCGTTACCGCGTTAGCCCGCTGCTGCGGCAGCGCCTCTGGGTCTGAGTCGCCGACCGGTCCGCGCCACTCGTCCGGATCAGAGGCCGGATCCCGATCCGGGCATGAAAAAAGCGACCCGCGGGTCGCTTTTCCGTTGTCGCCAGAGGGCTCCAGCGCTTTGCCTCGGAAGCCTCAGAGCAGCATGCGCAGGTGCGCTTGCGCCTGCAGCAGCGGGGGCAGGCAATGCTCGACCATCTGCTCCATGCTCATGCGGGTCGCGTGGACGCTGATGGCCATCGCGGCGACGGTGTCGCCCTTGTAATTCTTCAGCGGCACGGCCACCGAACGCAGGCCTTGCTCCAGCTCCTGGTCGATCAGCGCGTAACCCTGCGCGCGGGCGCGGGCGATCTCGATGCGCAGGCGTTCCGGATGCGTGATCGTGTGCGGGGTCAGCGCCGACAGTTCCTGGCGGGCGATGAAGGCGTCGACTTCCGCCTGCGGCTGCGCCGCCAGCAGCACGCGGCCGTTGCCGGTGCAGTAGGCCGGCACGCGGGTGCCCGGCTGCAGCGTCGGGGAGACCACGCGACCGGCGCTCGTCGCCGAGATGCAGATCACGTCGTTGCCGTCCAGCACGCCGGCCGACGAAGCTTCCTTCATCGCGTACGCCAGCTTGTGCAGCTCGGGTTCGATGATGCGCGGCAGACGGGCGGAGTGCATGTAGCTCTGGCCCAGGCGCAGCACCTTCGGGGTCAGCGCGAACATCTTGCGGTCCTGCGAGACGAAGCCCAGGTGGGTCAGCGTCAGCAGGTAGCGGCGGGCGGCCGCGCGGGTCAGGCCGGTGCGACCGGCGACCTCGCTGATGGTCAGTCTGGGGCGTTCCTGATCGAAGGCTTCGATCACGGCCAGACCCTTTTCCAGGCCGGCCACCAGGTCGCGCTTCAGCGGACCGGTACGGACTTCAGCATCAGGGGCGGGGACGACCGCTTGGATCGCGGTCAGTTCATCATCAAAGGCTCGTGCAGCGGACATGGCGGGGAGGGACGACGTGCGTTTGACGCCCAAATCTGCTGGGCGTAAGCAGGTGATGTCCACGACTATAGGGACAACCCTGTGAAGAATGTTTGCCAGGGCAAATGTTTTATCCGCAAATCGCACGCTTGTGCATCAATTTGGTGCATTTTCTGCGCAGAACGCCCCACCGCCTGACTCAGGCAGCGTGAAAGGGCGTTCAGCGGGAAAAAGGTGCGCGAAACCGCGGTCGGTGGTCGCTAAGCAGGCGGTCAATAGTCAGACATCATGCTTGTCACCGCATACCCTACATATATGAGCGGTATGCGCCATCAAACGAAGTCAGTATCACACGCGGTGTGCGATTGGCGCCTACGTGGTCCTACGTGCGCCCATGACTATTTCTTTGTCGCCCCCAACTTTTGGCTATGGGTCGCACCACCAGGGTCAGACCGCTCAGCGCTCCCGCGCTGCACCAAAATGAGGTCAGACAACCTGGGCGATTGCTGGAATCCTCAACTCGCTTCTGGCGTCCGGACGGCGGACGGACGCCGCCATGAACGAGGGACAAGGAGCCGGTCCGCGCCGGCCCCCCGGCAGGCTCAGACGCGCTCGACGACGACCGCGATGCCCTGGCCCACGCCGATGCACATGGTGCACAGCGCATACCGACCCTGGATGCGGTGGAGCTGATTGATCGCTGTCGTGACCAACCGGGCACCGCTGGCGCCGAGCGGATGGCCCAGCGCGATCGCGCCGCCGTTGGGGTTCACGCGCGGGTCGTCGTCGCGCAGGCCGAGATCGCGCAGTACCGCCAGCCCTTGGGCGGCGAAAGCTTCATTCAGCTCGATGACGTCCATCTGGTCCAGCGTCAGTCCGACTTGTGCCAGGACCTTGCGCGTCGCCGGCGCCGGGCCGATGCCCATGATGCGCGGAGCGACGCCGGCGGTCGCCATGCCCAGCACGCGGGCCCGCGGGGTCAGGCCGTGCCTGGCGATGGCCGCTTCGCCTGCCATCAGCAGCGCGCAGGCGCCGTCGTTGACGCCGGAGGCGTTGCCGGCGGTCACGCTGCCGTCCGCTCGGACCACGCCCTTGAGCTTGGCCAGCGCTTCCAGGCTGGTCTCCCGCGGATGCTCGTCCTGGCGCACGACGACCGCGTCGCCCTTCTTCTGGGGAATGGTGACGGGGCAGATCTCGGCGTCGAAGAAGCCGCTGCGCTGCGCAGCCAGCGCCTTGGTCTGGCTGGCCAGCGCCATGCGGTCCTGTGCTTCGCGCTGGATGCCGAAATCGACGGCGACGTTCTCCGCCGTCTCCGGCATCGCGTCCACGCCGTACTGCGCCTTCATCTTCGGATTGACGAAGCGCCAGCCGATGGTCGTGTCGTAGATCGCATTGGCGCGGGAGAAGGCGGACTCCGCCTTGGGCATGACGAAGGGCGCGCGGCTCATGCTCTCGACGCCGCCGGCGATCATCAACTGGGCCTCCCCGGCGCGAATCGCCCGGGCGGCGCTGCCGACGGCATCCATGCCGGAGCCGCACAACCGGTTCAAGGTCACCCCGGGCACGGCGATCGGCAGGCCGGCCAGCAGGGCGGACATGCGCGCGACATTGCGGTTGTCCTCGCCGGCCTGATTGGCGCAGCCGTACAGCACATCGTCGACCGCTTCCCAGTCGAGGGACGGGTGGCGCGCCATCAGGGCCCGGATAGGCACCGCTCCCAGATCGTCCGCGCGGATCGACGACAGCGCGCCGCCGTAACGCCCGAAAGGGGTGCGCTGCGCGTCGCAGATGAAGGCGTGCATGAAAAGTCTCCTGTATCTTTATGAGAATGCGAGGTTCGAGGGATCATAGGGGGGTGCAGGAATAACCTGTGACAAGTTGCACGGTCCCCCCGGGATCTTGCGCGACACCGTACGGTTGACGCGCTTTTGATTTAAGTTGCGCCCCTCCGCAGCCGAAGCTGCTGACGAGGGCGTCCGAACCGGGACGCGGAACTACAAGAAAATGAAGGACAGATCGGCCGACCCGCTCATCGATGTGAACCAGCTGAAAGTGGGGATGTTCATCCATCTCGACCTCGGCTGGATGTCGCATCCGTTTCCGCTCAGCAGTTTCAAGCTGAGCTCGGAAGAGCAGCTGCTGATCCTGCGCCGTCTGGGGCTGAAGCAGGTGCGCTGGAGTCCGGGCAAGAGCGATCTGCCGCTGGAGGCGACGCCGATGCCCGCCCCGGCTCCCGCCGCGGCCGTCGTCGAGGAGAACCGCAGCGCCGAGGACGAGGTGCGCGAACGCCATCGTCGCCTGCTGGCCGAGCAGCACGACGCGCTGCTGCTGTGCGAGCGCCAGTACGCCGAGGCCGCCACCGCCCTGCGTGACCTGATGGATCTCGTGCCGCGCGAGCCGACCGACGCGCGCGACCGGTCCTCCGCGCTGTCCCGCGCGCTGCTGGACAAGATGCTGGTCGAGGGCGACATCAACATCCGCCTGCTCAATGAAGGGGCGGGCGACCGCGGCACCGCGCACGCGCTGAATGTCGCCGTGATCGCCATGCTGCTGGGCCGCGCCTTCGGACTGGGGCGCGACGAGATGCTGGACTTGGGCCAGGGCGCGCTGCTGCACGACATCGGCAAGATGGATCTGACGGCGCGTTTCCGCCATCGCGACGACAGCTTCACCGCCGCCGAGGTGGCCGCCTATCAGCAGCACGTCGCCAGGGGCGTGGTGCTGGGACAGAAGATGGGCGTCGGCGCGGGGCCGCTGCTGATCATCGCGCAGCATCATGAACACGCCGACGGCAGCGGGTTCCCGCAGCGCCTGAATGCCGACCGCATGAGCATCGGCGCCCGCATCGTCGCGCTCGTGAACCGGTTCGACGGTCTGTGCAATCCGCTGCTCAGCTCCAAGGCGATGACGCCGCATGAGGCGCTGTCGCTGATGTTCGCCCAGGGGCGCAGCCGTTTCGACGCCACCATGCTCAACGCCTTCATCCGGATGATGGGCGTGTATCCGCCGGGCTCGGCGGTGCAACTGACCGACGACCGCTACGCGCTGGTCGTGGCGGTCAACTCGTCGCGTCCGCTCAAGCCCAAGGTCATGGTCCACGATCCCAAGGTGCCGCGCGACGAGGCCCTGGTGCTGAACCTGGAAGAGCTGCCCGACCTCGGCATCCGTCGCAGCGTCAAGCCGCAGCAGTTGCCGCGCGCCTCGCTGGACTACCTCAGCCCGCGCAGCCGCATCGCCTACTTCTTCGAGTCCGCTGGTCCGATGTCCCCGCCGTCCTCGCCCCCCGGGGAGATGGCTGCGTGACGCTCACGACCCGAGCCACCGCAGCGTCCGTCGCTGCGCTCAATCCTGCGTTCCTGCCGTTGATCGACGGTCTGCAGGAGGCGGTGTGGCTCGTCGATGCGCGCACGCATCAGGTGGTCGCGGTCAACCACGCATCGCAGCAACTGCTCGGACTGCAGGCCAAGGACCTGGTCGGAAGCAGCGTCGAATCGCTGGCCTCGACGCCGGAGGACGCGCTGTTCTGGATGGACGCCGCCATCGGCCGTCGCGAGAGCCTGCACACCGACACCATGATGCGCCACGCCGACGGGCGCATGCTGTGGATCTCCCGACGCATCAGCCATGTCGCGCAGGCCCAGGGCGACGGCCTGTGGCTGATCGCGATGCGCGACCAGACCCAGCAGCGTCAGCATGACGAGGAGCGCGAGACGCTGCTCGCAGAGCTGCGGGCCACGCTCGAATCGACCGCGGACGGCATCCTGGTCACGGACCTGGCCGGTCGGATCCGCAGCTTCAACCAGCGGCTGGCGTCGCTGTGGGGCATCCCGGAAGACCTGCTCAACGAGCGCAACGACGACGCGGTGCAGGCCTGGATGCGGCGCAGCGTCGTCGACGGCGCCGCCTATGCGATGCGGCTCGGAGCGATCCAGGAATCGCCGTTGCTGCACACCAGCGACAACCTCAAGCTGATCGACGGCCGCGTCCTCGAGCGCGTGTCGCTGCCGCAGTGGAGCCGGGGTCGGCCGATCGGTCGGGTGTATTCGTTCCGCGACCTCAGCGAGAAGCTGGCCGCGCACCAGCGCATCGAGGAGCTGTCGCACAACGACATGCTCACCGGTCTGCCGAACCGCCGCGCGCTGATGGAGCGCGTCGACTACGCGCAGGCGATGGCCCGTCGCGAGACGACGCCGTTTGCGCTGCTCAACGTCGATCTCGACCGTTTCAAGCAGATCAACGACACGCTGGGCCACTCTTATGGCGACCGCGTGCTGAAGGAAGTCGCGCTGCGGCTGAAGGAATCGCTGCGCGAGGTCGACACCGTCGCGCGGCTCGACGGCGATGAATTCGCGCTGCTGGTCCACCAGGCCGACGCCCGCGGCGCGGAACACGCGGCGCGCCGGGTCCAGGAGGCGATGTCGAGGCCCTTCTGCTTCGACACGCTGAGCTTCACCGTCACCTGCAGCATCGGCATCGCGCTGTTCCCCGGCGACGGCGCCAGCGCCGAGGAGCTGCTGGCCAGCGCGGAGCGCGCGATGCACTGGGTCAAGGAGAGCGGGCGCAGCGCGTTCCGTTTCCATCAGCCGCGCAAGGACGTGGACCTGTTGTCGCGCATGCGGCTGGACCACGCGATGCGCCAGGCGCTGCAGGAACATGAATTCCGGCTGCACTTCCAGCCGCAGGTCTCGCTGGAAACCGGCGACCTCGTCGGCGCCGAGGCGCTGATCCGCTGGCGCGACCCGCTGCGCGGCGACGTCCCGCCGTCCGAGTTCATCCCCGTGGCCGAGGAGAGCGGCTTCATCGTCTCGATCGGCCAGTGGGTGCTGCAGCAGGCGGTGGCGCAGGCCGCCGCCTGGCTCCAGAAGGGGCTGCGCGTGCCGGTGGCGGTCAACGTGTCGGCGCTGCAGTTCCAGCAGACGCAGTTCGTCGAGCAGGTCGCGCAGGCCTTGCGTGCCTACGATCTGCCGCCGTCGCTGCTGGAGCTCGAACTGACCGAGTCCGTGCTGTTGCGGGACGCCGAGGAAGCCTTGCACCGCATGGAGGCGCTGTCGGAGCTGGGCGTGCTGATGTCGATCGATGACTTCGGCACCGGCTATTCGAGCCTGGGCTATCTGAAGCGGTTCCCGATCCAGCGGCTCAAGATCGACCGGAGCTTCGTCCACGGATTGCCGGGCGACGCCAGCGACGCCGGCATCGTCAACGCGATCGTGCAGATGGGTCGCGCCCTCAACTTGAAGGTCATCGCCGAGGGCGTCGAGACC
>NZ_DASVNZ010000156.1:0-5409 GCF_036486225.1 Roseateles sp. | reverse complement strand
GGCCAGCGCCGCCTGCGCCGCCTGCTCGGGCGTCAGCGCCACGGCCTCGATGCCGACGATGATCTCGCCGTGGTCGGTGAACTTGGCGGCGTTGTTGCCCAGGTTCACCAGCACCTGGCCCAGGCGCAGCGGATCGCCGATCAGCGCGGTGGGCAGGTCCGGCGGCACGTTGAGCAGCAGCTCCAGGCCCTTGTCCTCGACGCGGAAGCCGATCAGGTTGACCAGGTGATCCAGCACGTCCTCCATCCGGAAGGGCACGCACTCCAGGCTGAGCTTGCCGGCCTCGATGCGGCTGAAGTCCAGGATGTCGTCGATGACGCCGAGCAGGTTCTCGGCCGAGCGGTGCACCTTCTCGATGTAGTTGCGCTGGCGGGCGTCCAGCCCGGTCTGCAGCGCCAGGTGGGACATGCCGATGATCGCGTTCATCGGGGTGCGGATCTCGTGGCTCATGTTGGCCAGGAAGTCGGACTTGGCGCGGGTGGCGCTCTCGGCATCGTCCTTGGCCTGCAGCAGCGCGTCCTGGGCGCGTTCGCGCTCGGCCAGCAGCCCCTGGAGCTGGCCGTGCTGCGCCTGCAGCTCGAGCTCCTTGCGGTCGCGCGCGGCGCCGTGCGCCAGGCTGCGCAGGGTGGCGGCCAGCAGTCCGAAGGCCAGCAGCGCCACCAGCGCGGCGATCCCCAGCCGCGTCGGGAGCGGCTCCAGCGCGTCCAGGTCGCCCAGCAGCACCACCCGCCAGGAGCCGGTCGGATCGTTCCAGGCGACGTCGGCGTGGGCGACGGCATGGCGCACGCCGTCGATCTCCACCGCGGGGCCGCCCAGCGCGAACGGCAGGCTGTGCGTGCGCGACGGATCCTCGAACAGCTTGCCGAACTGGCCCGCGGCGGTGATCGCCTGCGCGCGTTGCGGCGTGGCCGCGCCGTCCAGGCTCATGCGCCAGTGGGGCCGGCTGGCGGCGAGCACGACGCCCGACGGCGAGACCAGCAGCGCCCCCGCGTAGCTGCGCGTGTCGAGGAAGTGGTCCAGCGCGTCGGCGTAGAGCCGGGCGGCGACCACGCCGACGATCTCGCCTTCCTGGCCGGGGCGGCGGTAGATGGGGGCGGCCAGCCAGAACGCGCGCTGGCCGGTGCTGATGCTGATGCCGCCGAAGACGTTGGGCTGGCCGCGCATCGCCTGGCGGAAGTACTGGCGGAAGCTCACGTCCAGGCCGATAGGCGGTGAGCCTTCGTCGTCCCAGCCCGCGACGATGCGTCCCTGCGCGTTCACGACGAAGGCCAGTTGCGCGCCGACGCTGCTGCCGATCACCTCCAGCGTGTCGGCGGCGGGGCGCACGCGCCGCGCCTCGTCGACGTCGGTGAGCGTGGCGGTGACTTTCAGCGCCGGATTGAGCTGGCCGGCGAGCACGATCGCGCCCATGCCCTTGCCGGTGAGGGTCAGGCCTTGCAGCGCCATGGCCTCGCGCTGGGCGGCGTTGTTCAGGTTGCGCAGGAAGTCGTGCTCGAGCGAATGCCGGTGCAGCTCGCTCGCGGCGATGCCCAGCGACAGCGCCGCCGCGGCGGCCAGCGGCCACGCGACCCGGCGATGTCCGAGCAGCCAGTCGGAGATACGACCCATCCTTCTCCCTCCCCAGGACCGCGCGGTCGGCGTGCGCCGGGCGGTGGTGGATGAACGCCGGGTCAGTGTAGGGGAGGCGGCGCGGGGCGCAAGCCCCCGTGTGGCGTGGGAGGCGCGCCGGTCGCGGGCTCGTCCTACAGCCGCCGGGGAGGGCGGTGGCTAGCATGGGCGACATGAACACCCACCTCGCCACGGCCGGGCCCGCGCCGGCCGCGGACGACCTCGTCGTCGCCCGGCCGCAGGGGCTGTACTGCCCGCCCGGCGACTTCTACATCGACCCCTGGCGGCCGGTCGACCGCGCCGTCATCACGCACGGCCACAGCGACCACGCGCGCGGGGGGAACGCCCACTACCTGGCGCATCGCGACAGCGCGGCGATCCTGCGGCGCCGGCTCGGCGAGGACATCACGCTGCAGACGCTGGCCTACGGCGAGACGGTCGTGCATCACGGGGTGCGCGTGTCGCTGCATCCGGCCGGCCACGTGCTGGGGTCGGCGCAGGTGCGGCTGGAACACGGCGGACGGGTCTGGGTCGCGTCGGGCGACTACAAGCTCGAGGCCGACGGCACCAACGCGCCGTTCGAGCCGGTGCGCTGCGACACCTTCATCACCGAATCCACCTTCGGCCTGCCGATCTACCGCTGGCCCTCGCAGGCGGCGCTGTTCGCCGAGATCGACGCCTGGTGGCGCGCCAACGCCGAGGCGGGGCGCCCCTCGGTCCTGTATGCGTATGCGCTGGGCAAGGCGCAACGGCTGCTGCACGGCGTGGACGCGACGATCGGGCCCATCGTCGCGCATGGCGCCGTGGAGCCGCTGAACGCCGTCTACCGCGCGGCCGGCGTGGTCCTGCCGCCGACGCTGTCGGTCAGTGATCCGGCCTTGGACAAGGCTGCGCTGTCGCGCGCGCTGGTCATCGCGCCGCCGTCCGCCGCGAGTTCTCCCTGGCTCAAACGCTTCGGCCCGGATCTGTCCGACGCCTTCGCCAGCGGCTGGATGCAGCTGCGCGGCACGCGTCGGCGGCGCGGTGTCGACCGCGGCTTCGTCGTGTCGGACCACGCGGACTGGCCGGGGTTGATGGCGGCGATCCGCGGCACCGGCGCGGAGCGCGTCTTCGTCACGCACGGCAGTGTGGCGACGATGGTGCGCTGGCTGGGCGAGCAGGGGCTGCGGGCGCAGGGCTTCGCGACCGAGTATGGAGATGAGGAGGGGAGCGGCGGGGCAAGCGGCCAGCCGGGCGGCGACGCGGCGACCGAATCGGAGCCTCGGGGATGAGAGCTTTCGCCGCGCTGTTCCGCGATCTGGACGCCTCGACATCCAGCCTCGCCAAGCAGGCCGCGCTGCAGGCCTACCTGCGCCAGTCGCCGCCGGAGGACGCCGCGTGGGCCGTGTACTTCCTGGCCGGCGGCAAGCCCCGCCAGCTCGTGCCGACGAAGCTCCTGCGCGAGCAGGCCCGGCTCTCGGCGGGGCTGCCGGAGTGGCTCTTCGACGAGAGCTACGAGGCCGTCGGCGACCTGGCTGAAACGATCGCGCTGCTGCTGCCCGAGCCGACGCAGGCGGTCGAGCGGTCCTTGTCCGAATGGATGACCGGTCATCTGCTGCCGCTGCGCGGTCAGCCACCGGAAGCGCTCGCGCTGACTTTGCAGAGCCAGTGGGCGGCGTTGGCGGTCGAGCAGCGTTTCGTCCACCTCAAGCTGATCACGGGCGCGTTCCGCGTCGGCGTGTCGAAGCTGCAGGTGACGCAGGCGCTGGCGGCCGTCGGGGGCCTGGACGCGAAGCTCGTGGCGCAGCGGCTGATGGGCTACACGCACATCGGCGCGACACCGTCCGCCGCGGACTACGAAGCGCTCATCGCGCCCGCGGATCCCGAAGGAGCCGACGGCGCCTCGCGCGGACTGCAGCCCTATCCGTTCTTCCTCGCGCATCCGTTCAACCTCGCCGTCGCGCAGTTCGATGCCGCGATCGGACCGGTGTCGGACTGGCTGGTCGAGTGGAAGTGGGACGGCATCCGCGCGCAACTGGTGAAGCGCGGCGGGGAGGCCGCGATCTGGTCGCGCGGAGAGGAACTCGTCACCGACCGCTTCCCCGAGTTGCGCGCGATGGGCGAGGCGCAGCCCGACGGCACCGTGATCGACGGCGAGATCCTGGTGTGGCGCGATGGCCGCGCGATGCCGTTCGCAGAACTGCAGAAGCGCATCGGTCGCAAGACGCTCAGCGCGAAGCTGCTGGGCGAGCTGCCGGTGGCGCTGTGCGTCTACGACCTGCTTGAAGAGGCCGGCGAGGATCTGCGCGATCGGCCGCAGCATGAGCGTCGCGCGCGGCTGGAACGCGTGGTCGCCGCGCATCCGCTGGCGGGACTCGAGCTCAGTCCGTTGATCGAAGGTGCGGACTGGGCCGACCTCGCCCGGCGGCGCGAGCAGGCGCGCGCGCTCGGTGTCGAAGGGATGATGCTCAAGCGCCGGGACGCGCGTTACGGCGTCGGGCGGACCAAGGACGTCGGCGTCTGGTGGAAGTGGAAGATCGATCCGCTCTCCGTGGATGCGGTGCTGATCTATGCGCAGCGGGGCCACGGACGGCGCGCGAGCCTCTACACGGACTACACCTTCGCGGTGTGGAACGGGCCGCCGGACGATGCGGCGCGGCAGCTCGTGCCGTTCGCGAAGGCGTACTCGGGGCTGACCGATGCCGAGATCCGCGAGGTCGACGCCGTGATCCGCAAGACGACGACCGAGACCTTCGGCCCGGTGCGCAGCGTCACGCCGACGATGGTGTTCGAGCTCGGCTTCGAAGGCATCGCGCGCAGCGGCCGCCACAAGAGCGGCATTGCGGTCCGGTTCCCGCGCATGCTGCGGCGGCGGGAGGACAAGCCGGTTGCGGAAGCCGATACCTTGCAGTCGCTGCAGGCCTTGTTGCCGGAGGAGGGCGCGTGAGCGGCGGAAGCGATGACGTCGATGGAGTGGACAGGCACGGCCGCTGGCCCTCACCCCGGCCCTCTCCCGCACGCGGGAGAGGGAGTCGAAGCGACGAGACGGTCGTCGGGAGCGCCGCTACTGCCGGGAACGCTGCGACTGCTGGGAACGCTGCGACTGCTGGGATCGCTGCGGTCGATGCATGGCTCGATGCCAAGGGCTGGATCCCATTCCCGTTCCAGCGTCGCGTCTGGGAGGAGATCGCGCGCGGTCGCGGCGGGCTGCTGCATTCGAGCACCGGCAGCGGCAAGACGCTGGCGGTGTGGCTGGGCGCGCTCGCGGCGCTGCGGGACGAGGTGGGCGCGGAGGCGCGCATTCATGGCGGGAAGGCGATCGCGCCGCCGCTGACGGTGCTCTGGATCACGCCGATGCGGGCGTTGGCCGCAGATACGCTGCGCGCGCTGGAAGCGCCGATGGCGGCGCTGTGCCCGGGCTGGACCGCGGCGCTGCGCAGCGGCGACACGACGTCCGCACAGCGCGCCGCGCAGGACCGGCGGCTGCCGACGGTGCTGGTGACGACGCCGGAGAGTCTGTCGCTGCTGTTGTCGCGCGCCGATGCGCGCGATCAACTCGGGCCGGTGCGGTTGGTCGTCGTCGATGAGTGGCATGAGCTGATGGGCAACAAGCGCGGCGTGCAGACGCAGCTCGCGCTGGCGCGGCTGCGCCGCTTCGGGCAGGAGTCCTTCGACAGCCGCTGGCCCTCACCCCCGCCCTCTCCCGCAAGCGGGAGAGGGAGTGAGAATGCACCGAGCGCTGCTGAAGACAGCATTTCCCGCAAGCAGATGACGGCGTCAGACTCACTCCCTTCTGACTTCCTCTCCCGCTTGCGGGAGAGG
>NZ_DASVNZ010000071.1:0-2084 GCF_036486225.1 Roseateles sp. | reverse complement strand
ATCCAAGGACTCGACCACCTCGTGCTGCGTGTGCGCGATCTGCCGGCCGCGCTGCATTTCTACGTGGACCTGCTCGGTTGCAGCGTCGAGCGGCGTCAGGAGGACATCGGCCTGGTGCAGTTGCGCGCGGGCGCGCAGTTGATCGACCTCGTGCCGTTGGACGGCAAGCTGGGGCGCATGGGCGGTGCGGGACCCGGCGCGGAGGGGCGCAACGTCGATCACTTCTGCCTGCGCGTCGAGACGCTCGACGAACCCGCGCTGCGCCGCTGGCTGACGGCGAAGGGCGTCACCGTCGACGCCTACGGCTCGCGATATGGCGCGGATGGCGAAGGCCCGTCGCTGTACCTGTTCGACCCGGACGGCAATGCCCTGGAGCTGAAGGGCCCGCCGTGGCCCGCCGGGTTGCACGAGGCGCTCGACCAGTCGGTGAAGTTCGGC
Organism: Roseateles sp.; assembly: GCF_036486225.1. GTDB lineage: Bacteria > Pseudomonadota > Gammaproteobacteria > Burkholderiales > Burkholderiaceae_C > Roseateles. The sequence goes on along the minus strand of NZ_DASVNZ010000071.1, from coordinate 1,646 downwards.
CCGATGTACGGCACCGAGGCGCTGCCGCTCTTCAACCATCTGCCGATGGCGCTCGGTGCCCTGGCCCGGCTGGACGCGCCGCCCGAGGCGATGCAGCGCCACATCGACCACTGGACGCCGCTGTCGCAGCCTGCGGACGACGACGGCGTGCCGCCGCCCTCCGTCGGAGACGCGCTGCGCACCGTGCTGGCCGCGCCCGAAGCGCAGGCTTTCCATGTCGCGATCCGGCTGGCATACGCCTTGCAGTCGGGGCATCGCGGGGAACTCGAGGCGGCGCTGAAGACGACGATCGGCGTGAAGAGCCCGCTGGTCGCGCCGGTGCCGGCGGGGCCGGGCCGGGATAGCCTGCGCGACGTGATCGACGCCGTGCGCGCCGATCCCGCGCTGGCGATGCCGCCGATGCCGGGCACGTTGATCACGACGCGGATGCAGCATGCGTCGGCGCTGCCGGGCTTCGACGGCTACGTCGAGCGTCCCCCGCTGACGCTGGACGCGCTGGCCGAGGCTTCGCTGGCGGCGTATCTGTCGCGGCACCAGTTCGCCTCGCTGCACCTGGTGACCGGCACGCACGCGGTGCGCGTGCTGCTGGAAGCCGCCGCCTCGCACGGTATCGACGTCGACGAGGGCCAGGTCTTGCGCACCGTCTGGCGCGCGTGGCTGGGCACCTATCTGTCGGAAATGCGTCCCGCGCCGGCCTGGGCGCTGGTGCATGCGGGGTCTGCGACGGAGGACGACTGGACCCGCGAGCTGCCGTCGCTGCACGCGTCGATGAACGATCACCGCATCAAGGTCGCCGACGCCGCGCGCGAGGAATGGCGTCATCGCGGCTGGCCCGGCTATGCCTTGTGTCTGCGTCGTGAAGGGGCCGCACAATGAGCGCCGTGCTGTCCTCCACCGATTCCGCCGGGTCGTCCGCGACCTCCGCCAGCGCCGCGTCGCCGGCGCCGCTGCGCCATCCGCACCTGCTGCTCTGGGCCGTCTGCGCGCTCGCCTTGATGAGCACGGCCGGCGTCGCGCTGCCGTATCCGATCCTGGCGCCGATCTTCGTCGGCGGCCCGGTCGACGATTTCACCCATTTCCTGGGCCTGCGCCCCGAGCTGCTGATGGGCCTGGCGCTGGCGGTGAACCCGGCCGGCATCCTGGTCGGCAGCCTGGTGATCGGGCCCATGTCCGACCGCTACGGCCGACGCCGCGTGCTGAGCATCACCATCACCGCCACGCTGGTCGGTTACGGCCTGAGCGCCTTCGCGCTCGCGTCGCGGGACTATCCGCTGTTCGTGCTCTCGCGTTTCGCGACGGGCCTGACCGAAGGCAACGTCGCCGTCGTGCGGGCGCTGCTGGCGGACTGGCATCCGCAGCTCGAGCGCACGCGCAGCTTCGCGTGGCTCAACGCGAGCCTCTACATCGGCTGGCTGGTCGGGCCGTTGCTCGGCGGCCTGACGCTGCCCTGGGGCGAAGCGGTGCCCTTCATGGTTGCCGCGGTCGTGATGCTGCCGTGTCTGGTGCTGCTGGGCTTCGGCCTGCCGGACGATCGCCCGGCCGCCAAGCCGGAGGGCGGGATGCTCGCCGCGATGCGGCGTCAGCAATCGCTGGGGCTGATCGCGCAGGACCCGGTGCTGCGTCACCTCGCGCTGCTGCAGCTGGCC
>NZ_DASVNZ010000068.1:0-6960 GCF_036486225.1 Roseateles sp. | reverse complement strand
TTCCACTTCGCGGTGACCTTCGGGGCCAACGCGAAGGACGCGGACGGCGCCTTCCGCGAAGTCAACGGCCTGGGGCCAGAGATGGAGACGGAGACCGTCGTCGAGGGCGGGCAGAACGCCTTCGTGCACCAGCTGCCCAAGGCGGTGAAGCATCCGAAGCTGGTGCTCTCGCGCGGCATCGCGACGATGGAGTCGCGGCTGCTGCTGTGGTGCCAGTCGGTGCTGGAGGGCGGCCTGGCGCAGCCCATCTTCCCCAAGCAGCTGCACGTCTTCCTGCTCGACGAGGAAGGCGGTCCGCTGCGGGTGTGGGCTGTGCAGAACGCGTATCCGGTGAAGTGGTCGGTGGAGGCCTTCCAGGCCACCCGCAACGAGGTCGCCATCGAGCGCATCGAGCTGGCCTACGCCGGATCCAACCGCCTGATGTGACGGGAATCCCATGAGCATCGAAGTCCGACAACTGCTGATCCGTTCGCAGGTGACGCCCGCCCCGGCGCCGCCCGCGCCCGCGATGACGCAGCGCGACCTGCAGCGGCTGCGCGAGCAGCTGCTCGCCGAATGCCGCGCCTGGCTGGCCGACCGGCTGCGCGCGCAGCGGGAGCGCTGAGATGGCCGACGCCGCTGCCGACGCGGGCGCCTCGCCGCAGCTGACCCGGCTGCTGCTGACGCGCTACAACCTCAGCAAGACCGGCACGGTCGAGCTGGACAAGGACGTCACCTTCCAGGCGCAGATCAACCCGTCGGAGTTCAGCCACAGCTTCGGCATCCGCTACGACAAGACCAAGTCGCAGGGCTCGCCCGGCGTGGAGCCCAAGTTCAGCGCCATCGACGACGAACGCGTCAACTTCTCCATCGTGCTGGACAGCACCGGCGTGGTCCCGGCCGTGCCGGGTCAGCCGACCGACGTGAAGGGCCAGCTCGCCCAGCTCAACAAGGTCGTCTACGAATACATCGACCTGCGCACCGAGCCGCCCTACGTGCGGGTGCTGTGGGGCACGCTGATCTTCTTCGGCCGGCTGGAGTCGCTCAAGACGCAGTACACGCTGTTCAAGCCGGGCGGCGATCCGCTGCGCGCGAAGGTGGACATGGCCTTCGTCGGCGCGATGAGCAAGGAGGAGGAACGCCGCGTCACCAGCCGCGCCAGCACCTCCGACCTGACGCGCACGGTGACGATGAAGAAGAACGACTCGCTGGGCGCGTTGTGCGAGCAGATCTACGGGGACTCCTCGTCCTTCATGAAGGTCGCCCGCTACAACGGCCTGACCGACTTCCGCAACATCCCCCCCGGGACGGTGCTGAAGTTTCCACCGGTGGGGAAGTGACATGCCCGGCGTCTCACCGCTCCAGGACACCGTCGGCGTCGTGTCGCTCAGCGTGCTGATCGACGGCGAGCGCCTGCCCGAAAGCGCCGACCTCATGTCGGTGACCGTGCGCCGCGCCGCCAACACCGTGCCCAGCGCGCGGCTGGTGTTCAACGACGGCGACATGCCGGACCGCGAGTTCCCGCTCAGCGACGCGGCCCACTTCAAGCCCGGCGCCGGGTTGACCGTGCAGGCCGGCTACGGCCTGCAGGAGGAAACCATCTTCGAAGGTCTCGTCGTGCGCCACGGCCTGCGGGTCGAGGGCGACAACGATGCGCGCCTGATCGTCGAGTGCCGCGACAAGGCGGTGAAGATGACGATCGGCCGGCGCAACGTGAACTACATCGACCAGCTCGACAGCGACATCATGAGCACGCTGGCCGGCGCGCACGGCCTGTCCGCCGACGTCGAGGCGACCACGATCACGCATCCCGAGCTGGTGCAGCACTTCTGCAGCGACTGGGACTTCCTGCTGACGCGGGCCGATGCCAACGGCATGCTGGTGCTGGTCAACGACGGCGCGCTGGCCGTCGCCGCGCCCAAGGCCGCGGGCGAGGCGGCGCTGTCGGTGACCTACGGCATCGACCTGATCTCGTTCGAGGGCGACGTCGACGCGCGCCACCAGTACGGCAGCGCGATGGCGGTGTCCTGGGATCCGAAGGCGCAGGCCGCGCTCGAAGGCACCGCCGCCGATCCGGCCACGCTGCCGGTGCAGGGCGACCTCGACACCAGCACCTTGTCCGAGGTCATCGGCCTGGCGAGCTTCCGGATGCAGGCCGGCGCGCCGCAGTCGCGCGACATGCTGACGCAGTGGGCCAAGGCCCAGCAGCTCAAGTCCGGCCTGGCGCGGCTGCGCGGCCGGCTGAGCTTCCAGGGCAGCGCCAAGGCCAAGGTCGGCGGGCTGATCGAGCTGCAGGGCGTGGGCAAGCGTTTCAGCGGCTCGGTCTACATCACCGGGCTGCGCCACCACATCGAGGACGGCGCGTGGACGACCGAGGCCGACTTCGGCCTCGATCCCGACTGGTTCAGCGCGCGGCCCGACGTGCCCGCACAACCGGCCGCCGGCCTGCTGCCGCCGGTGTCGGGGCTGCAGGTCGGCGTGGTGATGAAGCTCGATGCCGATCCCGCCGGCGAGCAGCGCATCCAGGTCAAGGTGCCGGTGCTGCAGGCCGAGACCGAAGGCGTCTGGGCGCGACTGCTGCAGTCGCACGCCAGCAGCGGCTTCGGCGCCTTTTTCCTGCCCGAGATCGGCGACGAGGTCGTGCTGGGCTACTTCGCGGGCGACCCCTCGCACCCGGTGATCCTGGGCAGCCTCTACAGCAGCAGCCGCACGCCGCCGTATGCACTGGCCGCGCCCAACGACACCAAGGCCTTCGTCACGCGCTGCAAGCACAAGCTGGAGTTCGACGAGAAGGACAAGGTCATCACCGTCACCACGCCGGGCAACAACCGCATCGTGCTGAGCGACAAGGACAAGTCCATCCTGCTCGAGGACCAGAACGGCAACAAGGTCGAACTCAACCCGTCCGGCATCGCGCTGGACAGCCCCAAGGACATCACCGTCACCGCCAAGGGGCAGATCAAGCTGGACGCGGTCGGCGCCGTCTCGATCACGTCCAAGGCCGACGTCAAGACCACCGGCATGAACGTCAGCAACGAGGCGCAGATGGCCTTCTCCGCCAAGGGCAACGCCGCCGCGGAACTCTCGGCCTCGGGTCAGACCGTGGTCAAGGGCGCGATGGTCATGATCAATTGAGAAAGGACACGCCGTGCCGCCCGCCGCCCGCCTCACCGACCTGCATGTCTGCCCCATGGTCACGCCCGGCCTGCCGCCGATCCCGCACGTCGGCGGCCCGGTCATCGGACCGGGCGTGCCGACGGTGCTGATCGGCTCGCTGCCCGCCGCCGTGCTGGGCGACAACGCGACCTGCGTCGGCCCGCCGGACGCGATCGTCAAGGGCTCCGCGACGGTGATGATCGGCGGCCGTCCGGCGGCGCGCGTCGGCGACACCACCGCGCACGGCGGCAACATCGCGATCGGCCTGCCGACCGTGATGATCGGAGGCTGACATGGACGCCGAACACGACTTCCTCGGCAGCGGCTGGGCCTTCCCGCCGGCCTTCGACCGGCGCACCCGCGGCGGCGTGATGGTGTCGGGCGTGACCGACGTCGAGGAGAGCCTGCGCATCCTGCTGACCACCGCGCCCGGCGAACGCGTCATGCATCCGACCTACGGCTGCGGCCTGCGGCGCATGGTCTTCGAGACCATGAACGACAGCACGCTGACGGAGATCCGCAGCCTGATCCAGCAGGCCATCCTGTTCTTCGAGGCGCGCATCGCGCTCAACGCGATCGATATCGACACCTCCGGGCTGTACGACGGCGTGCTGCGCATCCAGCTCGACTACACGCTGCGCAGCAGCAACAGCCGCTACAACTTCGTGTTCCCGCTGTATCTGCGCGAAGGCGAGCTGCTCCTCGACATGCCGAACGACAGGTCAGGCACTCCGTCGAGCAACGCGGCCGGGAGCAGACCGGGCAGCGACGCCTCGGCCGCCGCGTCAGGAAGGCGGGCCGCATGAGCACCGGCACCGAACAGCGCGAGCGTTTCCCGCAAGCCCTGGCCCCCGGGTACTTCCGCCCGGACGACCTGGACTTCGAGCAGCGCGTCGAGATGACGGCCCAGCTGGCGCGGCATCTGCGCTTCATCGACCTCGACGACCACGACGCCGGCGACTGGAGCACGCTGTTCGCCACCGATCCGACGCTGGTGATGGCGCGCATCGCGGCGGTGGATCCGTGGCCGATGCAGCAGCACTTCGGGCGCGAGGTGGACTCCGCGCCGCTGCCGCACCTGGCGCGCCAGGTGCTCACGCTGGCCGGCTGGCTGGACCTGTGGTGGCGTGCGCTGGCAGGCATCCACGACACCGCGCCGCGCGTGCTGCGCGAGCGCATCCATCTGCTGGTCGACCAGCAGCTGGCGGCGGACCTGCGCTGGGTCGAGCGTCGTTTCCTGCAGGGAGCCGATGCGGCCGCCGGATCGGGCGGAGCCGCCGCGCCGCGTCCGCCAAGCCCGGTGGAGCGCGAGCTCTCGCGCATGTGGCACCGCACGATCAGCGAGGAAGCGAGCGTCAATCCCGCCGCCGAGCGCGAGGACCGCGAGCGGCTGCGCGAGCGCTTCTTCGCCTTCCTCAGCGCGGTGGAGGACGTGCGCGGTCTGGCGCGCGAGCTGCTGCCCGACAGCATCGCCACGGCCAACCATGAGCCCGCGGCGGCGCTGCTGATCGCGTTCCTGAAGGTGTGCGAGACGGCGCAGCGCGAGGTCAACCGCTTCCCCGCCCATCACACCACGTTCTACTACCGCGACTGCCTGGGCTTCGACCTCGCGCCGTCCCGGGCGGACAGCGTCTACCTCGCCTGCCAGCGCGACCTGCGCGCGCCCGGCGACGTGCACCTGCCGCCGGGTACCGCCTTCGACGCGGGCAAGGACGCGGCGGGCCGGCCGGTGCGTTTCGTCAGCGACGGGCCGTTGACGGTCACCGATGCGCGGGTGGAAACGCTGCGCACGCTGCGGCTGGAACGGGACCGGCTGATCGCGCCCGAGCGCGACCTGAACTACGTCACCCGCGCCAAGGTCGCGCAGCCGGTGGCGGACGGCCGCACGGTCTGGCCGCTGTTCGGCGCGGCCGGCGGCGCTGGGGCCGAGGACGCCCGCATCGGGCTGGCGATCGCGTCGCCGCTGCTGTGGCTGCGCGAGGGCGAGCGCGAGATCCGCGTGATCCTGCGCCAGACCTCGTCCGGCGCCGCGCCGGACCTGCGCGGCCTGCGCGACGCGGTGCTGCGGGCCAAGACCGCCGAGGCTTTCCGCGATGCGTTCGGCAATCTGGTGCCGCAGTGGCTGCTGGCCGGTGGCGACGCAAGACCTGCCACCACCGCCCAGGCCCATGCGCAGGGTCATGCGCAGGGTCGTGCCAAGGTCCATGCCGCCGACATCGCCGGCATCGGCACTGCGGCGGCGCCCTCCCCCGCCGACGACATCCGGCAGGACCAGGGCAACCAGGACCTCCGGGACACCGACTGGGTCTCGATGCGCAACGCGGCACACCGGCTGCTCGGCACCGGCCTGCCGGCAATGTTCGACGGCTCGGGTTCGCCCAACCGTGCGCTGATCTTCGACCGCCTGCTGCAGGGCGCCTTCCGCCTGAGCCTGAGCACGGCGACCGGCTGGTGGACCGTGGAGAGCCGCCTCGACCGCGCCGCCGGCGCGGGCCTGTCGCTGCTGATCCGGCTGCGCGCCGACGCGCCCGCCATCACCGGCTGCGATCCCGCCGTGCACGGCGCCGAGTGGCCGACGCGCCTGCCCGTGCTGCGCCTGGAGGTCGCGACGCAGGGGCGGCTCTATCCGTACTCGCTGCTGGCGCGGCTGCCGCTGGCCGAGGTCGACCTGCGCGTGTGCGTGCGCGGCGTGCGCGACGTGCGCCTGGCCAACGGCCTGGGCCGGCTCGATGCGTCCAAGGCCTTCGCGCCCTTCGGCCCGTTGCCGGGCCTGTCGTCCTACCTGGTCGTCGGCTCGCCCGAGGCGGCGCGCAAGACGCTGGACCGGCTGTCGCTGGACATGGAATGGGGCGGCCTGCCGCTGGAGCCCGGGGGCTTCGACACGCACTACGCCGGTTACGACGGCCCCGCCGGCAAGGAGCTGCGCCAGGGACGTTTCACCACCGAGATCGCCTGGCTGCGCGACAGCCAATGGCAGGCCTGCGCGAACCGCTCCGCCTGCCAGCCGCTGTTCGCCGACCCCAACCCGGCCGGCGAGCTGGTCGCGGCGCAGCACATCGAGATCGACCCGGGCTCGGTGCGCAAGCTCAGCCGCGCCACCGACGAGGACTGGTCGACGATGGCCATCCCGCGCAACGGCCTGTGCCGGCTGCAGCTCAGCGGTCCGCGCGCGGCCTTCGGTCATGCGGCCTATCCGATCGAGCTGGCCGCCACCGTGGCCGCCAACGCCCGCACCAAGCGCCCGAGCCCGCTGCCGAATCCGCCCTACACGCCGGTGATCGAGCGCCTCTCGCTGAACTACGAGGCCGCCAGCGTCATCGCGCTGGACCGCGACGACGACCCGCCCGAGGGGGTCGACGGCGAGCGGCTGTTCCACCTCCATCCCTTCGGCCTGCAGACGCTGTATTCGGCGGTGTCGGGCGGCGGGCACGACCTGCTGCCGCGCCTGGGCGCCGACGGCAACCTCTACATCGGGCTGGCCTCCAACGATCCCGGCGGTGTGCTGACGCTGCTGTTCCAGCTGCGCGAATCGTCGGCGCGCAGCCTGCTCAACGGCAACCGTCCCCGCAGCGTCCAGTGGGCCACGCTGGCCAACGACGAATGGCGCACGCTGGCGCCCTCGCGCGTGCTGGGCGACACGACGCACGGCTGCCTGACATCCGGCATCGTGACGTTGGACCTGCCGCGCGACATGAGCACCGACCACACCGTGATGCCGGCCGGGCTGTACTGGCTGCGGCTGTCGGCGCGCGAAGCCTTCGACACCTTCGCGGGCCTGGTGTCGGTGCGCACGCAAGGGCTGCGGCTGCGGCGCCAGATGCCGGA